>JBHIWX010000003.1:0-96522 GCA_041987205.1 Rhizobiaceae bacterium | reverse complement strand
GCAGGTGCCGGAGATCGGCTGATCCCGGCACCAACTGGTACAATACCACACACGCGGCGCGGCCCTCATGGTCGCGCCGTTCTTGCGTCATGCGCGGTTTTCGTGTCGGTTTCGGTTGGTGGCCGCGTGGGGCCAGGCGGACGACGAAAGAAACGGAGACGGGTGATGGATGGGGCAACGCCTGAGCGAAGACGGGCGCGACGAAGCAGGGCGGATGCTCCGAGAAGGGAGACGGATTACCGCCGGCTGATCAATCCGTTCCGGCCGCAGCCGGCCTTCACCGATGACCGGGTTGCAGCGATCCACGATGCCGCGCTCCGGGTGCTGGAGGAACTCGGTATCAAGGTGCTGCTACCCGAAGCTCGGCAGCGCTTCGCCAGCGCCGGCGCGCTGGTGGACGAGGACACGATGATGGTGCGCATCGGTCGCGACATCGTCGAGCACGCACTGGCCAGCGCCCCGAAATCGATCCATGCCCACGCGCCTTCGGCCGATCGCGACCTCGTCTACGAGGAAGGCGCGCTGACCTTCATGTCGGGCGCTGGCGCGCCGAACGTTACCGACCGGGTCGGCGGGCGCCGTCCGGCCGGCCTTGCCGATTTCACGGCCATTGCGAAGATCAGCCAGCATTTCGACGTCATGCACACCATGACGGCCTCGGTCGAGCCGCAGGACGTGCCGGTCGAACTGCGCCACTACGCCATGACGAAGGTGCAGGTGGAGACCTCCGACAAGCTGCCCTTCGTCTATGCGCGTGGCACGCCGCAGGTGCTGGAAGGCTTCGAGATGCTGCGGCTGGCCTATGGTCACAGCGAGGAAGCCTTCCGCGCGACGCCGCACACCTACACGGTGATCAACACCAATTCGCCGCGTCAGCTCGACATCCCGATGGCGCAGGGCATCATCGATTTCGCCGAATGGGGGCAGATTTCGATCATCACGCCATTCTGCCTGGCTGGCGCGATGGCGCCGATCACCATCGCCGGGGCGCTCACCCTGCAGCATGCGGAGGCGCTGGCCGGGATCGCGCTGGCGCAGCTCGTGCGCGCCGGGGCGCCGGTGCTTTATGGCAGTTTCGCCTCATCCGTCGGCATGAAGTCGGGCGCGCCGGCCTTCGGCACGCCTGAGCATTTCACCTCGGCGCTGGGGGCAGGGCAGTTGGCGCGCCATATCGGCCTGCCCTGGCGCGGCGGCGGCGGCACGGCGTCGAACGCGGTCGACGCGCAGGCGGCCAACGAGACGCAGATGGCGATGTGGGGCGCCATCCTGGGCGGCTGCAACATGCTGGTCCATGCTGCCGGCTGGATCGAGGGCGGGCTCGCCGTTTCGCTCGAAAAGATGATCGTCGACATCGAGGTGCTGCAGATGGTCGCCGAACTGTGCAAGCCAGTGCCTGGCGACGACGATGCGATCGGCTTCGACGCCATTGCCGAGGTGCAGCCGGGCGGGCATTTCTTCTCCGCCGCGCACACGATGAGCCGCTACCGCACCGCCTTCTACGAGCCGCTGGTGGCTGACTGGTCGAATTTCGGCAACTGGACTGCGGCCGGTTCTCAGACGGCGAGCGAGCGGGCAACGGCGGTCTGGCGCGACATCGTGGAAGGCTTCACGCCGCCATCCACGGCCGTGGAGCGCAAGGGCGTGCTCGACGACTACATCGCCGAACGCGCGGAGGCCGGCGGCGCCTTGCCGGTGTCGTAATGGCGATGATGCGATGTCGCGTCGGCGTGGCAAGCGAAGTCTCGCCGTGTATGGTGTCGCTCCGGGCTGTCGCGCCCGGTCCTGCATGAAGATCAAGGGGAGAGGACTGGGGCAATGCTGGTTCTGAACGAAAGCGAGACCCACAACGCGCTGCCGATGAAGGCGCTGGTCGAGGCGCTGCGCGCGATGTTCGCCGAAGGCTGCGAGATGCCGGTTCGACATCATCACGGTGTCAGCGTGCCGGGCGAACCGGACGCCACGCTGCTGCTGATGCCCGCATGGCAGAGCGGTGCCTTCATGGGCGTGAAGATCGCGACCGTGTTTCCCGGCAATTCGGCGCGGGGCAAAGCAGCCGTCAACGCGGCCTATGTCCTTCTGTCGGCGGCGACGGGCGAGGTGCTGGCCATGGTCGATGGTGGCGAACTGACGGCGCGGCGCACGGCGGCGGCTTCGGCGCTCGCGGCGGACTATCTCGCGCGCAAGGATGCCGGCCATCTGCTGGTCGTCGGGACCGGGCGGCTGGCGCTCAATCTCGTCGAGGCGCATGCCGCGGTTCGCCCGATCCGCTGGGTCACGATCTGGGGAAGGTCGCGTGAAAAGGCCGAGGCGATCGCGGAAAAGGCCGCTGCAGCCGGTTTCGAGGCGGAGGCGGCGAACGATCTGGAAGTGGCGGCCGGCGAGGCCGACATCGTTTCCTGCGCGACGCTTTCCAGCGAGCCGATCGTCAAGGGCGAATGGCTTAAGCCTGGCGTCCATCTCGACCTGGTTGGTGCTTTTACGCCCAAGATGCGCGAAAGCGATGATGAAGCGATGCGGCGCGCCAGCGTTTTCGTCGATACGCGCGCCGGTGCGACCAAGGAAGCCGGCGACATCGTGCTGGCGTTGCAATCCGGCGCGCTGAAGGAAACTGACATCGTGTCGGAACTGTCCGAAATGACGCGCGGCGAAAAGTCGGGGCGGACATCGGACCAGGAAATCACGGCGTTCAAATCTGTCGGCGCGGCGCTGGAAGACCTGGCCGGCGCGATCCTCGCCTACGAGACGGGCAACTGACGGGGCTATGCCATGACCTTTCCCATCGATGCCGCAAGGCGGCTGTTTCCCTCGCTGAGCCGGCAGATGAACGGGCAGGAGGTGATCTATCTCGACAATCCGGCCGGCACGCAGGTGCCGCTCAGCGTCGCCGATGCAATCCACGACGCAATTCTGAATCACAACGCCAATCTGGGCGGCGGCTTTGCGACAACCGTAGAGTCAACAGCGATTGTCGCCGAGGCGCATGCGGCGATGGCTGATTTCCTTGGTGCGGCGTCGGGCGAGGAGATCATCATCGGCCCGAACATGACGACGCTGACCTATCATCTGTCGCGCACGCTGGCGCGCGGCTGGGGCGAGGGCGACGAGATTGTCGTGACCCAGATGGATCATGAGGGCAATGTCGGGCCATGGGTGCAGGCGGCCGAGGACAAGGGCGTGACGGTGCGCCACGTCGCCTTCAACGAAGACAGCTGGCAGGTCGAGCCGGATGATCTGGCGGCGGCGGTCAACGAGAAGACGAGGCTGGTGGCGCTCGGCTATGCGTCCAACCTGACCGGCTCGATCAACCGCTTGCACGAACTGGCAGCTATCGCCAGGGAGGCCGGTGCGCTCGTCTTCGTCGACGCGGTGCAGTTCGCACCGCATGGCGCCATCGATGTCTCAGGTCTTGGCGCGGATTTTCTAGCCTGTTCGTCCTACAAGTTTTTCGGGCCGCATCTTGGCGTGATCTGGGGCCGGCGTGATGTGCTGGAGGCGCTGACACCCTACAAGCTCGTCTGTTCGTCCAATGCGATGCCCGGCCGTTTCGAGACCGGCACGGCTCAGATCGAATTGCTGGCGGGGCTGACCGCCACGGTCGGGCATTTCGCTGAACTGGGCGTGATGGCCGGTGGCCATGCCGGGACAGGTGTATCGCGGCGGGAGAAGATCCTTGCCGCATTCGCTGCGTCCACGGCCCATGAAAACCCGCTGGCGCAACACTTGATCGACGGCATTGCCGACATCGACGGGCTGCGCATTCGCGGGATCACCGATCGCGCGAGGCTTTCCGAACGCGTGCCGACCGTGTCGTTCACGGTCGACGGGATCGCGCCGAAATCGTTGGTCGACCTGATGAACGCCGAGGGCATTTTCTGCTGGGCGGGCCACAATTACGCCTGGGGCGTGGTCCATCAACTCGGCATCGATGCGGCCGACGGTGTCGTGCGGATCGGTATCGCGAACTACAACACGGCCGCAGAGATCGAGCGGACGGTCGAGAGCGTGACGCGCAATCTGTCGATGCTGCGCCAGAATCGCGGCTGAATGAATCGCGATTCTCCTGTCCGACATGTCAAATATTATTGACGTGCTCGCCAAAGCGTGAGGCTATCAGCGTTTCATGGGGGTAGAAGTTGCCGATCGGCGGGCGCACCCGCGCACCGTCGCGAGGCGATGTCAGGAGTAGGATCTTGGATCTGCTAACACCCGCCCCCGCTCCCTTCGTCGCAGGCGAAGGCGTCATGGCGGGCATGGTTCGCGAACATGACTGGGCTTCGACCCCGCTAGGTCCGATCGAAACCTGGCCGGCGGAGCTGAAATCCACCGTCAGCCTCGTTCTGGGGTCGCACTTCCCCTGCGCCATTGTCTGGGGGGAGGGCCTTGTCACGATCTATAATGACGGCTTCAGGCCGATCCTCGGCCAGAAACCGGAGGCGTTGGGCAGGTCGTTCGCCGAGGTCTGGGCGGAAGCCTGGCATGAAATCGGCCCGATCGCGGAGCGCGCCTTCGAGGGCAAGGCTACGTTTATCGAGGATTTTCCGCTGGAAGTGAACCGCAACGGACAGCTCGAAAAGGCCTGGTTCACCTTCTGCTACAGCCCCATCCGCCTTGCCGACGGCTCGGTCGCCGGCATGATGGATACGGTCGTCGAGACCACCTCCACCGTGCAGACGCAGGCGCATCTGGAAATCCTCGCCGCGGAACTAGGGCATCGGCTGAAGAACACGCTCGCCATGGTGCAGTCGCTTGCCAGCCAGACGCTGAAAGGCATTACCGAGCGCGATGCGCTCGACAAGTTCCGTCAGCGCATCGTTGCGATGGGTGGTGCCCATGACGTGCTGATCCAGCGCAACTGGTCTGCCGGCTCGCTGGAGGATCTCATCCGGACGACCTTCCAGACGCTGGGGCTTTCCGACCGGATAGATCATCGTGGACCAAATCTGGAAATTGGTCCCCAGACGACGATCTCGATCGCGATGATCCTTCACGAGCTTACCACGAACGCGATCAAGCATGGCGCCCTGCAGGCGCCGAACGGCCGGCTCAATCTCGAGTGGGAGACAGCCGACAACTCGTTCGTCATGCGATGGCGCGAGTTAGACGGGCCGATGGTGACGCCGTCGGCGAACAGGGGATTCGGCTCGCGCCTGATCGATCTCGGGATCAACGGCACGGGCGGTGTCGAGCGCCGCTTCCTGCCAGGCGGACTGGAGGCTGATTTCAGGATCGACCTTCGCAGCCTCGCCCAGTAGCCGATCCTGCCCTTATGCGGGCTTGCGCATCGGTTGCAGCGCCGTCGCCCATTTATGCAGTTCGCCGAACACGCCCTTGATGCCTTCCAGCATCGGTTCGTTCGGCTTGAACTTGCCATCGTCGCCGATGAACTGGGTGAAGAAGGGCATCGGCACGGATTGTGACAGGGCGACACCGCCGACATTGCCGAACAGCAACCGCAGTTCCTGCATCGCGCGCAGGCCGCCCGAAACGCCGCCATAGCTTACGAAGGCGGCCGGCTTGTATTTCCATTCCTTGAGAACGCACT
Source organism: Rhizobiaceae bacterium (assembly GCA_041987205.1). Classification (GTDB taxonomy): domain Bacteria; phylum Pseudomonadota; class Alphaproteobacteria; order Rhizobiales; family Rhizobiaceae; genus BOKV01. The sequence goes on along the minus strand of JBHIWX010000003.1, from coordinate 90,980 downwards.
GGATGGCGTTGATCAGCGAGGCGGGCGGGAAGAAATCATATTCGGGTGTGACGAAGACGAAGGCGTCGGCTTCATCCACGATCGCGCTCCAGCGTTTCGTATGATCGTGCTGGTAGTTCTGCATCGAGGGATGGTTGGGTTCGTCCAGCAGGGGAAGGTCCAGCTCGGCGAGATCGATGAGTTCCACTTCGAACTTGCCAAACTCCCTGGCGAATTCATTGACCCATTCGGCGACAATGGGGCCTTTCCGTCCGGGTCGTGTGCTGCCGATGATGATCTTCAGTTTCAGTGACATGAGTTAGCCTTTATCGATGAAAATGGTCCGGAAGGAAGGGACGATGGCATTGCGGGACGCCGCAACATATGGACGTTGACCCCCAACATACTGTCCGGTGCCGGCCTTTCAAGTCGACCCCTCCACATTGCGCTATGCGAAACCCGCGTATCGATTGGGCATTGACACCACCGCGCTCGGCGCTGCTTGATCCGTGATGCGCCTGCCGAAAGCAGACGCCAGGTCCGGCGGGGAGGCCGGGCGGGAGGAACGCCATGGAATTCGATTACGTGATCGTCGGCGGCGGGTCGGCGGGTTCGGCGCTGGCCGCGCGGCTGAGCGAGAATGCATCCGTTACGGTCTGCCTGATCGAGGCGGGTGGCGAGGGCAAGGACATATTCATCCGCGCGCCGCTCGGCGTGGCCGCCATGCTGCCGGGAAGACCGAGGATCAACAACTGGGCCTTCAAAACCGTGCCGCAGGCGGGCCTGAACGGCCGCCAGGGCTATCAGCCGCGCGGCAAGGCGCAGGGCGGGTCGAGCGCGATCAATGCCATGCTCTATGTGCGCGGCCACCCGTCGGACTATGACGACTGGGCGGCGGCCGGCTGCAAGGGCTGGGCGTGGAAGGACGTGCTGCCGCATTTCCGGAGTGCAGAACGCAATGTGCGCGGCGGCGGGAAGTTGCATGGAGACGGCGGACCGTTGCAGGTCGGCGACCAGCCCAGCCCAAGGCCTATCACGCAGGCCTTTCTCGAAGCCTGCGCGGAAAGCCAGGTGCGGCTGAACGAGGATTTCAACGGGCCTGAGCAGGAGGGGGCCGGAAAGTTCCAGGTCACGCAGTTCTTCGACGGCGAACACAAGGGCGAGCGGTGCTCGGCGGCGGCGGCCTATCTGCATCCGGTGATGAACCGGCGCAATCTCAAGGTGATCACCAGGGCGCAGGCGACGCGGCTCGACATCGCCGGCAAGCGCGTCACGGGCGTGCATTATCGGCAGGGCAGGCAGGAGAAATTCGTCAAGGCGCGGCGCGAGGTAGTCCTGAGTGGCGGGGCGTTCAACTCGCCGCAGCTCCTCATGCTGTCCGGCATCGGGCCGGGCGCAGAACTGAAGCGTCACGGCATGGAGGTCGTGCACGAATTACCCGGCGTCGGGCAGAATTTGCAGGACCATCTCGACTTCATCCTGTTGTGGAAGACGCGCGAGACCGATCTGGTCGGCATCGGTGCGGCGGGCACGGTCAATCTGATCCGTGCCATCGCCCAATGGCGGCGCGACGGCACCGGCATGCTCACCACGCCGAGCGCGGAAGCGGGAGCCTTCCTGAAGACCGATCCGGCTCTGGCGCGGCCCGACATTCAGCTGCATTTCGTCGTCGGCGCCGTCGACGACCACATGCGCAAGCTGCATCCGGGCTATGGCTATTCATGCCATGTCTGCGTGTTGCGGCCGCATTCGCGGGGCAGTGTCGGCCTCGCCAGCGCCGATCCGCTGGCCGCGCCGCGCATCGATCCCAACTTCCTGTCTGACGAGCGCGACGGCGAAACGCTGCTCAGGGGCGTGAAACATGCGCGTCGCATTCTCGATGCACCGGCACTTGCGCGCTATCGCCACAAGGAATTCTACCTGACCGGCGAGGAGGACGATGCGGCGCTGATGGACCACATCCGCGCCCGCGCCGACACGATCTATCACCCCGTAGGCACCTGCAAGATGGGCACCGATTCAACGGCGGTTGTCGATCCGCAATTGCGGGTGCATGGCATGGAGGGGTTGCGCGTGGTTGACGCCTCGGTGATGCCGACGCTGATCGGTGGCAACACCAACGCGCCGACGATCATGATTGCAGAAAAGGCGGCGGCGATGATCGGCGCGGATGGCTGACGCGACGCCGGTCTAGCCGTCCGGTATGCCCAGTTCGCGCAACTGGCCGCCGATCCGTTCCAGCGTGGCCGGCGAAAAGACCATGGCTTCCTTGAAGCGGGCGATCGTCATTTCCGGATAGGCCTTCATCAGCGCATCCCGCGAGGCATAGGCCTCGTCCTTCCGACCGGCGCCGAGCAGCGCTGGCGCGAGATTGCGATGGATCCACATTGCGTTTGGCCGCTCGTTGAGCGCTCTGAGGAAGCCTTCGGCTGCCGCGTTGTCGTTACCGGCGACCTGAAACGCTGCGGCCCGGCCGACGAAATTGTTGAAATTCATCGGGTCCAGCGGGCTCAGGCGGATCGAACGGTCGAACTTCTCGATCGCCTCCTCCGACCGGTCGGTATAGACGTCGAGCCAGGCCAGCCTGCTCCATGCCCAGGCCGAATTCGGGTCGAGCGACACCGCGCGCTGGAGCAGGACGCGGGCCGCGCCGAAATTGCTGACGAAGGTATGTACCGCGCCGAGCACGGTGAGGATGAGCGGGTCGTCGGCGGAGAGATCGGCGGCTTTTTCGGCCAGTTCGAGCGCGGTCGCCTTCGCCGCGCTTATCTCGGAGACCCAGTTGTAGACGGAACTCTGCGCGTGGCACCAGGCCGACAGGGCAAGGGCCAGCGGGTAGTCCGGCTCGATCTCAAGCGCCTGGCCCAGCAGCGACAGAGCCTTTGCGGCCTCGTCCTTTTCCAGCACCCAGACATGCTTGAAGGCGCGCATGGTGTGGTCGTAAGCGCCGAAGTCCTGTGGCCTCTTGCGCCCGATCCGGTCGATTTCGGCCAGCCTTATGGACGGCTGCAGGGCGCCTGCGACCTGCTCCGTGATCCGGTCCTGGAGGTCGAAAATGTCGTCGAGGGAGCCGTCATATTTCTCGGCCCAGACATGGGCGCCACTCTCGGTCTCGATCAGCTGGACGGTAATCCTGAGCTTGTCGCCCGCGCGCTGCACGCTGCCTTCCAGAACATACTGGACGCCCAGTTCGCGGCCGATCTCGCGCACGTCGGTCTGTGTGCCCTTGTAGGTGAAGGCGGAGTTGCGGGCGATGACGAAGAAGGTTCGGATCCGGCTGAGCGCCGCCGTCAGCGCCTCGACCACCCCGTCGGCGAAATAGTCCTGGTCGGCGTCGTTCGACATGTTATCGAAGGGCAATACGGCGATGGAAGGCTTGTCGGGCAGGGCCAGGGGCTGGTCATTCGCCGATCCGGGCGTCGTTTTCGCATGCTGACCGGTGCCGAAACTCCAGCGCCAGACCCTGACAGGTTGCTCGATGTTCTTGAGCTGCTGCTCGCCGAGATCCTCGAAAGTCGCGTCGACCTTGCCGCGCGAATGCCGGCAGACATCGTCCGATACCAGAACGCTGCCGGGATCGGCTATCTGTTCCAGCCTGGCGGCGACATTGACGCCGTCGCCATAGATATCGTCGCCCTCGATGATCACGTCGCCGAGATTGATGCCGATGCGCAGCGCGATCGGCCCACCTTCGCGCGCAAGCGCACGCTGGATCGCCAGCGCGCTTTCCACCGCGTCCACGACGGAGCCGAACTCGACCAGCGCGCCATCGCCCATCAGCTTGACGATGCGTCCGCCACGGCGGGATATTTCAGGATCGAAGACATCGCGGCGATGTGCCTTCAGGGTCGCGAGCGTCCCGGCCTCGTCCTCCGCCATAAGCCTTGAATAGCCTACGACGTCAGCGGCCAATATCGCTGCGAGCCTGCGCGCCATGCCGAACCTCCATCGGCGCATATTAGGGATCAATTGGCGCGCAAGCCAAGGCATTTGAGGTTGCGGCGCGATTTCGGCATTCGCGCGAGCTTTTCGACAGAGCGTGAGTTACGGCGCTAACGTGCTGCAAGCTGGCTTATCTGGATGGCTTGTCCACATCGATCGTCACCAGGCTCACGCCCGGTTCATCGGTGATTGAATCGATCCTGAAGCCCAGTTCGCGGCACAGCGCCAGCATCTTGCGGTTTTCCGACAGGACGTGCCCCTCGATGATTCCGACCTTCTCGGCGTGGGCATATTCGATCAGCAGTTCCAACAGGGCGCGGCCGAGGCCGTGGCCCTGCAGGTCGGAGCGGATAAGCAGGCCGTATTCGGCCGTGCGCCGGTCCGGGTCGGCCGACAGGCGCGCGATGCCGGCGATCTCCTCCTTGCCGGCGGGCAGGGCGAGGAAGGCCATTTCGCGCTCATAGTCAATCTGGGTCAGGCGCTTGAGCATGGCGTCGTCGAAATGGCGGCGCGGCGACAGGAAGCGCAGGCGGATGTCCTCCTGCGAGACCTTGTCGAAGAAGGCCGGGTAGAGCCGGATATCGGCGGGCGCGATCGGGCGGATGTCGAACATCATGCCATCGGGCTGGATGGTGCGACGCCATTGCGACGGCCAGGGCCGGACAGGCAGGTCCTTGTTCGGGCCGGGCTCGTCGACGCGCGTTATATCGATGGTGACGCGTGCGTCGAGCGCGATGATGCCGGTGGCGTTGGCGAGCACCGGGTTGGCATCGAGGCTCTGGATCGCCGGGAAGTCGACGATGAGCTGCGACAGCCCCTGGAGTGCGGCGACCAGTGCCGGAATGTCGGCCGGCGGGACGTCGCGATAGCCCTCGAGCAGGCGGCCGATGCGGGTGCGCGAGATCAACGAACGCGCCAGCACGTCGTCGAGCGGCGGCAGGGCCATGGCGGTGTCGCGCAGCACCTCGACGGCGGTGCCACCAGCGCCGAACATGATGACAGGGCCGAACACGGGATCGCGCGCAAGGCCGATCAGCGTTTCGATCGCGTGGTTGCGAGTGATCATGGGCTGGACGGCGAAGCCTTCCAGACGGCCCTCGGGATAGGCCTCCTTGAAGCGCTTGGCGATGCCCCATGCCGCCGCGCGGGCCTCGGCCGGCGAGTGAACGTTGAGAACGACGCCGCCGATGTCGGATTTGTGCGAGACATCGGGCGAGACGAGCTTGATGACCAGCTTGTCCGTCTCGTCGAACAGGGCCTCGGCCTTCTTTTCCACATCGTCGATGTCGGAGGCGACGAGCATTTTCGGCACCGCGATGCCATAGGCGGCGAGCGTTTCCTTGGCTTCGCCCTCGCTCAGCATGGTGCGGCCTTCGTCGGCGGCTTTTCTGAGGATGCGGCGCACGACGGCGCGCTGGCCGGTGATGTCGTCGGCGCCACTTTCCGGCACCCGGCTCAACGCGGCCTGGGCGCGCGACCAGCGCGACATGAAATCATAGGCGGCAATGGCATCGCCGGGGGTCTCCAGGCTGGCGATGCCGGCCTTCTGCAATTCGGCGCGGGCCGCGCGCGCGGTGTGGTCGCCGAGCCAGCAGGCGAGCACCGGCTTGCCGGCGATGCGGCCCTTGTCGGCAAGGCCGGCAACGGCTCTCGCGGCGTCGATGGGCGAGGCCAGCGCGGTCGGGCAGTTCATGACGAGGACGGCGTCGACATTCTCGTCGGCTGCGGCGGCCGAAACGGCGGCCGCATAGCGCTCGGGCGGCGCGTCGCCGATAATGTCGATCGGGTTGGCGTGCGACCAGGTTGCGGGTAGCGCGGCGTTCAGCGCCTCGTAGGTCTGCGGCGAAAGCTCTGCCAGCTGGCCGGCGGTGTCGGCGAGCTGGTCGACGGCGAGCACGCCGGCGCCGCCGCCATTGGTCACGATGGCAAGGCGCGAGCGCTCCTGCGGGCGGAAGCGCGAGGTGATCTCCGCGGCGTCGAACAGTTCTTCCAGATAGGTCACGCGCAGCACGCCGGCGCGGGTCAGCGCGGCGTCGACGGCCGCGTCCATGCCGGCCAGCGCGCCCGTATGGGTGGCGGCGGCCTTGGCGGCCTGTTCGTGGCGGCCGGCCTTGATGGCGATGACGGGCTTGAGCCTGGAGGCAGCGCGCGCCGCGGTGATGAACTTGCGCGGATTGGGCACCGATTCCAGATACATCAGGATGGCGCGGGTGTGGCCGTCATTGGCCAGCATGTCGAGGCAGTCGCCGACATCGACGTCGGCTTGGTCGCCGAGCGAGATCAGCGACGAAAAGCCGATCTGCTTGTCTGCGGCCCAGTCGATGACGGAGGTGACGATCGCGCCCGATTGCGAGATCAGGGCGAGGCCACCCGGATTCGCATTCATGTGGGCGAAACTCGCATTGAGCTTCGCGGGCGGCAGGATGAGGCCGACCACGTTCGGGCCGATGATGCGGAAGAGATGCGGACGTGCGGCGTCGAGCATCTGCTGGCGCAGCCCGTTGTCGTCGTTGATGCCGGCACTCAGCACCACGGCGGCGCGGGTACCCTTTTCGGCGAGTTCGGCGACGATCTGCGGCACCGTCGCCGCCGGCGTGACGACGATGGCAAGATCCGGCGCGGCCGGCAGGTCGGGAATCGAAGGGTAGCATTCGACGCCGTGGGCGAAACGGTATTTCGGATTGACCGGCCAGACACTGCCAGGAAAGCCACCTTCGAGCACATTCTTCAGGACGACGTTTCCGACCGATCCCTCGCGCTGCGAACCGCCGATGATCGCCACGGATTCGGGGCTGAATGCCTTGTCGAGATTTCTGATCGTCATGGCGCAATCACATCTTTCATGCGGCGCGGCATTGCCTTCCCGGATGCGGCGCCATGATAACTTCCCGGCCTATGTTGCACTGCAGCATGACCATTTCAAGACATTCTCCGGTTGAACTTGAAACCGGGCACAGCCTGTGTGTTACTGACAAGCTCATACGATCCGGCAATAACGATCAGGTTAACCGGAACTGACGCAACCCGGCCCGATGGAACGATGACGAAGTACAAGGTCGCAATGCTCACGGCCGGGGGGCTGGCACCATGCCTTTCCTCCGCCGTTGCCGATTTGATCGCCGGCTATACGCGGCTCAACCCGGAGATCGCCCTGATCGGCTATCTCGACGGCTATGCCGGCCTGCTGGCGGGGCGGTCGATCGAGGTGACGAAGCGCGTGCGCGAGCGTGCCCACGTGCTGCACAGCCATGGCGGTTCGCCGCTTGGCAACAGCCGTGTGAAGCTTTCCAATGCTGCCGATTGCACCAGACGCGGTCTCGTCGGGGAAGGGCAGGACCCGTTCCAGGTCGCCGCCGAACAGCTGGCGCGCGACGAAGTAACGATCCTGCACACGATCGGCGGCGACGACACGTCGACGACGGCGGCGGAACTGGCGCGTTATCTCGGCGAGAACGGCTACAGGCTGACCGTGGTCGGCCTGCCCAAGACGGTCGACAACGACATCGTGCCGGTGCGCCAGTCGCTCGGCGCGCTGACGGCGGCCGAGCAGGGCGCAATCTTTTTCGGCAATTTCGGCCATGAGCGCTGCGCCTCGCCGAAGACGCTGCTGGTGCACGAGGTGATGGGCCGCAACAGCGGCTGGCTGACGGCGGCGACCGCGCGCGCCTATCGTGCGCGTCTGGAAGAGGGCGACTATCTGCCCGACTTCAACCTGCCGATGAGCCATCTCGCCATCGACGCGGTGTATGTGCCGGAAGCGCCCTTCGACATCGCCGCCGAGGGCGAACGCCTGAAAGCGGTCATGGCGGAAAAGGGCGCCGTCTCGGTTTTCGTCAGCGAGGGGGCGAACGCCTCGCGCATCGTCGAGGAGATGCGCGCGCAGGGCGAGGAGGTGCAACGCGACGCCTTCGGCCATGTCGCGCTCGACAAGGTCAATGTCGGGGCATGGCTCGGCAAGCGGCTGGCCGCGCTGATCGGCGCGGAGCGGACGCTGGTGCAGAAATCGGGCTATTTCGCGCGTTCTGCGGCAGCCAATGCGCGCGACCGCGAACTGATCGAACAGATGGCGCAGATGGCGTGCGAATGCGGACTTGAAGGCACGGCAGGCCTGATCGGCCATGACATCGAGCAGGGCGACAAGCTCAGGGCGATCGAGCTGGAACGCATCGGCGGCGGCAAGAAATTCGACCCGGAGGAAGACTGGTTCGTCGCGCTGCTCGACGAGATGGGCCAGCCAACGGGCTGAGCCTCCACATTCGCACCTTCCTCATTCACATGGAGCGACCATTACGGTCTCGCCCGGCTTTTCACCCAGGGTCAGGCATTTGTCGCCGGCGCACAGCGTCCAGGGCGAGAGGGTCGCACCGGAAGCGGCGAGCGCCAGATGCGGCACGGGCGGAAGTTTCGGTTGCCAGACCCACCAGCCATCCTTCAGTAGCGCGCCTTCGCCGGGGTCCATGCCGGCGCCGGAACCCTTTACGCTGGCCTCGGTGACGACCAGGCCCTTGGCGGTCACTGCCCATGTTTCGTGCCATTCGGTCTTCTCGACGGAATGCGTCCAGGACAGGGTAAAGGCAGTGGCGGCGATCATGGTGGTCTTGCCGGCCGCGAGCACGCACAGTGCGCTCATTCGGATACGCTCATTTCGGCGTTTCCGTCGCCGCGTCTTCGACCGGCTCGGGATTCGCGCGCCGGACGACCAGCAGCCATGCAACAAACAGCGCGACCAGCGCGAAGCCGATCTCGTCGGTTAGCGGCAGGGCAGCGACCAGCGTGAAGGCAGCGACCATGGCTAGCGCGCGTTGCGGCCACGACAGGGGGCGTGACAGGTAGCCGATCACGGCAGCTCCCCACAGTCCGATGGCCAGTGTCGCCTTGAGCACGATATAGGCGACGGCGGGCACGTAGCCTATTTCGGCGGCGAGCGGTCCGCCGTCCTGCAACATCAGGGCCGGCGTGTAGATCGCCATGAAGGGGATGACGAAGCCGGCCGCCGAGACCTTGATCGCCTCGAAGGCGATCCTGAGGCCCGTTTCTCGCGCGATCGGCGCGGCGGCGAAGCAGGCGAGCGCCACCGGCGGGGTCAGGTCGGCGAGGATGCCGAAATAGAACACGAACATGTGGCTGACGATCAGCGGCACGCCAAGCGAGAGCAGTGCCGGGCCGGCGATGGACGAGGTGATGATGTAATTCGGGATGGTCGGGATGCCCATGCCGAGCACGATGCAGGTCAGCATGGTCAGCACCAGCGAGAGGAACAGGCTCTTGTCGCCGACGGAGACGATGAACTGGCCGAAGGAATTGGCCGCGCCGGTCAGCGTCATGGTGCCGATGATGATGCCGACGATGGCGCAGGCAACGCCGACGGGCAGGGCGGTGCGTGCGCCCTCGGCCAGCGAATCGCGAGTCGCGGCAAGGGTTTCCCGGCCGCCCTTCACAAAAAGATTCACGGCGACCAGCGCGGCGACGGCCGTGACGATGACGTAGATGCCGTATTGCAGGAAGGCGGCGGCGACCACGCCGAGACCGACCCAGAAGATGATGCGCAGGGCGCCGGCCGGCAGGCCGAGCGCGACGGAGCCGCCCAGGATCAGCAGCACGGTGAGCGCAAGGCCGACCGTGCCGGCGAAGAGCGGCGTATAGCCTGAGAAGAGCAGGTAGACGAGGACGGCGAGCGGCAGGATCAGATACCAACCCTTTTTCAGCGCGCCCATGACGGAGGGAAGTTCGTCCTTCGGCAGGCCGGTGAGGCCGCGCTTGCCGGCCTCCAGGTGCACCATCCAGAAGGCGGAGGCGAAATAGAGCAGGGCCGGAATGATCGCGGCCTTGACCACCTCGTAATATTCGACGCCCAGCGTCTCGGCCATGATGAAGGCGACCGCACCCATGACAGGCGGCATGATCTGGCCGCCCATGGAGGACGTCGCCTCGACGCCGCCGGCAAAGGCGGCGCGGTAGCCGAAGCGTTTCATCAGGGGAATGGTGAACTGGCCGGTGGTCACGACATTGGCGACGCCCGAGCCGGAGATCGTGCCCATCAGGCCGGACGAGATGACGGCGACCTTGGCCGCGCCACCGCGCCGGTGGCCGACGAAGCCGAGCGAGACGTCGGTGAACAGCTTGATCATGCCGGCGCGCTCGAGGAAGGCGCCGAAAAGGATGAACAGGAAGATGTAGCTCGACGAGACGTAGATCGGGATGCCGTAAATGCCCTCGGTGCCATAGGCCATGTGGTCGATGACCTGCTCGAAATCGTAGCCGCGATGGTTGAGCGGCGAGGGCAGGTGCTGGCCGAACAGGCAGTAGGCGAGGAACAGGCCGGAAATGATCGGCAGGGCGGGTCCCATCACCAGCCATGCGCCGGCGAAGACCGTGATCAGCGCGATGACGCCAAAGACGATGTCGCTGGTCAGCGGAAAACCGGCGCGCAGGATCAGCGGCTTGTATTCGACATATTGGTAGATCGCGACGGCAACGGCGGCGGCGGCGAAACCCCAGGCGAGCGCACGCAGCGGCGGTTTCCATTCATGCGCTGTGGCGATCAGCGGAAAGGCAAGCAGCAGGAGCAGGCCGACATGGAAGGCGCGGATGATCTGGCTCGGCAGGACCAGCAGATGCGCGGCGGTCGCCACCTGGAACAGCGAGAAGGCAATGGCGATCCAGAACAGCAGGCGGCCCTCGAAGCCGGGCCTGAAGCCAGCATGGGCCGGATCCTGCAGCTCGGCGTCCACCGGGACCGTTTCGTCGGGCTTGGTCATGTCGGGCCGTTTGATGATGGGCCGGAAGGGAAAGGCGGCCGCGTGGCAGACGCGACCGCCTTCATCTAGTCAGGCCTCAGAGCAGGCCCATTTCCTTGTAGTAGCGCTCTGCGCCGGGATGCAGCGGCACCGGAATGCCCTTCGGGCCGTTTTCCGCGCTGATCGCCTTGGCGGCGGCGTGGGTGGCGACCATCTCGTCGAGATGCTCGAAGAGCTGCTTGGTCATCTGGTAGGCCATCTCGTCTGAGACGTCGGCATGGGTCACCAGGATGTTGGTGATGGCGAGCGTCGGCACGTCTTCCGTCTGGCCCTCATAGGTGCCGGCCGGAATGACGCGCGCGATGAAGGGCGCGCCGAGCGTTTCGGCGACGGCGGCGGGAACGGCGACCATGGTGATCGGGATCGAGGCCGCGAGGTCCTTGATCGAGGCGACGCCGAGGCCGGCCGATTGCAGGGTGGCGTCGAGCTGGCGGTTCTTCATCAGTTCGACCGACTCGCCGAAGGGCAGGTATTCGGTCTGGCCGAGATCGTCATAACTCATGCCCATGGCGCCGAAGATGCGCCGCGCGTTGAGTTCGGTGCCGGAAGCCGGTGCGCCGACCGACAGGCTCTTGCCCTTCAGATCCTCGAACGTCGTGATGCCGGAATCCTTCGAGGCGACGACCTGCACATAGTTGGGATAAATCGCGGCGATGCCGCGCAGCTTGTCGAGTTTGCCCTTGAAGCCGGCGGTCTCGTCGCCTTCCCAGGCGGCCTTGACCGTATCGCCGAGCGCGAAGGCGATCTCGCCGCGGCCCTGCTGCAGCAGATTGACGTTTTCCACCGACGCCTTGGTCGACTGGACCTGCGTGCGCACGCCCTCGATGTTGTCGGCATAGATTTTCGAAAGCGCGGTGCCGAGCGGGTAGTAGACGCCCGAGGTGCCGCCGGTCAGCACGTTGATGAATTCATCCGCCTTGGCGGCCGGCGCGGATGCGACGGCGAGCGCCAGCGACGCGGCGACGAGCACGTTTCTTCTGGTCAGTCCTTGCATGTTCTTCCTCCCTGAATGGTTGCGTTGGAGCCCCACAGCTGCCGTCGCGGGCGACGGCATTCCTTCCCGACGCCCATATTTGGCGCAAAAAGCACGGCTGGCAATCGCAATTCGCGCGCCTTGGACGAATTGACGAGACGGTGGCAGTCATGGCGTTCGATGGTGTCGTTCAATGCGTGGAGACACTGTGTAACGGGTCGTGCGATGGTGCGTGCATGGCGCGGCGTACCGATCCGCCCCATCTTGGGGAGGTGCGATGCACCAGTGGACGCGACAGGCGCGCTGCTCGAACAAGGAGGCAAAGGGATGAGTGACGGCATCCGACTGGAAGACGGTGAATCCAAGGGCCGTTACGTTTATGCGGCAGATGGCGGACCGGAGGCCTTCCTGACTTTTTCCAAGGCAGGCGCGACCAGAATCATCGTCGATCACACCGAAGTGCCCGATTTCTATCGCGGCAAGGGGGTTGGGCTGAAGCTGGTCGAGCGGGTCGTCGCTGACGCGCGGCAGGCGGGCAAGGCCATTGTGCCGCTCTGCCCGTTCGCCAATGCCCAGTTCCGACGCCATCCCGAATGGTCCGACGTGCTGGACGGCCATATGAAGGTCAAGGACAAGCCGAAGGGAGCGGAGCAATGAGCTGGAACCCTGCGCTCGACCCGCAATGTTCCGAATTGGGTCCGGATGCCGGCAATCTCGACTCCATCGAGACCCAGATCATTCCGCGTGCCCGCGACATCGGCGGCTTCGAGGTTCGCCGCGCCCTGCCGGCGCCGGCGCGCCAGATGGTCGGGCCGTTCATCTTCTTCGACCAGATGGGGCCGGTCGAGTTTCTGACGGGGCAGGGGATCGACGTGCGGCCGCATCCCCATATCGGGCTCGCCACGGTCACCTATCTCTTCGAAGGCGCGTTCCACCACCGCGACTCGCTCGGCACCGACCAGGTGATCGAACCGGGTGCGGTCAACTGGATGATCGCCGGCAACGGCATCACGCATTCGGAGCGCACGGGCGGCGATACGCGCCTTCATCCGCACAAGGCGTTCGGCATCCAGACCTGGGTGGCGCTGCCCGAGGCGCATGAGGAGATGAATGCCGGTTTCGAGCACAGCCCGCGCGAGGCGCTGCCCTACCTCGAAGCCGAGGGCAAGCAGGTCCGCCTCATCCTCGGCGAGGCCTATGGCGAGCGTGCGCCGGTCTCGACCTTCACCCGCATGTTCTACGGTGACGCCGTGCTGGAAGCAGGCGCGAAACTGCCATTGCCCGACGACCACGAGGACCGGGGCATCTACGTGCTTCAGGGATCCGTCGAGATCGCCGGCCAGCGTTTCGAGGGCGGCCGCATGCTCGTCTTCCGGCCGGGCGACCCGATCGTGCTCACGGCGGGCGAACAGGGTGCGCGGGTGATGCTGCTCGGCGGTGATACCATGGCCGGGCCGCATTATGTCTGGTGGAACTTCGTCGCCTCCTCGCGCGACAAGATCGAGGCGGCACGGGATGCCTGGGGCACGGGCGACTTTGAACACGGGCGCTTCCGCCTGCCGCCCGGCGACTCTGACGAGTTCATTCCGCTGCCGGAGAAGGTGGTCATCCGGGCGCCGAAGGCGGAATGACGGGAGGCATTGCCTGCATGCTGGACATCGCCTAATTGCCGCGCATAGTGGTGCAAACGGGTTTTGAAGGCGGTTTTCCATGTCCCATTCCGTGATCCGCGGCGTCATTGCGCCGAATCTGACGCCGTTCCATGCCGATCTGAGTGTCGACAGGGAACGCTATGTCGCGCATGCCAGGCGCCTGCTGGCGGAGGGCTGCGCCGGGCTCGCTCCCTTCGGTACGACGGGCGAGGCGCTGTCCGTCGGCATGGACGAGCGCATGATGCTTCTCGAGGCGCTGGTCGAGGCGGGTGTCGATCCGAAGAAACTGATCGTCGGCACGGGGCTGACCTCGCTTGCCGACACCGCACGGCTGAGCCGGCATGCGGTCGATCTCGGTGTGGCGGGCGTGATGGTGCTCCCGCCCTTCTATTACAAGAACGTGCCCGATGACGGGCTGTTCGCGCACTATGCCAAGCTGATCGAGATGGTCGGACCGGAGGGGCTCGCCATCTATCTCTACCACATCCCGCAGGTGGCGGGCGTCGGGCTGCCGGTCGAACTGGTGCGCCGGCTGCGCGAGGCGTTTCCGGACACGATCGTCGGCATCAAGGATTCCTCCGGTGACTGGGAGAACACGAAGGCGTTGCTGGGGATCGACGGGCTGATCGTCTATCCCGGATCGGAACTGCCGCTCATCGAGGCGCTGGCGCTCGGCGCGCCGGGATGCATCACCGCGACCGCCAATCTCAACGCCGCCGGCATCGCGGAGGTCATCGAGCTGTTCAATGCCAGTCGCGAGGAAGAGGCGCGCGCGGCAATGGCTGTCGCAAGGACGTTCCGGCTGAAGATGCAGGACTATGCGCCCATTCCGGGGCAGAAGCGGCTTCTGGCGCTGGCGAACGGCGAGGAAGACTGGGCCGTGGTACGCCCGCCGCTCGTGGCGATGGACCGCGAGACCGGTCGCCGGCTCGCCGACGAATTGCGGTCCGCGACCGGATTCGAACTTCAGGCCGAAACTGCTTAAGGGGCCCCATGAAAACCGTCTACTCACCCGCCCACAAGGGCCATAGCGGGCATACCGAACTGGCCGAGGGCGTCGTCGTTCCGGGATTCGAAAAGCCGGAGCGCGCCGAATTCATCCGGGCGCAAGTGGAGGCCGTCAGGCTCGGGCCGATCCTTGCGCCGACAAGCCATGATCTCGACCAGGCCCGGCGCGTTCACGACGAAGGCTATATCGATTTCCTGCCGCGCGTCTGGGAGCTTTGGCAGGCGGAGGGGCGCAAGGCGCCGGTCGCCATGCCCTTCGTCTGGCCGGCGCGCGATCTGCGCCGCGACGTGCCGCCCAGCCATATCGACGGGCTGCTCGGCTATTACTCCTTCGATGCGGGCGCGAACTTCGTCGCCGGAACCTGGGAGGCGATCAAATCCTCCTACGACACCGCGTTGTCGGCAGCGTCGTTGCTCCGGGACGGCGAGCGCGCCGCCTTCGCGCTGTGCCGCCCGCCGGGTCACCATGCGGGACCGTCGGCGATGGGCGGCTATTGTTTCATCAACAATGCGGCGGCGGCCGCACAATTCCTGCGCGATTCCGGGTCGGGCCGCGTGTCGATCCTCGATGTCGACTACCACCATGGTAATGGCACGCAGGCGATCTTCTACGAACGCTCGGACGTGCAGGTGATCAATCTGCATGCTGACCCGAGGCAGGAATACCCGTACTTCCTCGGTCATGCCGACGAAGAGGGGGCTGGCGAGGGCGAGGGCTTCAACCACAATTACCCGCTGCCGCTCGGCACCGAATGGGCGCGCTGGTGCGAGGCGCTGGAGGAGGCGCGGGCCAAGATTGCCGCCTATGCGCCCGATGCGCTGGTCGTGTCGCTCGGCGTCGACACGTTCCAGGGCGACCCGATCAGCCAGTTCCGGCTGCAGACGGAGCATTTCCCGCAGATCGGCGAGCGCATTGCGCGGCTGAACCTGCCGACGCTGTTCGTCATGGAAGGCGGCTATGCGGTCGAGGCGATCGGTATCAACGCCGTCGGCGTGCTGGAAGGCTTCGAGGGCGGGTGAAAACGCTGCTCGGGCGGGAGATTTCCCTCGATATCGTCGCCCCGTCACGTGGTCATCGTCGGGCCTGACCCGACGATCCATTCCGTGATGTCGGGTCGAGTACAGGCCTCAAGGCGTCCCGCCCTGAAGCGCAACGCAATGGATCCCCGGGTCACGTCCCCTGGCTTCGCCCGGTACGGCCCGAGGATGACGGTGTGAAAAAGGGGCTTTCGGATGCGTTTGGAGTGGTCCCTCAAGCCGGTTTTGCCCGTTCAAGGGTCATGCAAGGTTATTCGTCAAGATACTAGTTAATTGAATTCATGAGATATTTCGGCACCGTGTGCATTTGAAGAGCGAAAATGCACACCTGCCTGGAAATCGCCTCCCCATCTTCAGGTCACGATGGCGGCAATGGTGCCGAAGTCGAATATGCCCACGGAACTGACAGTCCGGAACAAGGGCCACAAACCTGGAGAAACGAACATGACCAACCTTCGCAACAAGGCACTCGCAGTCCTCACCGCCGTCGCCGTTCTTTCCGGCTCGGCCCTTGCAACCTCTACGGCAGCTCAGGCCGGTCCCAAGACCGATCTTGCCAAGGCTATTGTCGGTGGCATCGTCGTCGGCGCGATCATTGGCGCCAATGCCAGCCAGCCGCGTCCGGTCGTCGTGCAGCAGCGTCGTCACAACGGGTTTGGCAGCCCGCGCTTCGGCCAGCGTCGTCACCATGACGGCTTTGGTCATCAGCAGGTCGGCTTCCGCCAGGTCCAGAGCTGCTTCACGCAGGAAGAAGTCGCGATAGACCGCTTCGGCAACCGTTCTTCCTCGGTCCGCGAGATCTGCCGCTAAGCCTCTCTTCCCCTCTCAGTACCAAGCCCCGCGCACCGCAAGGTGCCGGGGTTTCGTGCGTTCAGGGCAACCCGATCAACTCAGGATCAGCATTCCGGCACGTTGACCGGCACGTTCTTGGCAAGTCCGCCCTCGGAGGTTTCCTTGTAGCGCTCGTTCATGTCGATGCCGGTCTGGCGCATCGCCTCGATGCAATTGTCGAGCGGCATGAAATGCTGGCCGTCGCCCTTGAGCGCCAGCGAGGCACCGGTGACGGCCTTGACCGCGCCCAGTGCGTTGCGCTCGATGCAGGGCACCTGCACGAGGCCGGCGACCGGGTCGCAGGTCATGCCGAGATGATGTTCGAGCGCGATCTCGGCTGCGTTTTCCACCTGTTCGGGCGTGCCGCCCATCACCTGCGCCAGCCCCGCCGCGGCCATGGCCGAGGCCGAGCCGACCTCGCCCTGGCAGCCAACTTCAGCGCCCGAGATCGACGCGTTGTGCTTGATGATGCCGCCGACGGCGGCTGAAGCCAGCAGGAAGTCGCGGATGCCCTTTTCATCGGCATCCTCGTGGAAATGCAGATAGTAGCGCAGCACCGCCGGCACCACGCCGGCCGCGCCATTGGTCGGCGCGGTGACGATCTTGCCGCCCGACGCGTTCTCCTCGTTGACGGCCATGGCGTAGACGGCGAGCCAGTCATTGGCGAGCAGCGGATTGCGCCGGTTCTGCTTCCACTCGTCCTGCAGCTTGTCGTGCACGGCACGCGCCCGGCGGCGAACGTTCAGCCCGCCCGGCATGATGCCATCGCGCGAAATGCCGCGTTCGATCGAACCGCGCATCGAGGCCCAGATGCGGTCGAGCCCGGCGTCGAGTTCCTCGCGCGTCATGTGCGCTTCCTCGTTGGCGCGCTTCATCGCCGCAATCGAGAGTCCGGACTTCGCCGCCATGGCGAGCATCTCGGCGGCATGGCGGAACGGGTAGGGTACGTCTTTTTGCGCCGGGGGATTGGTCTTGGCCTTCATCGCCTCCAGCTCGCCATCCGTGACGACGAAGCCGCCGCCGATGGAGAAATAGACGCGCTTGAGCAGCAGCCGGCGGTCCTTGTCATAGGCCGAGAACAGCATGCCGTTGGCATGGCCTGGCAGCGGCGTCTTGCGGTCGAGGACGAGGTCGGTCTCCGGGTTGAAGCGATAGGCGGGGTGGCCCTCCGGCTGCACCTGTTTGGTTCGGTTGATCGCCTCGACGATGGCCTCCATGCGGTCGGGATCGACCGTGTCGGGACGCTCGCCGGCCAGCCCCAGCATGACGGCCCGGTCGGAGGCATGGCCGATGCCTGTAAAGGCCAGCGATCCGTGCAGCGAGACCTCAAGCCTTGCGACCTCGGCACCGTGCGGACGCGGCCAGTCGCCATGGGCGATTTCGTCGAGAAAACGCGCCGCCGCGCTCATCGGCCCCATCGTGTGGGACGAGGACGGACCGATACCGATCTTGTAGATGTCGAAAACGGAAAGAAACATGGCTACTCCGGCAAACTAACCCGTTCCTACAGCGCGCGGCAGTTCGGCGATACCTCAAAACCGCCATGGCGACTTCGTCTTACGCGCTTCACGCGGTTGGCGAGCCCCCTTGCTCGTCATCCTCGGGCCTTTCCCGAGCATCCAACGAATCCCGGTGGTTCATCAGATCCTCGGCACAAGGCCGAGGATGACGACGTGGATCATATCGATCGCGCGATTTCGGTGATCGCGTCGAAGGCGATGTCGATATCGCCCTGCTCGCACCCGAACTGCCCGACCTGGAAGCGGATGACGAACCGGCCGTCGAGCTGTGTCTGCGTGAGATAGATGCGCCCGTCATCATTGATCGCGGTGACGAGCCGGCGATTGAGTTCGTCAAGGTCCACGCCGTCGCGGCGGTAACGGAAACTGAACAGCGATAGCACCGGCTCCGACGTGATCTCGAAATCGGGCTCCGCGCGCAGCCTTTCGGCAAGATGACGCGACCAGGCCACATGGTTGCGGATCATCGCGCGCAGCCCTTCGAGCCCGTGCGCACGGATCAGGAACCACAGCTTCAATGCGCGGAAACGCCGACCCAGCGGCACCGACCATTCCGAATAGTTGAGAACGCCGTCGCGCCCCAGTGTTTCCAGGAAGGAGGGGCGGATGGCCAGCGTGCGCACCAGATCCTCGGGCTGGCGCAGATAATGCGCCGTGCAGTCGAACTGCGCGCCGAGCCATTTGTGCGGGTTGAGCACGACCGAATGGGCGTTCTCGACGCCGGCCCACATCTCGCGGAATTCCGAACAGATCATCGCCGCGCCCGCCCATGCCGCGTCGACATGGACATAAAGGTCATGACGCCGGGCGATAGCGCAGATTGCGGCGACATCGTCCGTACCGCCGACCGAGGTGCCGCCGACGCTGGCGACGATGCCGGCTGGCTTCAACCCCGCGTCGAGATCGGCGCGGATCGCAGCGTCCAGTTTCTCCGGGTCCATCGCGCGGCGTTCGCCCTGCGTCGGCACGCGCACCAGATTGTCCTGGCCGATGCCGGCGACCCAGATTGCCCGGTCGATCGAGGTGTGCACCTCGCCGGAACAATAGACGCGCACCGGCGCATGGGCGGCCAGACCCTGCGCATTGCCCTGCCAGCCGAGCGCCCGCTCGCGCATGGTGAGGATCGCGGCGAGCGTCGCGGAAGAGGCCGAATCCTGGATAACGCCGGAAAAGCTGTCCGGCAGGCCGAGTGCCTGGCGCAGCCAGTCGAGGCTTTTCGTCTCCAGCTCCGTCGCCGCCGGCGAGGTCTGCCACAACATGCATTGCGCCGCCATGGCGGAGACCAGATATTCGGCGACCACGGAAACCGGCGCGGCATTGGCCGGGAAATAAGCGAAGAAGCGCGGATGTTGCCAATGCGTCATGCCGGGTACGACGATGTTCTCGAAATCGGTGAAGATCGTTTCCATCGCCTCCGCCGCCTCGGGTGGCGTATCGGGAATTTGCGCGGCGATCTCGCCGGGTGCGGTGCGGGCGCGAACCGGTCGGTCGCGCAGGCCGGCGCGATAATCGGCACCCCATTCGGCGGCCCTGTGCGACCATTTGCGGAAATCGTCCGGCGTCATGAACGCCTTGCTTCCTCGATGTAGAGTGCGCGCAGGCGCTTCGTCAGCGGTCCGGGCCTGCCTTCACCCACCGGCTTACCGTCGATCTTCACCACCGGCATGACAAAACTTGTCGCCGAGGTGATGAACGCCTCCTGCGCGGCCTGCGCCTCGGCCACGGTGAAGGTCCGCTCCTCGATTTCGATGCCGTCTTCCTCGGCCATTCGCAGCATGGCGCGTCGCGTGATGCCGTGCAGGATGGCGTTCGACAGCGGCCTTGTGACGAGCCTGCCGCCCACCACGAGATGCGCGTTGTTCGAGGTGCCCTCGGTGACATGGCCATCCTCGACGAGCCAGGCGTCGTCGGCGCCGGCGTCGAGCGCCGCCTGCTTGGCGAGCGAGGGCGCCAGCAATTGCACCGTCTTGATGTCGCGGCGCTGCCAGCGGATGTCCTCGACGGTGATGACGCTGATCCCGCGCTCCGCCGTGGGATTGTCGACCAGCTTGCGGGCCTGCGTGAACATTACGACCGATTGCGTCGCGCCTTTCGGCATGGCGAAATCCCGATCGG
This sequence comes from Rhizobiaceae bacterium, assembly GCA_041987205.1. GTDB lineage: Bacteria > Pseudomonadota > Alphaproteobacteria > Rhizobiales > Rhizobiaceae > BOKV01. The sequence continues at coordinate 71,125 of JBHIWX010000003.1, read as the reverse complement.
CCGCGCCGCGCCCGACCTGCAGGTAGATGCCGCCCTCGTCGAGTCCGTTGCGCTTGACGAGTTCGTGCTGGATCGCCTCGATCTCCTCGCCGGGCATCGGCATGTCCATGCCCAGTTCCGCGAGCGAGCGCGCCAGCCGTGCCAGATGCGCCGCGCTGTCGACCAGCTTCCCGTCAATGACCGACGTCACCTCGTAGACCGCATCGGCAAACAGGAAGCCCCGGTCGAAAACGGAGATCTTCGCGGCGGCCTCGGGCAGGAATTCACCATTGACGTATACGACTCGGCTCAAGCCTCTACCTCCCAATGGAGCGGGAACATCGGATCGAAGACGGTGACCGGACCGGCACCGGTTTCGATTTTCTCAGGATAGCTGACGGGTGTCTCGCGTTTCACCAGCGTGATCTTCGTTTCGTTGGCGGGCAGGCCGTACCAGGCCGAGCCGTTGAGCGAGGTGAACGCTTCGAGCCTGTCGAGCGCGCCTTCGTCCTCGAAGACATGGGCGAGGCAGGAGAGCGTGTTGGGCGCGGTGAAGATGCCGGCGCAGCCACAGGCCTGTTCCTTGGCCGGGTCGGCATGGGGCGCGGAATCGGTACCGAGGAAGAAGCGCGCATCGCCACAGGTCGCTGCCTCGCGCAGGGCGAGGCGGTGCGTCTCGCGCTTGGCGACCGGCAGGCAGTAGTAATGCGGGCGGATGCCGCCGGCGAGGATGGCGTTGCGGTTGATGATGAGGTGATGGACCGTGATCGTGCCGGCGAGATTCCTGTCGGCGCCTTTCACATAGTCCACGCCGCCCTTCGTCGTCAGGTGTTCCATGACGATTCTGAGATCGGGGATGCGCGCGCGCAGCGGTTCGAGCACGCGCTCGATGAACACCGACTCGCGGTCGAAAATGTCGATGCCCGGATCGGTGACCTCGCCATGGACGCAGAGCGGCATGCCGATCTCCGCCATCTTTTCGAGCACCGGATAGACCTTGGCGATGTCGCGCACGCCACTGTCCGAATTGGTGGTGGCACCTGCCGGATAGAGCTTCACCGCGGTCGCCACGCCCTGCGTGTGCGCGGTGGCGACGTCTTCCGGGTCGGTCGCCTCGGTGAGGTAGAGCGTCATCAGCGGCGTGAAATCGGCGCCCGGCGGCAATGCCTCGGCGATGCGGGAGCGATAGGCGATCGCATCATCCTTGGTTACTACCGGCGGCACCAGATTGGGCATCACGATGGCACGGCCGAAATGGGCCGCCGTCACCGGGGCCACCGCGCGCAGCATGTCGCCGTCGCGCAGATGCAGGTGCCAGTCGTCGGGGCGTATGATCGTCAGTCGCTGGGTCAAACCTTGAGCCGCCTCTTGAAGCCGTGAACCGATCCCGACTTCATAGAGGCGATGCGGGCCGGCAACAAGGCCCGTGCGATGCAGCGATCAGGCCGCGCAGGCGGCCGCGTAACGCGTCTCGAAAACGTTGACCCAGCCGTCATTGTAGCTGTCGCGCCGGCTCGCCGCGTCGGGCTCGAGGACTTCCCATCCGGTATGGACGAGGTCGACCCGCGTGCCGTCACCATTGGGCGTGAAATCGATCTCGACCTGCGTCGCCTGGTCTTCCGGCGACATGACATGCCAGGCCAGCACCAGGCGCCTTCCCGGTTCGAATTCGGTCACCCTTGCCCAGTCCTCGCGCGAGCCGTCGGCGGTAATCTCGTAGATCTGGCCGCCGACGCGCGGCTCCAGCACGAGCGAACGAGACGCCGCGCCGTTCATGGCCGAGATGGAGTTCGTGTCCAGCGGCCACCATTCGGCGATCTTGTCGGTGAAGATCGAAAAGGCCCTGGCCGGATCGCATCCGACGCGAATAGATTTCCTGACCGGCTCAACCATCTTTCATCTCCTGTTCCACCTTCGCCGCGAAGCTCTCCAGGACGTCGTCCCAGAACGTGTCGACCCATGCCTTGAGTTCCGACAGGCCTTCCCGGCGCACGCCGTAGAAACGGCGCGTGCCCTCAGGCCGCACGCCGACCAGTCCGGCGTCGACCAGCACCTTGAGATGCTGCGAGACCGCCGGCCGGCTGACCGGCTGTCGCCGTGCGATCTCACCGACGGTACGCGGTCTCTCGCGCAGCGATTCGAATATCTCGCGCCGGCGCTGGTCGGCCAGGGCATGGATGGCATTTGCGTAAGTCATGACTAACGGTAAGCCATAGCTAACCAAAGAGTCAAGCCGAAATCATGCGCATCAGACTGCGCCGCCAGTGCCTGTTCTGGCTGCTGTTCAAACGCCGCCGAAGAGCATGTCGGCGATCAGCCTGTCGCGGCCGTAAATATCCTTGAAGCTGGAGACTTTGCCGTCATCGTCGACCCACAGCGTGAAATAGCCGAGATGAACGGGGATCGGCTGGCGGAACTTCGCCTGCACGGTCCGTTTGGATTGCACGAGCTCGCGGATTTTCTGGGAAGAGAGCGATCGGTCGAAACCGTAGAGCATGTCGGCGAATTCGAGCGGATTTTCCACCCGGATGCAGCCATGCGACAGCGCGCGATCCGACTGCGAGAACAATTGCCGCGACGAGGTGTCGTGCAGATAGACGTTGAACTTGTTGGGGAACAGGAATTTCACCTGGCCCAGCACATTGTCGGGTCCGGCCGGCTGCACGATGCGGTAGGGGAATTTCTTCGGATTGACCGACTGCCAGTCGATCGAGGCCGGATTCATCACCGGCGCGTCTTCCTCCCAGCTCGTGTGCAGTTCGTAGCCGATCGAGCTCAGATAGTTCGGGTTGTTGCGCAGTTTCGGCAGGATCTCGTTGCCGGCGATGTTGCGCGAGACCGTCCAGGTCGGGTTGAATTCCGAATAGGAGATCTCGCTCGAGAACATCGGCGTGCGGTGATATTCCTGGCCCACGATCACCTTGCGCCGGTCGATGATCCGGCCCTTGTCGTAGGTGTACATCAGGAAGGCGGCCGGATTCACCAGGACATGACGCTGGCCGAGATCGTGCGGCAGCCAGCGCCAGCGTTCCATGTTAACGATGATCTTGCGGCGCGTCGCGGCATCGTTGGTGCGCGCCAGCAATTGCCGCAGCCTGCCATACTGCTCCTGTCCCGGACGAAGCCGGGCGACGACCTTCTCGACACCGCTCTTGTTGAACGAATCGAGCAGCGCGACGTAGTCGAGCTTCTTGCGCGCGATCACGATGTCGGGTTCGGAGATGGACGGCGTGGTGCGTCCGGCGAACAGGTCGCGCGCAAACCGGATGGCCGATTCCGACAGATAGAGTTCAGCCGCGGCAAGATCGTCGCCGGACATCGCGTTGATGTCGCCCTTGATCGCGCCGAGATAGTCGGCCGGGTCGAGGCCGTCCGAGGCCGCCGCCGACAGGACCTTGACCAGTTCCTGACCGCGCTTGGTCAGGCCGCGCTGGCCGGTCCATATGCCGTTGCCGAAGGTGCGCCGGTAGAACGGCTTGAGCAGATCGACATTGATGACCTGCCCGTTCCAGTTGATGGCCTGTGCGCCGGCGAACTTCATGACACTGGCGGCGCGAGCCTGTAGCGGCACGATGATACTCACCGCAAGCGTGGTTGCCACGATCCAGCCCGGTCTCAATATGCGCATCTTGCCTCGCTCTTCTGTTCCGTCCGCCGCCCGATAGTCCGCGCAACAATAGGCAGCTTTGTGACGATAGGTAAGACCTGCCCCATAACGTTTCCGGCACTTGCACGCGGAAAGGAAAATTGCTATTAAATGAATGAACGTTCATTTTTAAATGAACACTTCGGGAGGACGGTCGGGCTTGGCACGCAGGTCGGGATCGAAAGGCGAGGAAACGGCCCGCGACATCCGCGAGGCGGCGCTGGCCGCTTTTGCGCGCGAGGGCTATGCCGCCGTCTCGATGCGCCAGATCGCGGCCGATGTCGGCCTGCAGGCGGGTGCGCTCTACAACCATTTCGCCACCAAGCAGGACATCCTGCGCGACCTGATGATTGGCCACATGGAAGAGCTGATCGAGGCCTGGGAGGTGGCGGCGCCGCGCGACGTCCTACCCACGGCGGCGCTCGAAGCCTTCATCCGCTTCCACATCCGCCACCACGCCAGCCGCGCCGATGCCGTCTTCATCTCCTACATGGAGCTGCGCAATCTGGAGCCCGAGAATTTCCTTAAGGTCGAGGCGCTGCGCCAGCGCTACGAACGCTATCTGCGCACCATTCTGGAGGCCGGCAAGCGCTCGGGCGAATTCGCGATCGCCGACGTGCCGGTGGTGACCATGGCCGTCATCGCCATGCTGACCGGCGTGACCACATGGTACCGCTCGTCGGGCCGGCTTTCGATCGCCGAGATCGAGAACATCTACACCGCCATGGCGCTCGGCAGCGTCGGCGCAAATGCCCGGGACGGGCAAAGGGAGAAAAGGGAAGAGGCATGTTCACAGCCAGCATGAATTTTGCGCTCGGCGACGATGTCGAGGCGCTGCGCGAGACGGTGCATCGCTGGGCGCAGGAGCGCGTCGCGCCGATGGCCGCCGACATCGACGCAAACAACGACTTTCCGGCCGAACTCTGGAAGGAGATGGGTGATCTCGGCATGCTCGGTATCACCGTGCCGGAGGAATATGGCGGCATCGGCCTCGGCTACCTCGCCCACACGGTGGCGGTCGAGGAGGTGGCACGTGCCTCCGCCTCGGTCTCGCTGTCCTACGGCGCGCATTCCAATCTGTGCGTCAACCAGATCCGGCTGAACGGCAATGCCGAGCAGAAGGCGAAATATCTGCCGTGTCTCGTCTCCGGCGAACATGTCGGCGCGCTTGCCATGTCGGAGGCCGGTGCCGGCTCCGATGTCGTCTCGATGAAGCTGCGCGCCGAAAAGCGCAACGATCATTACCGCCTCAACGGCACCAAATACTGGATCACCAACGGCCCCGATGCCGACACGCTGGTCGTCTACGCCAAGACCGATCCGGATGCCGGCTCGCGCGGCGTGACCGCCTTCCTGATCGAAAAGGAGATGAAGGGTTTTTCCACCTCGCCGCATTTCGACAAGCTCGGCATGCGCGGTTCCAACACCGGCGAACTGATCTTCGAGGATTGCGAGGTGCCCTTCGAGAACGTGCTCGGAGAGGAGGGCAAGGGCGTCAACGTGCTGATGAGCGGCCTCGACTACGAGCGCGTCGTGCTGTCTGGCATCGGCGTCGGCATCATGCATGCCTGCCTCGACCACATCATGCCCTACATGCATGAGCGCAAGCAGTTCGGTCAGCCGATCGGCGACTTCCAGCTCATGCAGGGCAAGATCGCCGACATGTACGCGTCGATGAATTCCGCCCGCGCCTATGTCTACGCCGTGGCGGCGGCCTGCGATCGCGGCGAGGTCACGCGTCAGGATGCTGCCGCATGTGTGCTCTACGCTTCCGAACAGGCGATGGTGCAGGCGACCCAGGCCGTGCAGGCCATGGGCGGTGCCGGCTATCTCAACGATTCGCCCGTTTCGCGCATCATGCGCGATGCCAAGCTGATGGAGATCGGCGCCGGCACGTCGGAAATCCGTCGCATGCTGGTCGGCCGGGAACTGATGAAGGCGACGGGCTGACGGCAAACAGGCAAGGGAGGAAGACATGGCGCTCAACGACAGGCAGGAACGTCTCTGCGAGGCGAACGAGACCGATTTTTCGGATCTGAAGGCCATTGTCTTCAACTGCTCGCTGAAGAGGCAGGCGGAGGAATCCCACACCCGCCGCCTGCTGTCCGTGGCCGAGGAGATCATGGGCCGAAACGGCATCGACGTTGAGCACGTCCACGCCGCCGACTTCCAGATCCCCTATGGCGTCTACCCCGACATGACCGAGCACGGCTGGGACCGTGACGACTGGCCGAAGCTCTGGGAGAAGGTTGAAGCGGCCGACATCCTGATCGTCGGCACCCCGATCTGGCTGGGCGAGGAAAGTTCGCTGTGCCGCATCCTGATCGAACGGCTATACGGCATGAGCGGCATGCTCAACGACAGGGGCCAGTCGATCTTCTACGGCAAGACCGGCGGCGCGGTGATGACCGGCAATGAGGACGGCATCAAGCATTGCGCCATGACCATTCTCTACGCGCTCGGCCATCTGGGCTACACCATCCCGCCGCAGGCCGATTGCGGCTGGATCGGCGAGGCCGGTCCCGGCCCATCCTACGGCGATGAAAGCGATGACGGCCCGGTCGGCTTCGACAATGATTTCACCCAGCGCAACACCACCATCATGACCTGGAACCTGATGCATATGGCACGCATGCTGAAAGACGTCGGCGGCCTGCCCAACCATGGCAACGACCGCAACGCCTGGAAGGCCGGCTGCCGTTTCGACTATCACAACCCGGAGCACAGAGCTTGAAACTCACCTCCTCCATCTCACCCCGCTCGGATGCCTTCGCGGCAAATCGCGAGGCCAATCTGGCCGCGCTGAAGATCGTTGATGACGCCGCGCAGGCCGCCGCGCTGGGCGGCGGCGAAAAGGCACGTGAACGCCATGTGTCGCGCGGCAAGCTGCTGCCTAGGGAGCGCGTTACGCGCCTGCTCGATCCCGGCACACCCTTCCTCGAGATCGGCGCGACGGCGGCGCACGGCATGTATGACGGCGTGGCGCCCGCTGCAGGCATGGTCGCCGGAATCGGCCGGGTCGAGGGCCGCGAGGTGATGGTGGTCGCCAACGACGCCACGGTGAAGGGCGGCACCTACTATCCGATGACCGTCAAGAAGCATCTGCGCGCGCAGGAGATCGCCGAGCAGAACGGCCTGCCCTGCGTCTATCTGGTCGATTCGGGCGGCGCGAACCTGCCGCAGCAGGACGAGGTCTTTCCCGACCGGGATCATTTCGGCCGCATCTTCTTCAACCAGGCGAACATGAGCGCCAAGGGCATCGCGCAGATCGCCGTGGTCATGGGCTCGTGCACGGCGGGCGGCGCCTATGTGCCGGCGATGAGTGACGAGACCATCATCGTGAAGAACCAGGGCACGATCTTCCTGGCAGGCCCGCCACTGGTGAAGGCGGCGACGGGCGAGGTGGTCTCCGCCGAGGACCTGGGCGGCGGTGATGTCCACACGCGCCTGTCGGGCGTTGCCGATCATCTGGCCGACAATGATGCGCACGCGCTGGCACTGGCGCGGCGCGCGATAGCCAACCTCAACCGTAACAAGCCGCAGGGCGTCGAGATGGCGACGCCGGAAGAGCCGGCCTACGATCCCGACGAAATTCTCGGCGTGGTTCCGGGCGATCTGAAAACCGGCTACGACATCCGCGAGGTCATCGCCCGAGTGGTCGACGGCTCGCGCTTCGACGAATTCAAGGCGCGTTACGGCACGACGCTGGTCTGCGGCTTCGCCCATGTCATGGGCCTGCCGGTCGGCATCGTCGCCAACAATGGCGTGCTGTTTTCGGAAAGCGCGCTCAAGGGCGCGCATTTCGTCGAACTGTGCTCGCAACGAAAAATCCCGCTGGTCTTCCTGCAGAACATCACCGGCTTCATGGTCGGCCGCAAGGCCGAGACCGGCGGCATCGCCCGTGACGGCGCCAAGCTGGTCACGGCGGTCGCGACCACCGCCGTGCCGAAGATCACTTTTGTTGTCGGCGGCTCCTTCGGCGCCGGCAATTACGGCATGGCGGGCCGGGCCTATTCGCCACGCTTCCTGTGGACCTGGCCGAACTCGCGCATCTCGGTGATGGGCGGCGAACAGGCCGCCGGCGTGCTGGCGACCGTCAAGCGCGACGCCATTGAACGTTCCGGCGGGTCATGGTCGGCCGAGGAGGAGGCCGAGTTCAAGCGCCCGACACTGGAAATGTTCGAGGAACAGTCGCACCCGCTCTATGCCTCCGCGCGGCTGTGGGACGACGGCATCGTCGACCCGCGCAAGACGCGTCAGGTGCTCGCCCTTTCGCTGTCGGCCGCGCTCAACGCGCCGATCCCCGACACGAAATTCGGCCTGTTCAGGATGTGAGCCATGCCGGTTTTCATGTGCGTCACCTGCGGCAGCCAGCACACCGAAAGCGCCGAGCCGCCCGCCTCCTGCGCCATCTGCGAGGACGAGCGGCAATTTGTGCCTGAACAGGGCCAGCGCTGGACGACGATGGAATCGCTGGCGCGCGACCACCGCATCGTCTGGGAGGAGCATGAACCCGGCCTGCACAGCCTGCGCATCGCGCCGCATTTTGGCATCGGCCAGCGCGCCTTCCTGATCCGCCACGAAACGGGAAACATTCTCTGGGACTGCCTGAGCCTGATCGACCGTGAAACCATCGAGCGCATCGAGTCGCTCGGCGGAATCTCGGCCATCGCGATCTCGCACCCACACTATTATTCCTCGATGCTGGAATGGAGCACGGCCTTTGGCGGCGCGCCGATCCACATTCATGCCGATGACGGCTCATGGATCCGGCGTACGGGTCCGGCCGTGAATCTGTGGCAGGGCGAGCGCCTCGCCATTGGCGATGCAATGATGATCCGCTGTGGCGGCCATTTCGACGGGGCCTCGGTGCTTCACTGTCCCTGGCTCGCCGAAGGGCGTGGCGCGCTGATGTCGGGCGACACGATTCAGGTCGTCCCGGACCGCAGGCATGTCAGCTTCATGTACAGCTATCCCAACCTCATCCCGCTCGGCGCGGCGGCGATCCGGCGGATCGTGGATAGCGTCGCCGATTGCGAATTCGAAGTGATCCACGGAGCGTTCGACGGCAGGAGTGTCATGGCGGACGGCAAGGGCGCCATCGAGCGCTCCGCCGCGCGTTATCTCGCCGCCATTGGTGCCACGGATGGGTGAAGAGGCGGTTTGGAAAACAGGCATGACTGAACAGCGCCTCTCCGTCGTCACGGCCGACATCACCATGCTCGAGGTCGACGCCATCGTCAACGCGGCGAACGCTTCGCTGCTTGGCGGCGGCGGAGTCGACGGGGCGATCCATCGCGCGGCGGGGCCGGAACTGCTGGCCGAATGCCGCGTGCTCGGCGGTTGTGCGACGGGAGATGCCAAGATCACGAAAGGCCACCGCCTGCCGGCGCGCCATGTCATCCACACGGTCGGACCGATCTGGCATGGCGGCGAGAAAGGAGAGCCAGAACTGCTTGCCTCCTGCTATCGCCGAAGCCTCGAACTGGCTCGCGACCATGGCCTGAAATCCGTTGCCTTCCCGTCGATCTCGACCGGCATCTACGGCTATCCGAAGGAACAGGCTGCGAAGATCGCGGTGCGAACAGTGGCCGATCATCTGGCGGACCATGACCTGCCGGCGACCATCATCTTCTGCTGCTTCGACGACCAAGCTGCCGAACTGCACGAGCGCGAGATCGCCGCGCTGGGCATTGCCGATGGAGCGGGCCGATGAGGTTCTCAGCCCGGCTTGCGGCCGGAAACGCTCGTCGCGCAGCCAAAGAAATGGCGACGGAACGTCACCTCCAGCCCATTGGCTTCAAGCGCTTTCGCGATGCCGGAGCAATCGCCGAAGCCGCGCGCATAGGGCTCCAGCATGGCGAAATCCTCCGCGCCGCGCAGGAACAGTCGTTCGATCATCGGCAGGACCTTGCCGAGATAGAACAGATAGAGCGGGCGCAGCGTCCAGCCCTTCGGGTCGGACGCCTCGATGATCGAGAACACGCCGCCGGGCTTGAGCACGCGGGCGACCTCGGCGGCGAAGCGGGCATGCTGATCGGCATTGAAGGTCTTCATGCCGAAGGTGGAGATCAGGAAGTCGGCCGTGCCGGCCGGCAACTCGTTTTTCAGCGCATCGAGTTCGAGATGGCGGATGCGGTCGCTGCGCGCCGCGTGCAGGCGCTCGACCGCCTGGAGGTGCATCTCGGTCGATATGTCGATCGCCGTGACCGAGGCGATCTGCGGATGACGGGCGAGCAGCGGGCCCCAGACCTCGCCGGTGCCTGCCATCATGTCGACGCCATGCGGCGCGTCATTGGGAAAGGGCGGCAGCGCGGCGACGCATTGCCGGCGCCACAGCGCCACAAAGCCGAAAGACGCGACGAGGCTCCACCAGCGATAGTTCCGGCCGCACCGGTCGAACACGCCCTTGACGAATTGCGGATCGTAGATATCGGCCATCGCGTCCCCCGCCGCGTTGTCGCTCGCGCGCGGCAAGACTGCCCGAATACCTCTTTGATGGAAAGGCCGGCAACATGAAGGCCGGGCTTTCGACGTGTGGCGTTGCGGGCCGCAGCTTCTTCGCGACGCACCAACCCGATATGTGGTGGTATCCGTATTTGATGGAACGGATCGGTCGATGAGGCGTTGGCCCCCTGCAAGGGATCGCGCAACGCGATCCACGACCTCAACGGGCCGATTGCGGAATCCCGCGACAGCTGGCACGATCCGTACCCCCGCTTTTCGTTTCGCCGGGGGCATTCGAGTTCAGATACCGGCGCTTCTGCCACGAGATGCCTCCGCGCGGTCCGGACAACCGCGGGAGTCCTTCATGTATCGAACAATTCTGTCTGCAATCATTCTGCTATCCGGCGTCGCGCTGGGCGGCGGCGGCATCTGGCTGGCCGCGCTCGGCGGTTCCTGGTTCTACATCCTTCTGGGCGCGGGGCTGATCGCTTCCGGCGCCCTGATGCTGGCGCGCAACGCGTTGGGACTTGGCGTCTATGCCGTAACCCTGCTCGTCACGCTGGCATGGTCGCTCTGGGAGGTCGGGCCGGACTGGTGGTCGCTTGCGCCACGCGGCGCCCTGCTGGTGGTGCTCGGCATCCTGGCCGTGCTGCCGCCAATGGTGCGCGCCATGCACCGCACCGATCCGCCGCCCGCCCGCTACGGCGCCAACAGCGCTTTTCTCGCCGCTGCGCTGGTGATCGCGGTCGGCACCGGCCTCTACACTTTGTTCCAGTCGCCCCATGATGTTTCAGGCACGTTCAGCCAGGCACGAATGGAGCAGGAAACGGAGAATGCCTCGGGCGCGAACGCGCCGGCGGGTGATGTACAGACCGCCAATGCAGGCGACGTGAAGCCCGGCGAATGGGCCGCCTATGGCCGCACGCAGGCCGGTCAGCGCTATTCGCCGCTCGGCCAGATCACGCCCGACAATGTCTCCGATCTGAAGGTCGCCTGGACCTATGAGACGGGGCAGGTCCGCGACGGTTCCGATCCGGGTGAGACGACCTATGAAGTCACCCCGTTGAAGATCGGCGACATGCTTTATGCCTGTACGCCGTTCGGCACGGTGATCGCGCTCGATCCCGAGACGGGCGAGGAGAAATGGCGTTTCGATCCGAAGCTGCAGCAGCCCAACTCGGAGACCACGCAGCACATGACCTGTCGCGGCGTCTCCTATTACGACAGCACGGTCAGCCGCAGCGCGGCCGCTGCCGAAGCCGAGCCGGCTACTGAGGCAACTCAGGAAACTGCGGCCTCGGACCCGGCAACGAAACCGACCGAAACCACGAACGCCGAGGCCGCGCAGACGGAGACCACGACGCCTCAGGCCGTGGCCACGCAGGCGCAGACGGAACTCCTCACCCCTGAGGAGCGTATCGAAGCCAGCGTCGCGGAAGTAACGCGTGCTGCCGCCGGCGTGCCGCAGAACGTGGTGACCGGCCAGGCGAAACCGGGCGATCCCAATCCAGTGGTCGAGCGCGAGACGACCCGCTATGCCGGCCCGATCCCGCCCGTCTGCGACAAGCGCCTCTATTACTCGCTGGCCGATGGCCGTCTGCTGTCGATCAGCGCTGAAACGGGCGAACTGTGCCCCGGATTCGGCGGTGCCGACGGCACCGTCAATCTGTGGGCCAACATGCCCAACGTGACGCCGGGCTCGTTCTACTCGACCTCGCCCCCGGTCATCACCGGCGATCTCATCATCGTCGGCGGCGCCGTCAACGACAATGCGGCGACGACCTCGCCGTCCGGTGTGATCCGCGCCTACGACATCGACACGGGCGAACTGGTCTGGAACTTCGATTCCAAGAAGCCGGGGTCGAGCGCGCCCATCGCCGAGGGCGAGACCTACTCGCAGAACGCGCCGAACTCCTGGAGCGTCTCGAGCTACGATCCCGAACTGGGCCTGATCTATCTGCCCATGGGCAATGAATCGCCGGACCAGTATGGCGCCGACCGCTCGGAGGCGGTGGAGAAATACTCCTCCTCGATCCTGGCGCTGAACGCTGAAACCGGCGAGGTGGCCTGGGTCTACCAGACCGTGCATCACGACCTGTGGGACTATGACGTGCCTTCGCAGCCCGTACTGGTCGACCTGACCGTCGAGGGGCAGGACGTTCCTGCTCTCGTGGCGCCGACCAAGCAGGGCGAGATCTTCGTGCTCAACCGGGAGACCGGCCAGCCGGTCCTGCCGGTGACCGAGGAGCCTGCTCCGCAGGGCACGGTCGAGGGCGATCATGCCGCGGCGACGCAGCCGGTCTCGACGGTATCGTTCAAACCCGAAAAACTGACCGGTGCCGACATGTGGGGCGCCACGCCGTTCGACCAGCTCTACTGCCGGATCCGGTTCAACGAGATGCGCTACCAGGGCCGGTTCACGCCGCCCTCGGAAAAGGGCACCATTGTCTATCCGGGCAATTTCGGCGTGTTCAACTGGGGTTCTGTCGCGGTCGATCCCGAACGCCAGATCATGTTCGACATGCCGGTCTATCTGGCCTTCACGTCGAAGATGGTGCCGCGCGACAACGCCGACAAACGTGTCGTCTCGAAGGATGGCTCGCCGGTCTTCAACGAGAACTTCGGCGCGCCGTATGCTGCGAAGATGGCACCCTTCCTGTCGCCGCTCGGCCTGCCGTGCCAGCGCCCGCCATGGGGCTACGTCGCCGGCGTCGATCTGACCACGGGCAAGACCGTCTACAAGCATGTGAATGGCACGGTGCAAGACCTCGCGCCTGTACCGCTGCCCTTCGAGATGGGCGTGCCGGGTATCGGCGGTCCGATCGTTACCGGTGGCGGCATGGCCTTCCTGTCGGGTACCATGGACTATTACGTGCGTGGCTATGACCTGAAGACCGGCAAGGAGATCTGGCGCGACCGGCTGCCGGCCGGCGGCCAGGCCACACCTGCCACCTATCTCGGCGAGGACGGTCGACAATATCTCGTCGTCGTCGCCGGCGGTCACGGCTCGACCGGCACGAAGGCCGGCGATTCGATCATCGCCTACGCCCTGCCCGCGCAGGGCTAGGAAAGGCCGCCGGGCAAGTCCGGCGGAAGCAAGTGAGAAACATCAGGCGGCGGGCGCGATGTCCGCCGCCTGAGTCTTGGCCGCAATTGCCGGCCGGAACCATGGGAGTCGGGAACTTGTTCGCCAAAATCCTCATCGCCAATCGCGGCGAGATCGCCGTGCGTATCATCGCCACGGCACGCCGCATGGGCATCAAGACTGTCGCGGTCTATTCCGACGCGGACGTCCACGCCATGCATGTCGCCATGGCCGACGAGGCGGTGCGCATCGGCCCGCCGCCGGCCGCCGAAAGCTATATCGACGGACGGCTGATGATCGAGGCAGCCCTGGCGACAGGCGCCGAGGCCGTTCACCCCGGCTATGGCTTCCTGTCGGAGAACCCGGCCTTCGTCGAGGCGGTCGAGGCCGCCGGCCTCGTCTTCATCGGCCCGTCGGCGCAGTCGATCCGGGCCATGGGCCTGAAGGACGCGGCCAAGCAGCTGATGGAAAAGGCCGGCGTGCCGGTCGTGCCGGGCTATCACGGCGAGGCGCAGGAAACGGTCGTGCTGGCCGGCAAGGCCAACGAGATCGGCTATCCCGTGCTGATCAAGGCTTCGGCCGGCGGCGGCGGCAAGGGCATGCGCCGGGTCGACCGGCCCGACGATTTCCGCGAGGCGCTGGCATCGGCCAAGCGCGAGGCCAAATCCTCGTTCGGTGACGACCGCGTTCTGGTCGAGAAATATGTCGAACGGCCCCGCCATATCGAGGTGCAGGTATTTGGCGACAGCCATGGCAATGTCGTGCATCTGTTCGAGCGCGACTGCTCGGCACAGCGCCGGCACCAGAAGGTGATCGAGGAAGCACCGGCGCCGGGCATGACGCAGGAGATGCGCGCGGCGATGACCGAGGCCGCGGTGACGGCCGCCAGGGCGATCGACTATCGCGGCGCCGGCACGGTCGAGTTCATCGTCGACGGGTCGCAGGGCCTCAGGCCGGACGGCTTCTGGTTCATGGAAATGAACACGCGCCTGCAGGTCGAGCATCCCGTGACGGAACTCGTCACCGGCCTCGATCTAGTCGAATGGCAATTGCGCGTGGCCGCCGGCGAGAAGTTGCCGCTCACGCAGGAAACAATCAGGCTGTCCGGCCACGCCTTCGAGGCGCGGCTTTACGCCGAGGACGTCGCGGCGGGCTTCCTGCCGGCGACGGGCACGCTGCGCCATCTGCGCTTTCCGGGCGATGCGCGCATCGACACCGGCGTCCGACAGGGCGACGAGATCTCGCCCTTCTACGATCCGATGATCGCCAAGATCATCACCCATGCCGGGGATCGCGAGGCGGCGCTCGGCAAACTCGGCGAGGCCCTGCGCGACACCGAGCTTGCCGGCACGGTAACCAACCTTGCCTTCCTCTCCGCGCTTGCCACCAACCAGGCCTTCGCCTCCGGTCATGTCGACACGGGGTTGATCGAACGCCACCTGACGGCGCTGGCAGCGACGCGCGAAACCCCGCCCTGGATTGCTGCCTTTGCGGCGCTGGTTGCGCTGGGGCTGTTCGAGGAAAGGGTCGGGAACGACCCCTTCGACCGGATCGGAAGCTGGGCGCTTTGGCAGACCCCGGTCCACACCGCCGAACTCGAGCAGGATAGCAAACGCATCACCTTTGCGGTCTCGCGAAAGCATGGCGGCTGGCATGTCGAGGCGGAAGACGGCGCCATCGACATCGCCGTACAGCCACTCGGCGGAGACCGCTACGAACTGCGCTCAAACGAGGGGCTGGAAACCGTGTCGCTGGCGCGCTGGACCGATCATGGCAAAGGCGGCCATCTCGCCGTCTTCGCCGAGGGCGTGGCGCATGAGTTCCGGATCGTCGATCCGCTGGAGGCCGCACAGGAAGACGAACACGGCGGCGACCGGCTGATCGCGCCGATGCCGGGCCTAGTCCGCGTCGTTCATGCGCAGGCCGGCGCGAAGGTCGCGCGCGGTGCGCCACTCGTCGTGCTGGAAGCGATGAAGATGGAACACGCGCTCGGCGCACCAAGGGATGGCGTCGTCGCCGAGATCGCGGTATCGCCGGGCGATCAGGTCGCCGAGGGCGATCTCCTCGCCATGCTGGAAACGGAGGCATAGGCCATGCCGCGCGATATCGTGCTGTTCGAGATGGGGCCCCGCGACGGCCTGCAGAACGAAAAGAATTTCGTCGCGACGGAGGACAAGATCGCGCTGATCGACATGTTGAGCGATTGCGGCTTTTCTCATATCGAGGCCACCAGTTTCGTCTCGCCGAAATGGGTGCCGCAAATGGCCGACGCGGCCGAGGTCATGGCGGGCATTGCGCGCAGGCCGGGCGTCACCTATGCCGTGCTGACACCCAATCTGAAGGGCTATGAGGGCGCGCGTGCCGCAAAGGCCGACATGGTGGCGGTGTTCGGCTCGGCGTCGGAGACCTTCGCCCGCAAGAACATCAATTGCACGATCGAGGAAAGCTTCGAACGCTTCGCCCCGGTGCTGGACGCGGCGAAGGCCGACGGCATGCCGGTGCGCGGCTATGTCTCCTGCGTCACCGACTGCCCCTATGAGGGCCGGATCGATCCGGCCGTCGTCGCCCGCGTGGCCGGCCGGTTGTTCGCCATGGGCTGCTGCGAGGTCTCGCTGGGCGACACGATCGGCCACGGCACGCCGGAAACGATCGCCGCCATGCTAGACGCCGTGCTGGGCGAAGTGCCGGCCGACAGGCTCGCCGGGCACTACCACGACACGAAGGGCCGCGCGCTCGACAACATCGCGGTCAGCCTCGAAAAGGGACTTCGCGTGTTCGATGCGGCGGTCGGCGGGCTCGGCGGCTGCCCCTATGCACCGGGCGCCAAGGGCAATGTCGACACGCTGGCCGTGGCAAGGCTGATGGAAGCACGCGGGCTCGATACCGGCCTCGACATGACGAAGCTGGAAGCCGCGGCCGAGTTTGCGAAGGGGTTGAGGAATTGGCGGAAATGCGATGCGACACCCTTTCCGCAGTCATCGTCGGGCTTGACCCGACGACCCACTCCGTAACGTTTCCGCTCGCGCCCAACGCCATCGTCCTGCAATCGGCCAGGTAACGGAATGGATCCTCGGGTCACGGCCTTCGGCCGGCCCGAGGATGACGAGTGAGAGTTCAATCGCATATCCCGGGAGGCACGCCATGAACTTCACCACCCTGAACATCGAGACCGACGCGCGCGGGGTTGCCAAGCTGTCGCTGGCGCGGCCGGACAAGCACAACGCCATGTCCTCGGCGATGATCGCCGATCTGGCCAGCGCGGCGGATATGCTCGCACGCGACGACTCCGTCCGCGTGGTCGTGCTGACGGGCGAGGGCGAGAGCTTCTGCGCCGGCGGCGATCTGGGCTGGATGCGTGCGCAGGCGCAGGCCACGCGCGACGAACGCATGGTCGAGGCGCGCAAGCTCGCCCGCGCGCTTCGTGCTCTCAACGAACTGCCCAAGCCGGTGATCGGAAGGGTGAACGGCCAGTCCTATGGCGGCGGCATGGGACTAATCTCTATCTGCGACGTGGCGGTCGCCGCCGACCATGCGAAATTCGGCTTCACCGAGGTTCGTCTTGGTCTGATCCCGGCGACGATCTCGCCCTATTGCCTCGCGCGCATGGGTGAGGGACCGGCCCGGCGGGTGTTCTTCTCCGGCCGCATCTTCGGTGCGCAGGAAGCGCACGATCTGGGCCTCGTCGCCAGCGTCGTTCCGGCAGGCGATCTCGACGCGGCGATCGAGGCCGAGATCAAGCCCTATCTCGCCGCCTCGCCGCAGGCGGTCGCGTCCGCCAAGGCGCTGGCGCGCCGGCTCGGCCCGGTTATCGACGACGACCTCATGGAGGACACGGTCAAGCGCCTGGCCGATTGCTGGGAGACGACCGACATGGCCGAGGGCGTCGCCGCCTTCTTCGAAAAGCGCAAGCCCACCTGGCAGGCATAGCCGCCGGGCTGCGTGATCAGCTTTCCAGCGAAGCCTTCAACTCGCGCCGGCGCCGGTGCAGGATCGGCTCGGTATAGCCGTTTGGCTGGCTCATGCCCTCGAACAACAGTTCGCAGGCTGCCTGGAAGGCGATCGACTTGTCGAAATCGGGCGCCATCGGGCGGTAGTTCGGATCGCCTGCATTCTGCCGGTCGACGACGGCCGCCATGCGCTTCATCGTTTCCATCACCTGCTCCTTCGTGCAGACGCCGTGATGCAGCCAGTTGGCGATGTGCTGCGACGAGATGCGCAGCGTCGCACGGTCTTCCATCAGGCCGACATCGTTGATGTCGGGCACCTTGGAACAGCCGACACCCTGGTCGATCCAGCGCACGACATAGCCCAGAATGCCCTGGGCGTTGTTGTCGAGCTCCCTGGTGATGTCTTCTTCCGACCAGTTCGGCTTGGAGACGACTGGCACCGAGAGGATGTCTTCCAGCGATGCGCGCGGCCGTTCCTTCAGGGCGTCCTGAACGGCCATGACATTGACCTTGTGGTAATGCGTGGCGTGCAGGGTCGCCGCCGTCGGCGAGGGCACCCAGGCGGTATTGGCGCCAGCCTTCGGGTGGCCGATCTTCTGCTCCAGCATGGCGTGCATCAGATCGGGCATGGCCCACATGCCCTTGCCGATCTGGGCATGGCCTTCCAGCCCGCATTCCAGGCCGATATCGACGTTCCAGTTCTCATAGGCGCCGATCCAGGCAGCCTGCTTCATGTCGCCCTTGCGGATCATCGGACCCAGCTCCATCGAGGTGTGGATCTCGTCGCCGGTGCGGTCGAGGAAGCCGGTATTGATGAAGACGACGCGCGATTTCGCCGCGCGTATGCATTCCTTGAGGTTGACGGTGGTGCGCCGTTCCTCGTCCATGATGCCCATCTTCAGCGTGTTCGGCGCCATGCCGAGCGCCTTTTCGACGCGGCCGAACAGTTCGTCGGCGAAGGCGACCTCTTCGGGTCCGTGCATCTTCGGCTTGACGATATAGACCGAGCCGGCCTTCGAGTTGGAGCGCAGCCCGTCGGACTTGCCCGCTTGGCCGACATCGTGCAGGGCGATCATCGAGGTGAACATCGCATCCATGATGCCCTCGGGGATCTCGTTGCCCTCGGCGTCGAGGATCGCCGGATTGGTCATCAGATGCCCGACATTCCTGACCAGCATCAGCGAATTGCACTTCACCATGAACGGTTCGCCGTCCGGGCCGGTATATTCGAAATCGTCATACATCTTGCGGGTGACTGTCTCGCCACCCTTCTTGAAGGTCTCCACAAGGTCGCGCTTCATCAGGCCGAGCCAGTTGCGGTAGATGACCGTCTTGTCCTCGGCGTCGACGGCGGCGACCGAATCTTCGCAATCCATGATCGTGGTCAGCGCCGCTTCCAGATTGACCGACGCGATGCCCGCCGGATCGGTCTTGCCGATATCGGTGTCGCGGTTGACCAGGATCTCGATGCCGAGACCGTTGTTCTTCAGGAGGAAGTGCGCCCAGCCGCCATCGCTCGTCGCGGAACCCGCGAACTGGCCTGGATCGGCCAGCCCGGTCGAGCCGTCCCCGGTCGCGACCGCAAGCCGTCCGTCCTCGACCGAAAGCCCGGTTGCATCTTCCCATTTGGCGTTGGCGAGCGGCGCCGCCTCGTCGAGAAACGCCTTGGCCCAGGCGATGACGCGGCCGCCGCGCTCGGGATCGTAGCCCTTGCCCTGCGGCAGGTCGCCCAGCGCGTCGGTGCCGTAAAGCGCATCATAGAGCGAACCCCAGCGCGCATTGGCGGCGTTCAGCGCGAAACGTGCATTCATCACCGGCACGACGAGCTGCGGCCCGGCAATCGTCGCGATCTCGGGATCGACATTCGTCGTCGTCACGTCGAAATCCGGCCCTTCGGGCACGATGTAGCCGATTTCCTTGAGAAACGCCTCATAGGCATCCATGGCGATGCCGCCGTCGCGATGCTCGCGGTTCCACGCATCGATCGTCGCCTGGAATGCGTCGCGCTTTTCCAGAAGCGCCCGGTTGCGCGGCGCCAGGTCGGAAACGATCGCGGCGAGCCCTTCCCAGAAATCGGCCGACGTCACACCCGTGCCGGGCAGTGCCTCTTCCTCGACAAACCGGTGCAGCACGGGATCGATCTTCAGTCCGGCGATTTCGACGCGTTCCGCCATGGGGCAACCTCTTGTATGGGATATTCCGTTTGAGAATTGGCTTGGCCCGCACTGGTAGCGAAATCGGCTCTCAAGTCAATTCGGATGCGATTTTGTTGCGGCGAACGGGCGGGCCAGAGGCGGAAGGGCTGCGATCGCGCAGCTCGCCATGGAGGCCGGGTCCGCATGCATGGCAGAGGACGAAATCCCAAAAGACTGGCCTGAATCGCCGAACCATGCCAGAAGGAACCACTTCGCAAGGGTTGCCGTTATGCAGGATGGCAGCTTGTAATATAATTAGCATGTGCTAATATAATGGATATGGATTTTCTCGAACTCGAAAAGAACGCTGAGCGCGCTTCCGACCTTCTGGCGGCGATGGCGAACCCTCGCCGGCTGATGCTGTTGTGCAGGCTCGTCGAGGGCGAGAGAAGCGTCAACGATTTGGCGCAGTCCATCGGGCTCAGCCAGTCGGCCCTGTCGCAGCATCTGGCCAAGCTCCGCGAGAAGGGCCTGGTCGCGACCCGCCGCGACGCGCAGACGATCTACTATCGTCTGGCGAGCGAGGAAGTGCACGGCATCCTGTCGACGCTCTACGGCTTCTACTGCCAGCGCTAGGCCGCGTGACGAGGGCTTTCGTACCTTCCAGCCGCCCAGGTTGAACGACATCCTTCCCCATCCCATATGAACTGTAACGGAGTGCCGAATGTGGGCTCCGGAAACGAGTTGCTGGAAGGCGGCCATCATGGCCTGCCTGTGGACTTGGGAAAGGCATTGCCATGACGCGAATGGCAGGATTTTCGAGCCCCTTGCTGCTTGGGTTCGACGAGTTGGAGCGCATGCTCGACCGTGTGACCAAGACGGCGGGTGACGGCTATCCTCCCTACAACATCGAGCGGATCAAGGCCGAGGGCGAGCCCGAGACCTTGCGCATCACGCTCGCCGTTGCCGGATTCGCGCAGGACGACCTCGACATTACGCTGGACAAGAATCAGCTCACCGTGCGCGGCAAGCAGAAGGACGAAGGGGGACGCGAGTTCCTCTACCGCGGCATCGCCGCGCGTCAGTTCCAGCGTTCCTTCGTCCTGGCCGAGGGGATCGAGATCGCCGGCGCCACGCTCGAAAACGGGCTGCTGTCGATCAACCTGACCCGCAACGAGCCCGAACAGGTCATCCGCAAGATCGATATCTCGACGGCCGGAAAGACGTCGTGAAGAGTGGTAATGGAGTAGAAAACATGCGTCACGAAACAGGATTCACTGCCGTCAGCCCCGACGAACTCGCCCGGATGGGCGAGGGCCGGGTCGCCTATATGCGCCAGATCAGCGGCGCCGAGATCGCCGAAGCCTTTCCGGGCGCGGTCGATATCGACCCGCAGGCCAAGGTCTGGGCATTGTTCGGCGCCGACGGTACACCGCTAGCCATCGCCGACGATGCCGGCGGAGCGCTGTCGACGGCCTTCCAGAACGATCTGACCCCCGTCACGGTGCACTGACGCCGTTGCGGGCGTCATGCGGGGCGTCATTCCGGGAGTGGTGGCGAGAGCCGATTTCCCGACCGGGATGACGACGCGGTTCCCACCCGCGGATGCAAGATGCTCCGCCGCGCAATCGGGCGCGACGGTTCGAATTCCCACCAGGTTTTCCTGAAAATTCCGCCCTCAGGCGATCCTCAACAGCCCTAGGCGGCGTTGGAGGCCTGGCCCTGCGTCAACAGCGAGTAGATCGCGTTGGCGTTGGAGGTTTCCCGCAGCTTCTTGACCTTGTCGGGCTCGCGCATGACGCGGGCGATGCGCGCCAGCGCCTTGAGGTGGTCGGCGCCAGCACCCTCCGGCGCGAGCAGCAGGAAGACGAGATCGACCGGCTGGTCGTCGAGTGCCTCGAAATCGATCGGCTTTTCAAGCCGGGCGAACAGCCCGGTGATGTGCTTCAGGCCCGGCAGCTTGCCATGCGGGATGGCGATGCCGTTGCCGACGCCGGTCGAGCCCAGGCGCTCGCGCTGCAGCAGCGTGTCGAAGATCTGGCGCGCGCCGATACCGGTCTTCAACTCGGCCTTTTCGGCCAGATCCTGCAGGAGCTGGCGCTTGGAGCTCGTCCGCATGGCGGGAAGAATGTCTTCGGGACCGAGCAGGTCGCTGAGATCCATTTGACTGTCCTTTCGCACTACCGGAGCCGGAGGTGCAGAATTGTCCTGTCGACGGGCGCTAACTTGCGCGAGAAGGGTCGATCCAGCCGATGTTCCCATCGGGCCGGCGATAGACGACGTTGGTCTGGCCATTCGCGGCGTTGGTGAAGACGATGACCGGCTTGTCGGTCAGGTCGAGCTGCATGACCGCCTGGGCCACCGTCTGGGCGGCGATCTGCGTCGAACTCTCGGCGATGATGACGGGATTGTAGTCTTCCGGCACCTCTTCCTCGGGGTGCAGCGGTGCGACGATGGAATAGCTGGCTTCGCCAGTCTTGTCGGGCGCGGACGCGCGATGGTCCTTCAGCTTGCGCTTGTAGCGGCGCAGACGCTTCTCGATCTTGTCGGCCGCCTGGTCGAAACAGGCCGTCGGATCGTGGTTTTCCGCCGTCGCCTGCAACACCACGCCGGTGTCGAGATGGATGGTGCAGTCGCAGGAGAATCCGCTGCCGGATTTCTCGATGATGACGTGGCCGGTATGGCCTCCATCGAAATATTTGCTGACCGCCTCCTCTATCCGGTCCTCGATGCGCTCGCTGAGCGCCTCACCGATATTCATTTGTTTGCCGGAAATGCGAAGGCTCATGATGCGAATGCGCTCCTCTTGTGGCGGCCAGGCCCGAGGGATGGATCAATTCGGAATATAGCTGATCTTCCGGTGCGAGGCTAACCCGCTGGAAATTTCATGCACATGCGGCCCGTCTGTCGGGTCCGCGCCGGTTCCATACTTGTTCTTCCAAGCCTGTCTTGCAGCCGGCCTGTCGTGCGACGGCGCGCTTCTAGGAGTTGCCGCAGGCTATGTCAAGGGCGACCGAACGGCAGGTGATCACGATGCCTGGCGCGCCGGAAACGCGCGTTTCTCGCGCCGACGCTGCACGGATGAGGGAATGTGCATGGATTCGCGGTATTTGGCGACCGTTCGCCGCGCGATATCGACGCCCGATTCGCGCAGGATATCCACAATCGCATCGTCCGAAAGGATGTGCTCGGCCCGCTCTGCATCGATTAGATGGCGTATGCGATGGCGCACCGACTCCGCCGAATGGGCATCCTCGCCACCCGTCGACGCGATGGCGGCGGTGAAGAAATATTTCATCTCGAACAGGCCGCGCCCGGTCAGCATGTATTTGTTGGAGGTGACCCGGCTCACCGTCGATTCGTGCATCGAGATGGCGTCGGCCACCGTACGCAAATTGAGCGGCTTGAGATGTTCCACGCCGAAGGCAAAGAACATGTCCTGCTGCTTCACGATCTCGGTCGCGACCTTGAGGATGGTCTGGGCGCGCTGGTCGAGGCTTTTCACCAGCCAGTTGGCGCTTTGCAGGCAGTCGGTGATGAAGGCCCGGTCCTCGTCCTTGCGGCAGATTTTCGACACTTCCGCGTAATAGCGCCGGTTCACCAGCACGCGCGGCAGGGTCTCCGCATTGAGTTCGACCGACCAGCCGCCGTCCGGGCCGGGCGAGACGATCACGTCAGGCACGACGGTCTGCACCGGATCGCTGCTGAAGCGGGCGCCCGGACGCGGGTCGAGCTGGCGGATTTCGCCAACCATGTCGGCCAGATCCTCGCGGCCGACCCCGCAAACGCGCATCAGCGCCGGAAAATCGCGCTTCGCCAGCAGGTCGAGGTTCTCCACGAGCGCCTGCATCGCCGGATCGTACCGGTCGCGCTCGACCAGTTGCAGTTTCAGGCATTCGGCAAGGTCCCGCGCGGCAATGCCCGGCGGGTCGAAGGCCTGGACGCGCCCGATCACCGTCTCGACGGCCGCTTCGCTGGTCCCGAGCTGCGCGGCGATCTCTCCCGTCGGGCGGCGCAGATAGCCGTCCTCGTCGATCGAGCCGACGATCTCGTCGGCGATCAGCCGCTCGCGCGGATCGGAAAAGCCCGTTGCGAGCTGTGCGCGCAGATGGTCGGCCAGGTTGGGTTCGGCCGCGGTATAGGCTTCCAGCTCGCTGCCGTCACCGTCGAAGCCGGAGCCGAGACGCGTCGATTTCCACGGATCGCCGGCCGACGGCGCCACGGGCTGGTCTGCGCGGCTACTCGGCTGGCTTTCCCGGGGATTGGGCGGCGTATCGGCCTCGAACACGTTTTCGAGTGAGGTGCCGAGGCGGCTTTCCATCGCTTCGGTGGAGGTCTCGAACTGTCCGTCGAGCCATTCGGTTGCTTCGGATTCTCCGGTGGGTACCGGCTTGTCGCCTTCATCGCTTTCCCGGCGCTCGGGCTGGGGCGCGTCCGCCTCGATCAGGTCGAGCAGCGGATTGCGCTCGATCTCGCGCTCCACGAAGGACGACAATTCCAGATGGTTGAGCTGCAGCAGCCTGATCGACTGCATCAGTTGCGGCGTCATGACGAGCGCCTGCGACTGGCGTATCTGCAATTTGGCCGAGAGCACTGTTACACCGCCCTGATGTCCTGCCACGGACGGGCCTTGGAGCCGCAACATCCCCCGCGGTCTGGCCCGTTTCTTGCTTCTGCGGGCAGCATAGAAGCACTAAGTTCTCAAAGAGTAAACTGTTCGCCCAGATAGGTGCGTCTGACATCGGGATTGAGCACGACCTCGTCGGGCGCGCCATGGGTCAGAACGCGGCCCGAAGCGATGATGTAGGCACGGTCGATCAGGCCCAGCGTCTCGCGCACATTGTGGTCGGTGATTAGCACGCCGATGCCGCGCCGCGTAAGATGCCGCACGAGCTGCTGGATATCGCCGACCGCGATCGGGTCGATGCCGGCGAAAGGTTCGTCGAGCAACATGAAGGACGGCCGGGTCGCCAGCGCGCGGGCGATTTCGCAGCGACGCCGTTCACCGCCCGACAGGGCGATGGAGGGAAGCTTGCGCAAATGCGCGATCGAGAACTCGTCGAGCAGGGCGTCGAGCTGATGCTCGCGCTCGCGCTGGCTCGACTCGACGATCTCGAGCACGGCGCGGATGTTGTTTTCCACCGACAGGCCGCGAAAGATCGACGCTTCCTGCGGCAGGTAACCGATGCCGAGCCGGGCGCGGCGATACATCGGCGTCTCGGTAATGTCGTGGCCGTCAAGCTCGATGCGGCCGGCATCGGGCTTGATCAGCCCGGTGATCATGTAGAAGCAGGTCGTTTTGCCCGCGCCGTTGGGTCCGAGCAGGCCGACGGCCTCGCCGCGCCGCACGCCGAGCGTCACGCCGCCGACCACCTGCCGGCCCTTGTAGCTCTTCTGCAGGCCGACCGCCGCCATCACGCCCTGCCGGCCCGCCGTTTTCAGCGCATAGCCGTTACCATTGGCGCCGTTGGACCTGACGAGGGGTGGGTTGGCGACACCATCGCTCTCGGCGTCGTCAGTATCCCTGCCGCCCAGGCCGGGAAGGCGCAGATCGCCGAGCTTGGGCAGATTGCCCAGTTTCGGCAGGTCGCTGATCCTCGGCAGGTCGCTCAGCCCGGGCAGTCTGCCGAGCTTCGGCAGTTTTCCGACTCGCGGCAGGCGCATCCGTCCCGAAAACCGGCGAACAAAGGCAACCGTGTCGCCGGGCAAAGCGGCCATGTCGTCGAGCACCTGACGGAAGAAATCCGTCAGTTCTCGGACAAGCGACGATTTCGGGCGCTTGCGGTCGGCCGGCTTCAACGGAACTTCTCCGCCTGTTGACACTCTACTGCTCGCCGCCGGACTTCGGTGTGAAAAGCATCTTGACCCTGCCGCTGGCGGCCGCACAAGGCTGCAGCGTGGCGGCATTGGTCGTCAGATTGATGGTCAGGACGCAACCGGTAACGATGTTCTTGCCCTGACTTATCGAAACATTGCCTGAAAGTGTAGCCACCTGTTTCTGCATGTCGACCACGGCCTTGTCGGCGCTGGCCGTCTGGTCCTTCGAGCGCACGGCAACGCGGCCGGTCGCCTCGATGGTGCGGATATTGCCGCCGGGGCCGGCCGAGCCCGAACTGTCCCTGAGATAGGAGACCGTCAGCCGCTTGGCTTTCAGCAGGGTGGAACCCTGCACGACGCTGACATTGCCGCTGAAGACGGCGATGCCCTTGTTGTCGACGACCTCGAGGCGGTCCGCCTCGATCTCGACGGGGGCGTCGGAATTGCTCATGCCCTCGAACGCGCCGCCGAAATTCTGCGCCGATACAGGCGCGGCAAGCAGCAGGCCCGACAGGACCAGCGCCGCCGGCGAAAGGAGGGCGCGCGCCAGTGTGGCGCGGCATGCTGCGCGTAACGTACCTGCCATTACTCGTCGGCCTTCCCTTGCGAATTGATCTGGCCGATGATCGGCATGGTCGGAATGGCGAGCGCGCCGGCCTTGTCGTCGCCCGAGGGCGGACGGATGGTCATGCGCACGCGGTTTTCGAAGACGATCTTGTCGCCCTTGTCCTCCACCAGCAGCGTTTCGGCCGAGACGAAGGCACGGCCGGTGTCGACGGAGACCGGGTTTTGCGTGCTCATCGTACCCGACTCGATGTCGATCGCGGCGTCTTCCATGCGGATGCTCATGCCGTCCTCGGTGTCGACGGCCACCGCGTCGCCAAGGCGCAGCGTCTTGCCGTCGGCGTCGTAGATGCCGGTGCCCGCCGTCACGCTGGCGAAGCTCGTATCCGTCATCGGCAGGCGCGCCTTGATCTTCTCCAGCATGATCCGCGTCGGCTGGTCGGCGTCCTGGATCGCCCGGTCGGCGGAAAGGTCGTAGGGCCGCTGGTTGGAATCGGTACCGTTGAGGTGCGGATTGTCCATCACCAGCTTGCCGTCCTCGATCTTGGTACTGCCGATGTCGACAGAGGGCAGCTTGCTGCCGGCGAAGAACAGCGTGCCAAGGATAACCACCATGGTCAGCGCCGCGAAGGCGGGCAGGCCGACCTTGAGCATCGCCACCCTCTGGCTGTGGCGCCTGGCGCGTTCGAAATCGGCAAGCGTCCGGTTCTCGCCATGGCGGCCGCCACGTGCCGGCCTTTCGGCGCGCGCCTGCTGGGTCTGCGAATGTTCGGCATGCCCCTGATCAACCTGCTCGTACTGGGGCTGGTCGTGATCGTGAAAAACCGGATCGTGATAGGCCAGCTCCGGTTGGGCGGCAAGGTCGGCACGGGCCGTCGTATGGCTGTCGGTTCGATCGGGTCTCATCGGAGCCACCGGCGCGCTGACGGCCTGCGGCGCGGGCGCCTCATAATCATGCGGATCGAGAACGACGGGTGCCGGCGCGCCGCGCTGGCGCACCACCGGTTCCACGGCGGCATAGCCCGAATCGCTGGCCCAGGAAGGCCCGCCACGCAACTCGACCCGCGGCGCCCGTGGCGCGCGTTGCCGGTTCGGATAAGCGGGATTCGAACTTGTCACCTTGGCTTCCAGCTGGGTTCGGTTTGCCGCGCAAAAGCGTAAAGGATGCAGGAATAGAACCTTCTTGGTTATTTTACGGCAAGTTTATTAAGCAATCCAACCGGTCGCATCCCCCGGATGGATCAACTATGCGCGAAGATGTCGTTTTCCGGCCAGCCCGCAAGGTCAAGCTTCGCGCGCCAGGGCAGGAATTCGAAGGCGGCATTCGCAAAGTCCCGCCGTTCCTCGCGGTCCAGCATCATGTCCAGCCGCTCGCGCAGCCGGTGCAGATACAACACGTCGGAAGCGGCATAGTCGAGCTGGGCCTGCGACAATTCGTCGGCCGCCCAGTCGGAGCTCTGCTGCTGCTTGGAGATTTCCACGCCGAGCAGTTCGCGCAGCAAATCCTTCAGCCCGTGCCGGTCGGTATAGGTGCGTACCAGTTTCGAGGCGATCTTGGTGCAATAGACGGGCTGCGGCATCACGCCGAAGGCCTGGTACAGGATCGCCAGATCGAACCGTGCGAAATGGAAGATCTTGGTGACGCCCTCGTCGCCGAGAAGTTTTTCAAGATTGGGCGCGCTGTCCTGGCCGCGTGCGATCTGTACGACGTCGGCCGTGCCGTCCCCGTTGGAAAGCTGGACGACGCACAGGCGGTCGCGTCCGGGCACGAGGCCAAGCGTTTCGGTGTCGATCGCCACGCTCTCGCGATAGCGGTCGAGATCGGGCAGATCGCCCTTGTGCAGCCTGACGGTCATGTCCACTCCGTGAAAGCGCGGCCTGGGGATGGCCTCGTCTTTGAAGCAGTTCGCGGCCGGATGCAACCATGGCACGTCCGCGCGCCGGTTCAGCTTAGTCCATCGGGCCTGTTTGCAGCCCTCGTCATTGTCTAGGGTGTGAGCGTCGCCGGACCAATTCCGGGGCGTTTCGGAACGACGATCGGATGGCATTGACGGACGATGCGGCTCTACCACGAAGACGCCTATGATTTCGCGAACCCGGTGCCCAGCTACTGGGAGGCCACCGCGACGCCGCTATCCTTCTCGCCGGAACGCTGCGTCTCCGCACGGGAGGCCGATGTCGCGATCATCGGCGCGGGATACGCGGGCCTTTCGGCGGCGCTGGCCCTGGCGCGCGACTATGGTGTCAAGACCGTGGTGCTGGAAGCGGGCCGGCCGGGCTGGGGTGCCTCGGGCCGCAATGGCGGCTTCTGCTCGGCCGCCGCCGCCAAGCTGCCCTACGACACCATGATCCGCCGCTACGGGCTTGCCGAAACGCGCGCCTTTCATCGTGCCCTGCGCGATTCGGTGGCGCATGTACGCGATTTCCTCGCCACTTCCGGTGTCGATGCACAGGCGACGCCCGACGGCGATCTCCGTCTCGCCCATCGCGCCTCGCGCGTCGACGCGCTGCACGAGGAGGCGGCGTTCATGAACGCCACGTTTGGGCTGGACCAGCAGATCCTGACACGCGAGGAACTGATCGAACGCGGCAATGCCGGCCCGCATTTCCACGCCGGCCTGCTCGACCCGGAAGCCTTCGGCCTGCACCCGCTCAACTATCTGCGCGGCCTTGCCGGGGCCGCGGCACAGGCGGGCGCGATCCTTACCGCCGATTCTCCCGTGACGGGCTGGCGGCGTCAGGGCGGGCGGCATGTGCTGACCTGCCCGCAGGGCGAGTTGACCGCGAACCGTGTCATCCTGGCGACCAATGGCTACACGCCCGAAGATGTTGCGCCCTGGATCGGCGGCAGGCTGATGCCGGCCCTGTCGCGCATTCTGGTGACGCGCCCGCTGACGGAGGCCGAGCGCGACGCGCAGGGCTGGACGAATGTCATGCCGGCGCACGACACGCGCGACCTGCTGCACTATTTCCGCCTGCTGCCGGACGGGCGGTTTCTCTTCGGCGGGCGTGGCGGCACGGATGCCTCGCCTTCCGGCATGGCGCGCAGCCAGCGCGCGCTACGCGCCGCCTTCGAAAACCTGTTTCCGGCCTGGGCGCATGTCGGGACGGCGTATGCCTGGTCGGGGCTCGTCTGTCTGACGCGGCCGCTGATCCCGCATGCCGGACCCCTGGGCGACATCGAAAGCGCCTTCGGTGCTTTTGCCTGGCACGGCAATGGCGTGGCGATGAGCGGTTACACCGGCAGGCTGGTCGCCCGGCTCGTCGCCGGAGAACGCGACGGGGTCGACGCGATCCCCGCGATCATGCGCCGGCCCCTGCCGCGCTTCCCGCTGCCCGCGTTCAGACGCTCCCTTTTGCGTGCGATATATGCCCTGGCTGGGTTCCGCGACAACCGCGATTGAACCCCGCGATTTATCGCATCTCAATTAACATATTGAAATAAAAGGAAATTCAACCGCCTGTGCCAGATGGCACAGCGAAGGAAAAGGCCATGCCCCATCTCAGGGTCATGGCAAGGCACGGTGTCCTGCCCCGAAACGAAACCGAACCCTGAACGACCCTGAGGAGACTTTTCAGACATGACCAGCACCCGCAAGACCCTTACCGCGGCCATCGCCGTTGCCGTTCTCGCCACCAGCGGCCTCGCCGTCGCGCCGACCTCGGCTTCCGCCGCCGGCATGACCCGCATCGCCCCGATCGAATCCTCCGCCGGCCAGGCCACGCAGGTCGGTTACCATGGCGGCGGCTACTACGGTGGCGGCTACAACTACCGCCCGCATTGCTTCTGGGTGAAGCGCAAGGTGTGGGGTTACTACGGCCACTGGCACTGGAAGCGTTTCCGCGTCTGCCGCTAATCGGCAACGCAGACCTCTCCTCCGAAAGGCTCCGGCATCGCCGGAGCCTTTTGGCGTTTCAGGGACACATATTCAGACCCTCGGTCACCTCGCGTCAGGCGCGAGGCTCGACCTTGTGCCTCTCCGATTGCTAGAACTGGCCGAAACAGGCTGGAACAGGAACGGAGCGGGAGCGCATCATGGCGAAACGCATTCTCTTCACCGGTGGCTCGGGCAAGGCCGGCCGGCACGTGATTCCCTATCTCCTCGACAGGGGCCATCGCGTGGTCAATGTCGACCTGACGCCGCTCGACCATCCCGGCGTCGACAACCTGATCGCGGACATCACCGATTCCGGTCAGATGTTCAACGTGATGACCTCCTACGGCAATCTCGGCGAGCTCGAGCCCGGCACCGGCCTGCCCGCCTTCGACGCGGTTGTCCATTTCGCCGCCATCCCGCGCATCCTGATCGAGCCCGACAACGAGACCTTCCGCGTCAACACGATGGGCACCTACAACGTGATCGAGGCGGCGGTGAAGCTCGGCATCAGGAAGATCGTCGTCGCCTCGTCGGAGACGACCTACGGCATCTGCTTTTCCGACGGCAGGACCGACCCGCATGCCCTGCCGCTGGAGGAGGATTACGACGTCGATCCGATGGACAGCTATGGCCTGTCGAAAGTGGTCAACGAAAAGACGGCGCGCACCTTCCAGCGCCGCTCGGGCTTCGACATCTACGCGCTGAGAATCGGCAATGTCGTCGAGCCGCACGAATATGCCGAACTGTTCCCGACCTATTTCGCCAATCCGGAAATGCGGCGGCGTAACGCGTTCTGTTACATCGATGCGCGCGATCTTGGCCAGATCGTCGATCTGTGCCTGCAAAAGGATGCGTTGGGCTTCCAGGTCTTCAATGCCGGCAACGATACCAACGGCATGAACATCCCGACCGCCGAACTCGTCGAGCGGTTCTTTCCCGGCGTGCCGGTCACGCGCGAGATGGGCGAGAACGAGGCGCTGTTCTCCAACCGCAAGATCCGCGAGATGCTCGGCTTCGCCGAGGAGCACGACTGGCGCAATTACGTGAAAGGTTAGGTCTTGAGACCTAATCCCCGTCGATTTCGCGCAGGCCCTCCGGCAGGGCGAGGCCCGTCACCTCGTGATGCTCGACGATGCGTTCCAGCCGGCCGGCCGCAGCGCGCGCGAAACGCAGCGTCATTGCTTTCCTCGTGGCGCCGGCGAGCTTGCCCTCTCGTGAATCGCGGATGATCTCCGCCCCGTAGGAATCGGCGACGATCAGCCCCTCGGTACCAGGAAAGATCTCCTGCGGCACCTCGGGATGCGTGGCGAAGAAGAACCGGTCGCAATAGAGGAGATAGTCCGGCCATTTGCTGTCGGCCCGGAAATCCTCGATCGACGACTTGATCTCGATGATGTGGAATCGCCCCCTGGCGTCGAGGCCGACGAGATCGGCGCGCCGGCCGGAGGCCAGCGGCAGTTCGGCGACGACGGTGATACCGGCTTCGCGCAACAGCCGCATCACGCCGCGGCGGATCGCCAGCGCGCGCTCCGACTGGCGGCCGTCGACGAGCGGATTGGCGGCGGTGAGGTCGATGATCGGCATGAAGAGAACATGCCATGAACACGACCATGAGGCAAACCCGGCGGCGGCCTTGTCGGCCCGACGAGAAAGCCGTGTCGGGACCGCTGACGCCTCTTCGGGAAAAAAATTCCCCGGCGTGGCAAGAAATGCCTTGAAAATGACACGCAAGAAGAGCATATCGCGCTTGCCCAAAGTCGCACGTGCTCAGGATACGCACATAACCATGCCGCAGCGATGCGGTACGGAGAATCCGGTGAACCCGGCAAACGCGATCTGGCGGAATTCCCGAGAGGGGGACACCGACCAGACGACTGCCGAAGGCGAAATCCCGGATAGTGTCCACAAGCAACGACGGTGAGGGCTTTTTTGGTCTCAGGCGGTTTCCAACCCCGCCGGTACTGAAGAGGCACACACACCATCCTTGCCGGAAGTGCGGGGGTTCCATCCTTCCAATCCAAGGCAACCGAAGCCGGCCGTCCGCTGTTCATGGCGGGAGGTCACGATCCGGAACCTGCGGTTTCGGGCGGTTTGCCGTCCGCGCGCCTGTCGCGCACGCATGCCGTCCAGCCGGCCTATCGTCCCATGGAAGGACTGGAAGCATGATCTCTTCGCGCATCCGCGGCTTTTTCGCCGAAAACCGTACCGACGAGCCCTGCCTGGTCATCGACCTCGACCAGGTCCGACGAAACTACGACGCCTTCCGTCACGCCATGCCGGAAAGCGCGGTCTACTATGCCGTCAAGGCCAACCCGCATCCGGAAATCCTGCGCCTGCTCGCCAATGCAGGCTCGAACTTCGACTGCGCCTCCGTCGCCGAGATCAACATGGCGCTCGATGCCGGCGCCACGCCGGACCGCATCTCCTACGGCAACACCATCAAGAAGGAACGCGACGTCGCTCGTGCCTATGCGCTCGGCGTGCGCCTGTTCGCCGTCGACTGCGAGGCCGAGGTCGAGAAGATCGCCCGCGCCGCACCTGCTGCGAAAATCTTCTGCCGCATCCTGACCAAGGGCGAAGGCGCCGAATGGCCGCTGTCGCGCAAGTTCGGCTGCGTGCCTGAAATGGCGATCGATGTTCTGGAACATGGCTGCCGCCTCGGCCTGCGCCCGATCGGCATCTCCTTCCATGTCGGCTCGCAGCAGACCGACACCAGGGCCTGGGACGAGGCATTGGCGTCTGCCGCGCACATCTTCCGCGAGCTCGACGGCCGCGGCATCCGCCTGACCATGGTCAATCTCGGCGGCGGCTTCCCGACCCGTTACCTGAAGAACATCCCGGTACTCGCCGAATACGGCCAGACCATCTACGACGCCGTGCGCAAGTTCTTCGGCAACCGCATCCCGGACACCATCATCGAGCCGGGCCGCGGCATGGTGGGCGACTGCGGCGTGATCCGTTCGGAAGTCGTGCTTGTCTCGAAGAAGTCGGAAGACGATCCGCTGCGCTGGGTCTATCTCGACATCGGCAAGTTCGGCGGCCTGGCCGAGACCATGGACGAGGCGATCCGCTATTCGATCCTCACCGATCGCGACGAGGATGCGAAGGTGCCCTGCGTGCTCGCCGGCCCGACCTGCGATTCGGCCGACGTGCTCTACGAGAAGACCCCCTACGACCTGCCGGCAACGCTCCAGCCCGGCGACGAGGTCTTCATCGAGGGTTGCGGCGCCTACACCTCGACCTATTCGGCGGTCGCCTTCAACGGCTTCAACCCGCTGGCGACCTACGTGGTCTGATCCTTTTCGCGAAGGCGAAAGACATCTGAGAGCGGCCCCGGCGACGGGGCCGCTTCTTTGTTTGCGGGAGCGCGAGCCCGTGAACGGACGCAGAGGCGCCTGCGGAAAAGCAGACAAAATCACCATTGCGTCGCCGGGCATCGCCGCTACATTGCCGGCCATGCCAAAAAAACCCTCAACGAAAAAACCGGGTGGAAAGCACGGTGTCGTCTTCTGGTTCGACCCGGCCAGCACCTATTCCTATCTCGCCGCCATGCGACTCGATCAGATCGCCGAGGCCGTCGGCGTCGAGACGCTCTGGAAACCCTTCCTGCTGGGCCCGATCTTCAAGGCCCAGGGCATGGACAATTCGCCGTTCAACCTGTTCCCGATCAAAGGCAATTACATGTGGCGCGACATGCAGCGTCAGGGCGCGAAATACGGCATTCCATTCGCCGCGCCGGGTGACAAGCAGCTCGTCGGGTTCCCGCGCAATTCGCTGCTCGCCGCGCGTGCCAGCGTCGTGGCTCTGGGTGAGCCCTGGGGCCGCGATTTCGTCCGCATGATCTACCGCGCCGAATTCGAGCAATGGCACGACATCGCCGACCCGGCCGTCATCGCCGCCTGCGCCAACGCGGTGGGGGGCGACGGCAAGGCCGTGCTGGCGGCAACCCAGACCGACGCGATCAAGGCCGAGCTGCGCGCCAACACCGAGCATGCCTTCGCGCTCGGCCTGTTCGGCGCGCCTTCCTTCACCGTCGGGTCCGAACTGTTCTGGGGCAATGACCGGCTGGAAGACGCCATCGCCTTTGCCGCAAAGGTCGCCGCATGAGCTACCGGCCCGTCATGGAGATCGACGAACTTCGCGACTTCGTCGGCGAAGTCTTCCCGCAGGCCGAGATCCACAACTGGGTCGTCAACGATCTCG
Organism: Rhizobiaceae bacterium; assembly: GCA_041987205.1. Classification (GTDB taxonomy): domain Bacteria; phylum Pseudomonadota; class Alphaproteobacteria; order Rhizobiales; family Rhizobiaceae; genus BOKV01. The sequence continues at coordinate 37,424 of JBHIWX010000003.1, read as the reverse complement.
GCCCCGGCACGATTTCCGTGACGATGAAGGTTTCCGAATCGGCGCTGCGCCCCGGCGGCACGATCTCCGGGCCGACCATGTTCTTCCTGGCCGACGTTACCGCCTATCTCGTCATCCTCGGCCATATCGGCAAGGTGGAACTGGCGGTCACCACCAGCCTCAACATCAACTTCCTTTCGAAGCCACCGCTCGGCGATTTGATGGCCGATGGCAGGCTCGTCAAACTCGGCAAGCGCCTCGCCGTGTGCGAAATCCACATTACCTCCGCCGCCGATCCCGACACCATGGTGGCCCAGGCGACGGCCACCTATTCGATCCCGCCCAGATGATGGCAAGACGCTTGTCACAGGCGGTCACTTTTTGATGGTGTGTGTTTTGTTCTGGCCAGGCGGCTCACGCATCGTCATCCTCGGGCTTGTCCCCGAGGATCTAATGAATCACCGGGATTAGTTGGATGCTCGGGACAAGCCCGAGCATGACGAATCAGGGGGGTGCCGATCGGTTGAGAGATGCCCCTTCGATCGAGGAAAACAATGCCCTCTGATGCCCTTGTCCTACCCGTCGAGCCGCTGACTCGCGAGTCTTTCGCGCCTTTCGGCGACGTCGTCGCGACTTCGGGCGCCGATTCCTTCCTGATCAACAACGGCACCACCGAGCGTTTCCACGATCTGGCGAAGGTCGAGACGGCGGGCGAGGGCGCGCACACGCTGGTCTCGATCTTTCGCGGCCAGCCCTTTGCGCTGCCGATCGAACTTAAGATGATGGAACGCCACCCGCTCGGCAGCCAGGCTTTCATGCCGCTGTCGCCGCGTCCCTTTCTTGTCGCCGTCGCGCCAGACGAGAACGGCAGGCCGGGCCGCCCACGCGTGTTTCTCGTGAAACCGGACGGAGACAGTCTCGCCGGCGTCAACTACGCCCGCAATGTCTGGCATCACCCGCTGATCTCATTGGAAGCGGTGAGCGATTTCCTGATCGTCGACCGTGGTGGCGACGGCAACAATCTCGAGGAGTTCTTCTTCGACGACGGGTACAGGATCGAATCCCTCAACCTTTCCTAAGCCTCCGGCATCGCCTGCGTTGCGTCTCCCGCCTTCGAACGAACCAGGCTGATCGTCAGCGCAACCGCCATCATCGCTCCCGCGACGCCGAAGGTCATTGCCATGCCGGTGCCCAGCGCGGCGGGCGTGGCGCGCTCGAAATCCGGCGTTCCGACTCCGAAGGCGAATACGGCACCCATGGCCGAGGCGCCCAGCACCAGACCAAGATTGCGCGAAAGACTTAGGACGCCGGAGATCACGCCGCGCAGGTCGCCTGGCGCATCGCTCATGACGGCGGTGTTGTTCGCCGCCTGAAACAATTGATAGCCCGGTGTCAGCACGATCATGGCAAGAACATAGCCGGCCACACCCAGCGCCTGCGGCATGAAACCCAGCGCAAGGGCGCCGGCGGTCATCAGGCCAAGTCCCGTCACGAGGATGCGCCGTGCTCCCCATGCATCGACCGCCCGGCCCGAGAGCACGCCGGCGAAGATCGAGATGACCGGGCCGACGGTCATGACGAGTCCGGTCAGTTCGGTGCCGAGGCCAAGCCCGATGCGCAGGAAGAAGGGGCCGGTGACAAGGGTCGTCATCATGACGGCGGCCACCAGCAGATTGGCGAGCAGGTTCGATGTCAGCTCCGGCCGGCGCATCGCCGCGAAGGAAAAGGATGGCGCCATGGTCTTCTCCTCGCTGTCGGGCAGGCTTCGTGCGGCGAGAAGCAGGGTCGCCAGCCCGATCGGGACGAGAACGAGGAAGATGCCGCGCCACCCTGCCAAGGGCAGCAGAAAACCTCCGACCGACGGGCCTATGGCCGTGCCGAGCGCGGACATGGTGCCGAGCAGGCCCATGGCGCGTCCCATGCGGTCAGCCGCCGAGGTTTCGCGCACCAGCGCAATGGTCAGGGTCATCAGGAATGCGGCGCCGGCGCCCTGTAGCGCCCGTGCCGCGATCAGGGTCGGCAGGTCGGGCGCGACACCGCAGGCAAACGACGCGGCGGCAAACAGGAAAAGCCCGGCCAGATGCATGCGTTTCAGGCCGAGCAGGTCACCCAGCCGGCCTGCGAAGACGGAGGTTAGGGTCAACGCCGCCAGATAGGCGACAACGACCCACTGGATATGATGAAAGGGTGCCGCGAACGCCGCCGCCAGGTTCGGCAGGGCGATGTTGGCGATGCTGGTGCCGAGCGCTCCCAGCAGCATGGACAGCGCAAGTGTCGCGAGCGCGCCGCGACGAGTGGCAATGCCGGCAGATAAGGCGGAGTGTTCCACGGTGTGTGATCCTTGCAATCGAACGGGATTGCGGGCACCCTACGACTTTAAGTCAACTTGAGGTCAAGCATGAAATTGCTGGATATCGGAGAGCTCTCCAGAAGCACGGGCGTAAGCCCCTCTGCACTGCGCTATTATGAGGAGATCGGTCTGATCGCGTCCGTCGGGCGCGCCGGGCTCAGACGGCAGTTTCCGCCTGAGACCCGGCTGCAACTGGCGCTTGTCTCGATGGGAAAGTCGGCCGGATTCTCACTGGAGGAAATTGCCGGCATGTTCGGCCAGAACGGGCAGCCGGATCTGCCGCGCCGCGTCCTGCATGAAAAGGCGGATGAGCTGGACAACCGGATCAGGGAACTGGGCGCGCTACGCGATACGTTGCGCCACGTGGCCGACTGCCCCGCGCCCTCGCATATGGAGTGCCCGACCTTTCGGAAGATGGTGAACGTTGCCCTTGCCCGAGGCGCCGGCTCGGCCGGCAAGACGCGGAAGAGGAAACCACACCACCCATGAAGACGGTTGCCGATGTTTCGTTCGAGTGGCGCGAAGCGCGCGTATGGCTACCGGGAAGGTGCCTGTCCCTCCCGCATCGCCTGCCGAACGACCCTGTCGAGCGATTGCAGAAAGCGCGAGCGATCGGCCTTCGAAAAGCTCCTGCCGCCGCCCGTGTGGAATGGGTCGGCGGCGCGGATGTCTTTCATCAGGTCGCGCGTTGCCAGCCTTTCGCCGATATTGGCGGTATTGAGCACCTGACCGTCATGCTGCAGCACATGCGCACCTGATTTCACACAGCGGTCGGCCAGCGGAATGTCGGCCGTCACCACGACATCGCCCGGCCCGCATTGGTCCGCGATCCACTGGTCGGCGACATCCGGCCCCTCGGCGACGATCTTCAGCGTAACGAGCGGGTTGCGCGGTGGTCGTACTCCGCCATTGCAGACCAGCACCATCGGGATGTCGAGGCGCGTCGCCACACGCTCGGCCTCTTCCTTCACGGGGCAGGCATCGGCATCGATGTAGATCGTGGTCACGTCGCCAATGCCCCCAATATCTCCGCCGCCGTCAGTGCGGCGATCACCTCCGGCCGCTTGTCCTTCACCGCCGATCCGCCGATGGGGCAGGTAAGCGCCTCGCCCAGCGTCCGGCCATAGCCGTTATCGTCCAGCCAGTTGAGGAACACGGCGCGCTTGGTCGCCGAGCCGATCATGCCGACATAGGCCGCGTCGCCGCGTTTCAGAGCCTCCGCCGTGATGAGGAAATCGAGCGAATGCTCATGCGTCATGGTGACGAAGGCGCTGCCCGCCGGCGCGCGATGCACCGTCTCCTCGGGCAGGGCCGTCAACTCGGTTGCGACGGGTGAGGCAAAACCCTCGAAGGCGTCTGGGCGCGAATCGACCAGCACGGTCCTGAACGGCAGCGGCGCCAGTGCCTGTGCCAGCGCCTTGCCGGTGTGCCCGGCACCGAAGATGAACACTTGCGGCAGGTCGCGCTCGGCATCCTTTGCCTCGTTCGAAAGCGTCTCCATCAACGGCGCGTCGAGCAGCGCAAAGTCGAGCGCGACCCGTCCGCCGCAGCACTGGCCGATCTCCGGTCCGAGCGGAATGTCGCGCGTGCCGGACGCATCGTCGCCCGCCAGCATCTTGCGGGCATGGTCGAGCGCCAGCCATTCGAGTTGTCCGCCGCCGATGGTCCCCGTCATGGCCGCGTGGGTGACACCCATAACGGCGTCGGTCTCGCGCGGCGCCGAACCCTTGACGGACGCGACGCGAACCACGACAACGCGTTCACCTTTTGCCAGCCAGCCGGCGAGGGTCTTGATTGTGCGATGATCGGCGGCCAAGCGCGCTACCTTTGGCTTGAGCGGGCGGGTGAACTCGGCCAAAGTGGCGCGCAACGGCGTGCAAGGCAAGGCCGGCCGGGCGATCCGCATCGCACGGCGCAAACGATGAGCGGGCAACGTGCCCGGGGAGGAACTGGATGAACCTCGATTACTCGCAAGAGGAAAACGAATTTCGCGAGGAAGTGCGTGCCTTCCTGCGCGACAAGCTGCCGTCACGCATCTCCGAGAAGGTCAGGCTCGGCAAGCGCCTGACCAAGGAAGACATGGAAACCTGGCACGCGCTGCTGAACGAGCGCGGCTGGCTCGCGGCCAACTGGCCGAAGGAATGGGGCGGTGCCGAATGGACCGCCGTGCAGAAGCACATCTTCGACGAGGAAACCAACGAGGCCGGCGCGCCGCGCATCATCCCCTTCGGCCTTTCCATGCTGGCGCCCGTGCTGATGAAATTCGGGTCGCAGGAGCAGAAGAAGCACTATCTGCCGCGCATCCTCGACGGCACCGACTGGTGGTGCCAGGGCTATTCCGAACCGGGTTCGGGCTCCGACCTCGCCTCGCTCAAGACCAGCGCGAAACGCGAGGGCGACCACTACATCGTCAACGGACAGAAAACCTGGACGACGCTGGGCCACTATGCCGACTGGATCTTCTGTCTGGTGCGCACCTCGACCGAGGGCAAGCCGCAGGAGGGCATCTCCTTCCTGCTGATCGACATGAAGACGCCCGGCGTCTCGGTCCGGCCGATCATCCTGCTCGACGGCGAGCACGAGGTGAACGAGGTCTTTTTCGACAATGTGAAGGTACCGGCCGAAAACCTCGTCGGCGAGGAGAACAAGGGCTGGACCTACGCCAAGTACCTGCTCACCCATGAGCGCACCGGAACCGCCAATATCGGCAATTCCAACGCCGCGCTGTTGCAGCTCAAGGCGATTGCCAAGCGCACGAAAAAGGGCGGCAGGCCGCTTGCGGCCGACCCCTATTTCGCCGCTCGCATGGCGAAGGTCGAGATCGATCTCGAGGCGATGAAGACCACCAATCTGCGCGTGCTCGCGGAGGCCGATGCCGGCGCCGCGCCCGGCCCGGAAGCCTCCATGCTCAAGGTCAAGGGCACGATCATCCGCCAGGAGATCAATGATCTGGCGCGCCGTGCGCTTGGACCGATGGCACTGCCCTTCGTTTCCGAAGCGCTGGACGAGGGCTACAACGAGGCGCCGATCGGTCCGGACGATGCCAATGCCATCGCCTCGGACTATTTCAACAACCGCAAGGTATCGATCTTCGCCGGATCCAACGAGATCCAGCGCGGCATCATCACCAAGACCAAGCTCGGCCTGTAGGGACTTCAGCCATGGATTTTCGTCTTTCCGACGACCAGCGCATGCTGGCCGAAACGCTGGAGAAATTCCTGCGTGACACTTATTCGATCGAGAAGCGCCACGAGATCGCCGCTTCCGACGATCGCTTTTCCCGCGATCTGTGGGGGCAATTCGCCGAACTGGGGGTCATCGGCGCGCTGTTCGACGAGGCCTCCGGCGGGTTCGGCGGTTCCGGCACCGATCTGAGTGTTGTCTTCCAGGCGCTGGGTCGCGCCCTCGTCGTCGAGCCCTTCCTGCCGACCCTGCTCGCCGGTTCGCTCATCGCCGAACTGGGCACGGACGAACAGAAAGCCGTGCTGGAAGAAGTGATCGCCGGCACGAAACTGGTCGCCTTCGCCCATGGCGAGCCTGATGGCCGCTACGAACTCGAACATGTCGCGACGAAGGCGGAGGAATCCGGCGGCACTTTCAAGCTGACCGGCAGCAAATCCGTTGTCCTTGGTGGCGGTGCAGCCGATCTGCTCGTCGTCTCGGCGCGCACCTCCGGCGATCCGGATGATGCCGACGGCATCTCGCTCTTTCTCGTCGATGGCAGCGCGTCAGGCCTTTCCAAGCGCGCCTATGGCACGGTCGACGGCTATGCCGCTGCCGAGATCGCGCTTGAGGGTGTCGAGGGCGAATTGCTCGGCGAGGCAGGCAAGGCCTTCGCTGCGATCGAGGCGGCGACCGCCCGTGCCATCGTCGCCATCTGCGCCGAGGCGCTGGGCGCCATGGAAGTCGCCAAGGACCTGACCGTCGAATACATGCACACGCGCAAGCAGTTCGGCGTCATCATCGGCAAGTTCCAGGCCCTGCAGCACCGCATGGCCGACGTGCTGATCGAGCTGGAACAGATGCGCTCCGGCCTGATCAACGCAGCCGCTCATCTCGACGGCCCGCGCGAGACCCGCGAGCGCCACGCCGCCGCCGCCAAGCATCTTGCCGGGCGTATCGGCCGGCAGGTCGCCGAGGAAGCGATCCAGATTCATGGCGGCATGGGCATGACCTGGGAATACCCGGTCGGGCATTATGCCAAGCGCATCACCATGATTGATCATCTGTTCGGCGACACCGACCATTACCTCGAGAGGTATATCGAGCTGGGATGATGGTTTGGCGCCGGCTTCTGGGGCTTCTCGTGGCACTGGTATTTGCCGGCGTCCATCCTGCCCTTGCCCAGGATCGCGCCGCCGTCGAGCGCCAGTTCCAGAGCTGGTTGAAGAGCGACATCTGGCCGAAGGCTTCCGCGCGTGGTGTGTCGGCCGATAGCTTCAACGCGGCGCTTGCCGGCGTCACGCTCAACTGGAAATTGCCGGACCTCGCGCCGCCCGGCACAAGACCAGAAACGCCGAAGCAGCAGCATCAGGCGGAGTTCCGCTCGCCGGCAGGCTATTTCTCCGAAAAAACCCTGGGCGGCGTCATCGCCGGCGGCCGGTCTCGGCTTGAGAAACATCGCACCCTGCTGGCGCGGATCGAGCGCGAGACAGGCGTGCCTGGCCGTTTCCTGCTGGCGATCTGGGGCCGCGAATCGGGCTTCGGCCGCGCGAAGATCCCCTATGACGCCTTCGAGGTGCTGGGCACCAAGGCGTTCATGTCGACCCGCAAGGACATGTTCGAGGCCGAACTGATCGCCGCCCTCGTCATGGTCGAACGAAGCCATGTCGAGGCGCGCGCCATGAAGAGTTCCTGGGCCGGCGCGCTCGGCCAGCCGCAATTCCTGCCGACCTCCTATCTGGAGCATGCCGCCGACGGCGATGGCGACGGCCGCGCCGATATCTGGAATTCAGAGGCCGATACACTCGCCTCCATCGCCAACTATCTGAAGCATTCGGGCTGGGTGGCGGGCCGTGACTGGGGCTTCGAGGTAACGGTGCCCGCCGCGATCTCCTGCGCGCTGGAAGGCCCCGATCGCGGCAAGTCGATCGCCGAATGGGTGAAGCTCGGCGTCGAACGGGTCAGCGGTCGTCCGTTCCCCGACCATGAACTGCGCGCCGAGGGCTATCTGCTGATGCCCGCGGGACGTTTCGGCCCGGCCTTCATCGTCACCCCCAATTTCTATGTCATCAAGAAATACAATGAGAGCGACCTCTACGCGCTCTTTGTCGGCCATGCCGGCGACCGCATCGAATATGGCGGCCGGCCCTTCGACGGCGCCTGGAGGAGGCTCGAGCGGCTCTATCGCTCCGACATCGCCGTCATGCAGCGCCGGCTGGAGGCGCTGGGGCGCGATGTCGGCGGCGCCGACGGCCTGCCCGGCTTCAAGACTCGCCGCGAGATCGGCCGGTGGCAGGCAGAGAATGGCAGCGCACCGACCTGTTTTCCGACTGCCGAAATTCTGCGCACGCTCAAATAATGGGCGGCCTTCGGCGAGTGCGCGGATGCCGGGCGCCCATCGATCAAACAGGACGAAAATAGTCTAATTAAATCAGGCGGTTTTTCGCTTTTCGCCCCCTTGCCGCGCTCCTGTTCCTGCGCCAAACTCATTCAACCGGAACCGGTTTCATGCCGTTTGGCCGTCATGAAAGGTTCGGGGGAGGGGTCCGTAACCGCCCATCGAGCGATGGGTCTGGCTTCCTCGTCGGGCGAGGTCTGGCCGGATGCGGCAATTCGCTGACCTTTCAATGTTTCCGCGCTTGCGCCTGTTGAAGGTGCGAGACGTTTTGGCTTCAGGGAGGAATTGAATGACAACCGTATCGATGACGGTGAACGGCAAGGAAGTGACCGGGGAGGTCGAGGACCGCACCCTGCTGGTCCAGTTCCTGCGCGAAAACCTCAACCTGACGGGCACGCATGTCGGCTGCGACACGTCGCAATGCGGCGCCTGCGTCGTCCACGTCGATGGCAAGGCCATCAAGTCCTGCACCACACTCGCCGTCCAGGCATCCGGCTCGACCGTCACCACGATCGAGGGGCTGGCCAATGGCGGCGAACTGCATCCGGTACAGGCTGCCTTCCGCGAACATCACGGCCTGCAATGCGGGTTCTGTACGCCGGGCATGATCATGACCGCCGTCGACATGATCGAGCGCCACAAGAAGAATGGTTCCAAGCTCGACGAGAAGACGATCCGTGCCGAGCTGGAAGGCAATATTTGCCGCTGCACCGGTTATCACAACATCGTTCGCGCCATCGAGGCGGCAGCCTCGGCCTGAGGAGGACGGACGGCTCGCCGCCGGTTTGAGCCGGCGCGCAGCGGGTTGTCCGACAGGCAGGCAGCGAACTGGATTTACGGGAGGAGTTTCCGATGGGAATGGAAGGTATTGGCGCCAGGGTCACGCGCAAGGAAGACCAGCGTTTCATCACCGGCAAGGGCCGCTACACCGACGACTTCAAGATGGCCGGCATGCATTACGCCGCCTTCGTGCGCTCGCCGCATGCCCATGCCCGGATCAGGGGCATCGACAAATCTGCGGCCGAGGGGATGAAGGGCGTCGCCGCCGTTCTCGACGGCAAGCAGCTCACCGGCGACGGGATCGGCAACATCATTTGCGGCTGGATGATCCATTCCAAGGATGGCTCGCCGATGAACATGGGCGCCTGGTCGGCGCTCGCCACCGAATTCGTGCGCTATGTGGGTGACGCCGCCGCCGTGGTCATCGCCGACTCGGAGGAAACCGCCCGCGCTGCCGCTGCCGTCGTCGAGGTGGATTACGAGGTTCTGCCCTCGGTGATCGATCCGGTCGCCGCGCTGGCCGACGGCGCGCCGCAGCTTCATCCCGAGGCGAAGAACAATCTGATCTTCGACTGGGAACTCGGCGTCGACGAAAAGACGGTCGATGACGCGCTGGCGGGTTCCGCCCACGTCACCGAGATCGACATCCGCAACAACCGGCTGGTTCCCAACGCCATGGAGCCGCGCGCCGCGCTCGCCAATTACGATGCGGCCGACGACCATTTCACGCTCTACACGACGAGCCAGAATCCACATGTCGCGCGGCTGGTCCTGTCGGCCTTCTACCAGGTCGCACCCGAGAACAAGCTTCGCGTCATCGCGCCCGATGTCGGCGGTGGCTTCGGCTCCAAGATCTACATCTACCCCGAGGAGATCGTCTGCCTCTGGGCCTCCAAAAAGACCGGCGTGCCGGTCAAGTGGACGGCCGAACGCACCGAATCCTTCCTCTCCGATGCGCATGGTCGCGACCATGTCTCGAAGGCGAAGATCGGCTTCGATGCGAACAACAGGATCACGGCGTTCAAGATCGACACCATCGCCAATCTCGGCGCCTACATGTCGCTGTTCTCGTCCTCGGTGCCGACCTATCTCTACGCCACGCTGCTTTCCGGCCAGTACGATATCGCCAACATCCACGCCAATGTACGCACGGTCTACACCAACACCGCGCCGGTCGATGCCTATCGCGGCGCGGGCCGCCCGGAAGCGACCTATCTGGTCGAACGCATCATGGAGACGGCCGCACGGGAACTTGGTGTCGATCCGGCCGATTTGCGGCGCACCAATTTCGTCAAGACGTTCCCGCACCAGACGCCGGTGGTCATGAACTACGACGCCGGCGACTACAATGTGACGCTCGACGCGGCGCTCAAGGCCGCCGACTATGCCGGTTTCGAGGCTCGCAGGGCCGAGGCAGAAAAGCGCGGCAAGAAGCGCGGCATCGGCCTGTCCTGCTACATCGAGGCCTGCGGCATCGCGCCGTCGGCGGCGGTCGGCTCGCTCGGCGCCGGTGTCGGTCTCTGGGAATCGGCCGAGGTGCGCGTCAACCCGGTCGGTACCATCGAGATCCTGACCGGCTCGCACAGCCACGGCCAGGGCCACGAGACGACCTTCGCCCAGCTCATCTCCGAACGCTTCGGCCTGCCGGTCGACAATGTCTCGGTCGTCCATGGCGACACCGACAAGGTCCAGTTCGGCATGGGCACCTATGGCTCGCGTTCCGGCGCGGTCGGCATGAGCGCCATCGTCAAGGCGCTCGACAAGGTAGAGTCCAAGGCCAGGAAGATCGCCGCCCATCTGATGGAAGCCGACGAGGGCGACATCGTCATCGAGAACGGCGAGGTCAAGGTCGCCGGCACCGACAAGAAGCTCGGCTGGCATGAGGTCTGTCTCGCCGCCTATACGGCGCACAACCTGCCCGACGGCATGGAGCCCGGCCTGAAGGAGGGCGCGTTCTACGATCCCGCCAACTTCACCTTCCCGGCCGGTACCTATGTCTGCGAGGTCGAGGTCGACCCGGAGACCGGTGTGACCGAGATCGTGCAGTTCGTGGCGGCGGATGATTTCGGCCGCATCATCAACCCGATGATCGTCGAGGGTCAGGTCCATGGCGGCATCGCCCAGGGCATCGGCCAGGCGCTGCTCGAGCACGGCATCTATGACGACAACGGCCAGCTCATCACGGCAAGCTACATGGACTATGCCATGCCGCGCGCCGACGATCTGCCGAGCTTCAAGCTGTCGACGCACGAAACGCTGTGCCCGAGCAATCCGCTCGGCATGAAGGGCTGCGGCGAGGCCGGCGCCATCGGTTCGCCGCCGGCGCTCATCAACGCCATCACCAACGCCATCGGCAACAACAACCTCTCCATGCCTGCAAGCCCGGCCCGTGTCTGGGCGGCTATGCAGGCGTGAGCGCGAAGGAGACCGCAAGCCATGTATGAAGTCCATTACCACCGCGCTTCTTCCGTAGAGGAAGCCGCATCCCTGCTGGCCAAGGCCGAGGACGGCAAGCTCGTCGCCGGCGGCCAGACGCTGATCCCGACGATGAAGCAGCGCCTCGCCGCGCCTTCCGACCTGATCGACCTCAGGCATATCGATGCGATGAAGGGCATCGGCGTCGATGGCAGCCAGGTCACCATCGGCGCGGCGACCACCCATGCCGAGGTTGCCGGCTCGGCCGATCTTGCCAAGGTCTGCCCCGGCATCTGCAGCCTCGCCGGTCACATCGGCGATCCGGCCGTGCGCCACATGGGCACGCTGGGCGGTTCCATCGCCAACAACGATCCGGCCGCCGACTATCCGGCCGCGATGCTGGCGCTGGGTGCCTCGATCATGACCAACAAGCGCACCATTCCCGCCGACGAATACTTCACCGGCCTCTTCGAGACCGCGCTGGAGGACGGCGAGATCATCACCGCGGTGACCTTCCAGGCGCCTTCGAAATGCGCCTACGCCAAGTTCCCCAACCCGGCCTCGCGCTATGCCATGGCCGGCGTCTTCGTCGCCCGGGCCGATGACGGCACTGTCCGCGTCGGCGTGACGGGGGCGGGCTCGGACGGCGCCTTCCGCCACAAGGGCATGGAGGACGCGCTGGCGAACGACTGGAAGGCGAGCGCGCTCGACGACGTATCGGTCGACGAGGGCGAGATGCTCTCCGACATCCACGGCGATGCCGCCTATCGCGCCAACCTCGTCCGTGTGATGGCGAAGCGCGCGGTCGAAGCGGCAGGCTGACGCCGACCGGCAGTCACCGACAGCTACGGTTAGTCGAGGGGCGGGAAATATGTTTCCCGCCCCTTTTCTTTCCTGCGGCCGCTGTGCGCATGAAGGTTGGAATGCGTTCGGGAAGGGCGTATAAGCCAGCCCGCAACCGCCGGGCCTTCGCGTGAATCGCGAATCGCGGCATCGGCGGACAGTCGGATGCTGCCATGCATTATGAGAGAATCGTTCCGCCGCTCGGGCTGCTTCTTTGTCTTTCCGGGCTTGGCATGCTGGTCCCCGCCCTTGTCGATCTGGCGACGGCCAATCGCGACTGGCAGGTCTTCCTGACCTCGTCCTTTCTGGCGGGCGGCATCGGTGCCTTCCTCTATCTCGGTTTTCGCAACCGGCGCACCGGCGCCTGGAACCGTCGCGACGGCTTCCTCTTCGTCGCGCTGAGCTGGCTGGTCCTGTCGATCGCCGGTGCCCTGCCGTTCTATTTCGCCGAGGTGCGCATGTCGGCGGCCGACGCCTTCTTCGAATCTGTTTCCGGCCTGACCACCACCGGCTCCACCGTGATGACCGGTCTCGACGATCTGCCGCACGGCATCCTGATGTGGCGCTCCATCCTGCAATGGACGGGCGGTGTCGGCATCGTCGTCCTGTCCGTCTTCCTGTTTCCCTTCCTCAAGCTGGGCGGCCAGCATCTCTTCGCGCTGGAATCCTCAGACACGGCGGAAAAGAGCTTCGCGCGCTTCGAGGAATACGCCGTGCGCATCCTGCTGCTCTATCTGCTGCTCACCGTGGTCTGCATGGTCTGCTACGACGCGCTCGGCATGACCTTCTTCGAGGCGGTCAACCACGCCATGACAACGGTGTCCTCGGGCGGCTATTCGACCTCGGACCTGTCGCTGGCGAAATTCCATTCCTTGCCGATCCTGTGGGTGGCGACGGTCTTCATGTTCCTGGCCGGCATGCCCTTCATGGTGATGCTCTTCGTGTTCTCGGCGCGCCGGCGCTTCTTCGACGTCCAGATCGTCTATTTCGTCGCCGTCATCGCGGCCTGCATCGCGCTGGTGCTGGTCACGCTCGACCTGCGCGGCGACATCATCGACGCCTCGACCTTCACGACCGTCGTCTTCACCACCGTCTCGATCATCACCACGACCGGTTATGTCTATCAGGACTATGGCGGCTGGCCTGTCGCCGCGCTGCTGGCGGTCTTCCTCATCACCATGCTGGGCGGCTGTTCGGGCTCGACGGCCGGCGGCTTCAAGATTTTCCGCCTCGTCGTGCTGTTCGCGATCTGCCGCGCCGCGATCGGGCGCCTGCTCTGGCCGTCCGCCGTGCGTTCGATGAAGTATGGCGAGACCTCGATCGACGACGAGACGGTCGTCGCCGTCACCGCCTTCTTCCTGCTGTTCGGACTGACTTTCGGCGTCGGCGCGATGCTGCTCGCGCTTTCGGGTCAGGACGCGCTGACCTCGATCACGGCCTCGGCCACGGCGATCGCCAATGTCGGTCCGGGATTGGGCGACAAAATCGGGCCGGTCTCGAATTTCGCCGCGCTGCCCGATTTCGACAAAATCGTGCTGGCCTTCCAGATGCTGCTCGGCCGGCTAGAGATTATGTCGATCCTGCTGTTGTTCATTCCCGGCTTCTGGCGGGAGTGATCCCGCCGCCGGTAGTCCGTAGGATCAACCGCAGATCTTCGCCTTGGCGGCGTCGTACTCGGCCTTGAGCCTTGCCACCAGATCGGCCGTCGGGACAACGGCGTCGACCTGTCCGATGCCCTGGCCCGAGCCCCAGATGTCGCGCCATGCCTTGGCCTTGGACCCGCCACCCGAACCGAAATCCATCTTGGACGGATCGCTTTCCGGCAGATTGTCGGGGTCGAAGCCCGAGGCGACGATCGACGATTTGAGATAGTTGCCGTGCACGCCAGTGAACAGATTGGTGTAGACGATGTCGGCGGCCCTGCCTTCCACGATGCCCTGCTTGTAGGCGTCGCTGGCGCGCGCTTCCTCAGTGGCGATGAAGGGCGAACCGATATAGGCAAGGTCCGCGCCCATGGCCTGCGCCGCCAGCACCGCACCGCCATTGGCGATGGCGCCCGACAGCAGCAGCGGCCCGTCGAACCATTGCCGAATCTCCTGGATCAGCGCGAAGGGCGACAGCGTGCCGGCATGCCCGCCCGCGCCGGTGGCGACCGCGATCAGCCCGTCCGCGCCCTTTTCGATCGCCTTGTGGGCGTGGCGGTCGTGGATGATGTCGTGCAGCACGATGCCGCCATAGGAATGCACGGCGTCATAGACTTCCGGTATGGCGCCGAGCGAGGTGATGACGACCGGCACCTTGTATTTGACGGTGAGCTCCAGATCCTCCTGAAGCCGCGTGTTCGACCGGTGCACGATGTGGTTGACCGCGAACGGCGCGACCTTGGCCTCGGGATTGGCGGCGGCATGGTCCGCCAATTCGCGCGTCAGCCTGTCCATCCATTCGTCGAGTTGCTCGATCGGCCGTGCGTTGAGCGCCGGGAAGGAACCGACGACCCCGGCCTTGCATTGCGCCAGCGTCAGTTCGGGATGGGAAATGATGAAGAGCGGCGCGGCGACGACCGGCACGGACAACCGGTCTTTCATGATGTCTGGAATTGGCACGGGCATCCTCGATCAATTGACGTTTACGCGAACGTCATTCTTATACGAAGCCGGATGGCGCCGATCAATCGCCGATCCGTCCTCCCTTGACCTTCGGTCCGTCCTTTGCTTTGCCGCCGATGCAGCGTCGCGCTGCCCTCGTCCGCCGGTGGGCCGCGGGCAATGTCCGGGGGAACATGCGGCCAATGGCGCGATTGTATTGTTGGCGCTTGTGGGTAGATGCGGCAAAAAGGCAAAAAAACGCACCGTGCCGTCCAAAACACGTTATCCTTGGATGCTTTCAACGGGGCGTTGCGGTTTTCGGGGTGCATGAAAATTGGCTGAATTCGAGGGGCTGATCCGTCAGGCTCTGGCACGACAGGATGATTCCGATCCCGCCATTCGCGAGAAGGTCTACCAGTCCTCGCGGAAGGCCCTTGCGCGCATGATCGCTTCGGCGGGCGCGCAGTCGCCGGATGTCATTACCCGCCAGCAGGCGGCGCTGGAGGATTCGATCCGCCGGATCGAGGCCGACTACCGCAGCCGTCAGGCACCGCGGCGCGAACCCGCGCCCCAGCCCGAACGTGGCCGCGAACGGCCCCCGGTGACGCCTGCGCGCAGATATGAGGAAGGTGTGCCCGCCGGCAACGAGGCGAGCCTCGTCCGGCCCGCGCGCCGACCGCTCCTCGTGCCCGAGCCTCACGCCCCCGATGCGCCGCGGCAGAGTTCGCCGCGCCCGGAGTTGCGCCACGAGCCGGAACTCGACGATTACAATGACGACGAGGATGTTCACGCCGCGCCTCGCGACTATTATCGCGACGAGTACAACGATTACGACCGGGACGACGACGGGTCGCCCGTGTTCCGCCGCATCATCGCCGTCCTGGCGCTCGTCGCCATTCTCGGCGTGATCGGCTGGCTGGGCTATACGCTGTTCACCACGGTCTTGGGATCGCTAGCAAGCTGGCAGGCAAGCGAGCCGGCGCCGCAGACCCGAACGGTCGACCCGGCCGAGCAGGACACCAATGCCGACGCCAGCTACATCACCGTGCTGTCGCCCGAAGACACCACCGCGCTCGAGATCGCCGGCAGGGGCAAGGCCGAGATCGTCAGCCAGTCCAACACGGAACTGATCCGGCTGATTTCGCTACGACCGGCCGGCGCGCGCGACCAGCAGGCGCCGCCCATTCTGGTCCGCCTGCAGGAAGGCGTGCTGCCGAGGATCGCGGGCGACCGTGTCACCGTGGAGATCCTCGCCAAGTCCGGCACGACTGCGCCGGCGACCTTCGCCGTGGGCTGCGAGTTCGGCGGGCAGGATCTGTGTGGCCGCAAGCGCTTCAAGGTGGGCATCCAGCCAGAGGCGATCGTCTTCACGATCAATGTCGGTACCGAACTGGCGGATGCCGGCGAAGCCTTCCTCACGATCGCTACCGACATCGCGCCGGATGCCGCGCTGACCGGCGAGGGCGAGCCCGTCGATGTCATCTATGCGCGGCTGCGCCTTCCCACCGAATAGTCCCGGCTGGTCGCCGGGACGGGCTGGAACGGGTTAATCGGAAAAGCCGGTCGCCGGACAGACGATGTTGTCGTCGATGTCGCCGATGCTCTCGCTGTCCTTGCCCGAATAATCGATGGCATGGAGCACGATGCGGATCGCATTGAGCCGTGCGCGCCGCTTGTCGTTGGCGCGCAGCACCGTCCATGGCGCATGCGCCGTGTCGGTGGCGGTGAACATCCGGTCGCGCATGGCGGTGTACTCGCCCCATTTTTGCAGCGCCTTGATGTCGATGGGCGACAGCTTCCAGACCTTCAGCGGGTCGTGCCGGCGGTCGTGGAAACGCTCGAGCTGCATCTCCCGGCCGATATTGAGCCAGAACTTGAAGAAGCGCGTACCGCCATTGACGATCATGCGTTCGAAGCGCGGCACCTCTTCGAGAAAGGCCTGATGCTCCTCGTCAGTGCAAAAGCCCATGACCGGTTCCACCCCGGCCCGGTTGTACCAGGAACGGTCGAACAGCACGACCTCGCCGGCGGTCGGGAAGTGCTCGACATAGCGCTGGAAATACCATTGCCCGCGCTCGACGTCGGAAGGCTTTGAAAGCGCCACGGTGCGCACCTGGCGCGGATTGAGGTTTTCCCTGAACCGGGCGATCGTGCCGCCCTTGCCCGCCGCGTCGCGGCCCTCGAACACGATCATGATGCGCTCGCCGGTGCGCTGCAGCCAGTACTGCACCTTCACCAGTTCGCGCTGCAGATCGGTGAGCTGCTTTTCATAGGATTTGCGCCCCAGACGCTTGTCATAGGGGTAGTCGCCGCTGGCGAGCTTGTTGTCCTCGACCCAGTCGGGAAGCTTCGGATCGTCGAGGTCGAATTTGCGCTGCTTCCCGTCGATTTCGAGTTCGACGAACGGGGCGTCGGGTATGTCCATGGAAGGCAGGTCCATTGCTTGGCTTGGCCGCTACGGGCCCTGTTCGAATGCGGAGCCTATTACAGCGCCCGGTACTTGGGAAGTACACGGCGAGCGCATGGGAAGACGGGTGTCGGCCGAAGGCCGCGGCGCCAATGAGCGCCATCCGAATTGTTGCAAAACCTGCAAGTCCCTGTGCTATGCACGGCCGGCGCTCCGGCAGTTTGTCGGCGCAGCGACCTGTGGAACGAGCACGAGATTATGGACGGCAACGTCGGACATGAGGGCGAGCGCACGCCGCTGAACCGCCTGTACCAGGCCCGGTGGATTCTGCTCGCCGGCGGTCTGCTGTGCCTTGTCTTCGCCTGGCTCGAACCGCACCGCACGACCTATGCCCTTGCCGGTTTCGTGGCGCTGATCGGCGTCGCCATGCTGTTTCCGCGCCGTACCCTGCAGGCGCGCATCCGAGGCAACATGGCCTCGCGCAGCACGACCTGGCCCGATACCTCCATCAAGGCGACGACCGAGGCGCTCGGCTTTCCCGCCTATGTCCTCGATGCCGACGCCGTGCTGCGCTACGCCAATGCGCAGGCCGAGATAGCCTTCGGCCCGGCCCGCGCGGGCGATCCCATCAGCTACAAGTTCCGCCGGCCCGAGATCATTCGGCTGATCTCCGATGCCGTCGCCTCGGGAAAGCGCGCCGAACTGGAATATCAGGAGCACGTGCCACAGGACCGCTGGTACGCCATCTCCATCGCACCGATCCCGCTTCCGCCGCCGAGGGCCGGGTTCTTTCTGCTGTCCTTCTTCGACCTGACCGAGGCCAAGCGCGCCGAGCAGATGCGCTCCGATTTCATCGCCAATGCCAGCCACGAACTGCGTACGCCGCTAGCCTCCCTGCGCGGCTTCATCGAGACCATCCAGGGACCGGCGGCGAAGGACCCGGTCAACATCACGAAGTTCCTCGGGCTGATGCTCGAACAGGCAGAGCGCATGTCGCGGCTGATCGACGATCTCCTGTCACTGAGCCGCATCGAGATGAAGGCGCACATGCGTCCGCAGGCGCTGGTCGACCTCGCCGAATTGCTGCGGCATGTCGTCAACATGCTCGAACCGCTGGCGGCCAATCTCGGCGTGAAGATCGAGCTGCAACTGCCCGATGCTCCGGTTACCGTGCGCGGCGATCGCGACGAACTGATCCAGGTCGCCGAGAATCTGGTCGAGAACGCCTGCAAATACGGTCAGTCCGGCGGGAAGGTGGATGTGTCCGCCGAAATCCTGCGCGCCGGCCAGCCGGGGTCTGCCGGCCTTGTCGAGGTCCGCATACGCGATTTCGGCCCCGGCATTGCCGCCGAGCATCAGCCGCGGCTGACCGAACGCTTCTACCGCGTCGATGTCGTGTCGAGCCGCGAGAAACAGGGTACCGGGCTCGGGCTCGCCATCGTCAAGCACATCCTCAACCGGCATTCGAGCCGGCTGGCCATCACTTCCGATCCCGGCGAGGGCGCGACCTTCGCCTTTCGACTGCCACTGGAAAAGCCTTCCGGTGGAGGATTGGAGAATAGTCATTCCAATCAATGAGATAGACTGTCACGATAACGATAACTCCCTGTCATAAAACGAAGATGTCCCGGAACTAGGGTGCCCGGCGTCAAGGGCGGCGCAAGCCGCACTCCAACAGGCGTCTTTTTGCCCCGCTGACGACAGCGAACCGAATCTTCGTTTACGCGAAACAGGGAGAAAACCCGTGAAATTCAACCATATTGCAGGCGTCGCAGCCGGCGCCCTCATGCTCGCCGCCGCCGGTCAGGCGCAGGCACGCGATCAGGTACAGATCGCCGGCTCTTCGACCGTCCTCCCCTATGCCTCCATCGTTGCCGAGGCATTTGGTGAAAACACCGATTTCCCGACCCCGGTCGTCGAATCGGGCGGCTCTTCGGCCGGTCTGAAGCGCTTCTGTGAAGGCGTTGGCGAAAACACGATCGACATCGCCAATGCATCGCGCAAGATCCGCGAAAAGGAAGTCAAGGCCTGTGCCGAAGCCGGTGTGAAGGAAATCATCGAAGTCCGCATCGGTTATGACGGCATCGTCTTCGCTTCCCAGAAGGATGGCCCGGCATTCACCGCCTTCACCCCGTCCGACTGGTTCCTCGCGCTTGGCGCCAAGCTCGTCAAGGACGGTAAGGTCATCGATAATTCGAACACGACCTGGGCCGACGTCAATCCCGATCTGCCGAATGTCGAGATCGCAGCCTTCATCCCGGGCACCAAGCACGGCACCCGCGAAGTCTTCGAGGAAAAGGTTCTCGCCGTTGGCTGTGAGGAAACCGGTACCCTGAAGGCCATGATGGACGCCGGCATGTCGGAAGACGACGCCGAAGACGCCTGCATCGCGGTCCGTACCGACGGCAAGTCGGTCGACATCGACGGCGACTACACAGAGACCCTGGCCCGCATCGACGCCAACAAGGACGGCCTCGGCGTATTCGGTCTGGCGTTCTACGAGAACAACACCGACAAGCTGAAGGTCGCCACCATGACCGGTGTCGCGCCGTCGACCGAAACCATCGCCTCGGGCGAGTATCCGGTTTCGCGCCCGCTCTTCTTCTACATCAAGAAGGCGCATATCGGCGTCATCCCGGGCCTGAAGGAATATGCCGAGTTCTTCGTCTCCGACGAGATCGCCGGCCCGGACGGCCCGCTGGCCGCCTACGGCCTGGTCTCCGATCCGGAACTGGCATCTGTCCAGAAGATGATCGCCGACGAACACGCCATGGGCATGTAATCGGGTTCCGGCTTCTTTATCCTGAGGGGCCGGGCAAGCGGAGGGCGGTTAATCCGCCCTCCGGCATCTTTGCGGCAACGACCGCAGTTCAATTCAGGGCGGGGCAGTCATGCTGGTTTTCTGGGTTTTCATCGGGATCCTGATTCTTGCCGTTATCGGCTATTTCCTGGGCCGCAGCCGCTCGCTGGCATGCGTCGGGGGGGATGTCCGCAAGCTGCATTCCGTTCCCGGCTATCACGGTTTCAACGTTCTGCTCTTCACCGCCGTTCCGGCATTGGTGCTGATGGTGGTCTGGCTGCTGGTCCAGCCACTAATCGTCCAGAACGCCGTCTCCTCCATGATCCCGGCTGACGCCGTATCCGAAGGCTCAAGCCTTGGCATCCTCATGAGTGATGTCCAGCGCGTCGCCCACGGTCTCGATGCGGCGGTCGAAGCCGGCACGATGACCGAGGAACAGGCGGCATCCGTCCGCACCGAATTCACCGGTCTCCGCGAGCGCCTTGCCGAAGTCGGCGTCGCCTTGGCGTCGAATGTGCGCCCGGTCGTCCTGCGCGCCGCGCAGCATTACCGGACCCTCAACGCCTGGGGCAATACAGGCCTCGCCATCGCCGCCGGCCTGCTGTCGATCGGCGGCTTCCTGCTCGCCCTGCGCCAGATCGCGCCGCGCTTCCGCGCCCGCAACACCGTCGAGGGCTTCATCAAGTTCCTGCTGATCGCGGCGGCCTCGATCGCGATCCTGACCACGATCGGCATCATCCTGTCGCTGGTGTTCAACACCGTCGAATTCTTCCAGCTCTATCCCGCCACCGATTTCTTCTTCGGCACCGTCTGGAGCCCGAGCTTTGGCGGCGGTTCCGAACTCGGCATCCTGCCGCTGCTCTGGGGCACGTTCTACATTTCGCTGATCGCGCTCGCGGTCGCCGTGCCCGTCGGCCTGCTGGCGGCGGTCTATCTGTCGGAATATGCCGGCCCCATCGTGCGCAATGTCGCCAAGCCGCTGATCGAGGTGCTCGCCGGCATCCCGACCATCGTCTATGGCCTGTTCGCGCTGCTCACCGTCGGCCCGCTGCTGGTCAGCGCCTTCGGTGAGAGCACCGTCGGCTGGATGCAGTCGGGTACCGCCGTCATGACCGCCGGACTGGTCATGGGCATCATGCTCATCCCGTTCGTCTCCTCGCTGTCGGATGACATTCTCAACGCCGTCCCGCAGGCCATGCGCGACGGCTCGCTCGGTCTCGGCGCGACCCGCTCGGAAACGATCAAGCAGGTCGTCATGCCGGCGGCGCTGCCGGGTATCGTCGGCGCCATCCTGCTCGCCGCCTCCCGCGCCATCGGTGAAACCATGATCGTGGTGCTGGGCGCCGGCGCCGCCGCGCGGCTCTCGCTCAATCCGTTCGACGCCATGACGACCGTCACGGCCAAGATCGTCAGCCAGCTCACCGGTGACGCCGACTTCGCCTCTCCCGAGGCGCTGGTTGCCTTCGCGCTGGGCATGACGCTGTTTGTGGTCACGCTGGCGCTCAACATTCTGGCGCTCTACATCGTCCGCAAGTACCGGGAACAGTACGAATGACCGACTCAACCGCATCGACGACCGGCCTGCCCGCGGGCCGTCCCTCGCGCAGCGACACGCAAATGCGGACAAGGCGCCGCAACGCCGCCGAGGCCCGGTTCAAGGCCTATGGCATCGTCGCGATCTGCATCGGCCTGTTCTTCCTGGTGGCCCTGCTCTACGCCATCATCACCAATGGCATGGGTGCGTTCCAGCAGACTTTCGTCAAGGTCGCCATCCCGCTCAACGCCGAGCAGATCGAGGCTGCGGAGGCCTCGGTGGTCAAGACCTCGAAATACCGCGCGATCATCGAGCAGGCGCTGGCCGAAAAGGTCGCCGAGAACGGCTACACGACCACGCTGACCAAGCCGGGCGACATCGGCGACATCCTGTCGACGGGTGCCCCCGCCCTGATGCGCGAATTCGTGCTCGCCAATCCGGACATGCGCGGCCAGACGGTCGACTTCCAGTTCCGCGCTTCCTCGCGGGTCGACGGCTACCTCAAGGGCCGTGTGACACGGGAATCGCTTGCCGAGGACAAGAACCTCGACGCCGCCCATCTTGACCTCGTCGACCAGATGCGGGCCGATGGCGTTGTGGTCAAGCACTTCAACTGGGACTTCATTCTCGGCGCCGACGCCTCGGATTCGCGGCCCGAACAGGCCGGCATCGGCGTCGCCATGCTGGGCTCGCTGTTCATGATGCTGGTCGTGCTGTTCCTCGCATTGCCCATCGGCGTTGCCGCCTCGATCTATCTTGAGGAGTTCGCGCCGGTGAACCGCTGGACCGACCTGATCGAGGTCAACATCTCCAACCTGGCCGCCGTCCCGTCGATCGTCTTCGGCATTCTGGGCCTCGCCGCCTTCATCCAGTTCGCCCATCTGCCGCAATCCGCGCCGCTGGTCGGCGGTCTGGTGCTCACCCTGATGACCCTGCCGACGATCATCATCTCGACGCGCGCCTCGCTCAAATCCGTGCCGCCCTCGATCCGCGAAGGCGCGCTGGGCGTCGGCGCCTCGAAGATGCAGATGGTGTTTCACCACGTGCTGCCGCTCGCCATGCCAGGCATTCTCACCGGCACGATCATCGGCCTGGCGCAGGCGCTCGGCGAGACCGCGCCGCTGCTGCTGATCGGCATGGTCGGCTTCATCGCCTCCAACTATCCCGACGGCATCGTCTCCGGCTTCCTGTCGCCCAACTCGGCCATGCCGGCCCAGATCTTCGAATGGGCCAAGCGCGCCGATCCGGCCTTCTACGAACGCGCCTGGGGCGGCATCATCATCCTGCTCGTATTCCTGTCGATCATGAACATCACTGCCATCATTCTGCGCCGGCGCTTCGAGCGGCGTTGGTGATCCGGGGCAACGGAGTGCCGCAATGAACATACGTACCGAAGAACAGATCGAGAAAGCCGTGAAAGGCCAAGCAATGTCGGACAGCGAACACCCCATCAAGATGCGCGGAGAAAAGGTCTGCGTCTTTTATGGAGAGAAACAGGCCCTGTTCGACGTCGACCTTGATATCAAGGAGCGCGAGGTAACCGCCCTGATCGGACCTTCGGGCTGCGGCAAGTCGACCTTCCTGCGCTGCCTGAACCGGATGAACGACACGATCGACATCTGCCGCGTCACCGGCAAGATCACGCTCGATCAGGACGACATCTACGACCCCAAGATCGACGTGGTGGAACTGCGCGCGCGTGTCGGCATGGTCTTCCAGAAGCCGAATCCTTTCCCGAAATCGATCTTCGACAACATCGCCTACGGCCCGAAGATCCATGGCCTGGTCAAGAACAAGGCCGATCTGGAAGAGGTGGTCGTGACCAGCCTGGAGAAGGCCGCCCTGTTCGAGGAGGTCAAGGACCGTCTGAACGAACCGGGCACCGGGCTTTCCGGCGGACAGCAGCAGCGCCTGTGCATCGCACGCGCCATCGCCGTCAGCCCGGAGGTCATCCTGATGGACGAGCCCTGCTCGGCGCTCGACCCGATCGCCACCGCCAAGGTCGAGGAACTGATCGACGAACTGCGCGAGAACTACACCATCGTCATCGTCACCCACTCGATGCAGCAGGCCGCGCGTGTCTCGCAGCGCACGGCGATGTTCCATCTCGGGAACCTGGTCGAAGTCGATGCCACGGACGTGATCTTCACCAATCCTTCCGATCCCAAGACGCAGGACTACATCACCGGTCGTTACGGCTGAGGCTGGCGACGAATTACGCCGGCTCATACACCGCACGAGGACAGCGACAATGACGGAACATACGGTTACCGCTTTCGACGACGATCTGAAATTCATCACCCGCAAGGTGGTCGAGATGGGCGGTCATGCCGAAAGCATGATCACCCGCGCGATCGGCGCGCTGGTCAAGGGCGACAAGGGCATCGCCGACACCATCGTGGCCGAGGACATGCTGCTCGACGGCCTGCAGCATGAACTCGACGAGCGTGTCATCCTGATCCTGGCCAAGCGCCAGCCCATGGCGACCGACCTGCGCGAGATCATCGGCGCCATGCGCATGGGCAACGATCTGGAACGCATCGGCGACATGGGCAAGAACATCGCCCGGCGCACCAAGGAGATCGACGACGTCGTCCATCCCCGCGCCGTGGTGCACGGCCTGGAGCACCTGACCAGCCTGACGCTGGAGCAGCTCAAGGAAGTCCTCGACGCCTATGTCAACAAGGACGTCGAAAAGGCCAAGGAAGTCTGCGAGCGCGACGACGAGATCGACCAGATCTACACCTCGCTGTTCCGCGAACTCCTGACCTACATGATGGAAGATCCGCGCAACATCACCTTCTGCACGCATCTGCTGTTCTGCGCCAAGAACATCGAGCGTATCGGTGACCATGCTACCAATATCGCCGAAACCGTGATCTACATGGTTACCGGCCAGTCTGCGATTTCGACACATGGCACGCGCGCAGAGTGACCTCGCAGGCGAGCAGGTGAAGTGGCCAGGGAGATCGGCCGTGAACCCCCGGATCATGGTGGTCGAGGACGAAGAGCCTCTGGCCATCCTGTTGCGCTACAATCTCGAGGCTGAAGGCTACGAGGTCGAGACGATCGATCGCGGAGACGACGCCGAATTGCGCCTCTACGAACAGGTGCCGGACCTGCTGCTGCTGGACTGGATGCTGCCGGGCCTGTCCGGCATCGAACTGTGCCGCCGGCTCAGGCTGCGCCCGGAAACCGAACGCCTGCCGGTCATCATGCTGACCGCGCGTGGCGAGGAATCCGAGCGCATTCGCGGCCTGTCTACCGGTGCCGACGACTATGTCGTCAAGCCGTTCTCGGTGCCCGAGCTGATGGCTCGCATCAAGGCGATGCTGCGCCGCGCCAGCCCGGAAGTCATCTCCGCCATCCTCAAGGCCGGTGACATCGAGCTCGACCGAGAGGCCCATCGCGCCTATCGCAACGGCCGCGAGCTCAAGCTCGGACCGACGGAGTTTCGCCTGCTCGAATTCTTCCTGCGTTCGCCGGGCCGCGTCTTCTCGCGCGAGCAATTGCTCGACGGCGTGTGGGGCCGCGACATCTATGTCGACGAGCGTACGGTCGACGTCCATGTCGGCCGGCTGAGGAAGGCGATCAATCGCGGCCGCGAGCGCGATCCGATCCGCACCGTGCGCGGTGCCGGTTACGCGCTGGACGACAAGTTCGTCAACTGAATCGAATACATATCCGGAAACGAAAAGCGCCGGCCAAGTGGCCGGCGCTTTTTCATGTGGCGATGTCTGGTCCGGTCAGGCGCGGCGTTCGCGCCGCCGGTCGACGACCGGCTGATAGGCCATCCGCGAATGGAAGGCGCAATAGGGGCTGGCTTCCTTGGTCGAGTGGCCGCAGAAGTGGAAATCCTCTTGCGCCGGGTCGCCGATCGGCCATTTGCAGGTCTGCTCGTTGAGCTGGACCAGTTCGAGCTTGAGCGGCTCGGGCGCCTCGATGGCGACAGGACGGCTAGCCGGCTCGCGCGCCGTGGTCGCCGGCACCTGAAAGCCGCTGCCGTTCTTGCGCTGTGCGCTACGCGTCGTGCGTCCGGCAAAGGTGGAATTGCGCTGCGGACGCTTCGGCCGCGCGGAAGAGGAGGTCGATTTCGCACGGCCGGAAAGGCCGAGACGATGCACCTTGCCGATTACGGCATTTCGGGTCACCGAGCCCAGTTCCGCTGCGATCTGACTGGCGCTGAGGCCTTCCATCCATAGTTTTTTGAGAAGTTCGACTCGTTCGTCAGTCCAGGACATGCACTTCCTCGCCGCTTTTATATTATGCGCAAAAAGTCACCGTCCGCCGCGCACGCCCCTCCGGCCGCCGGTCCAGTTCCGCGTCTGCATGAGTTGATTGTCGAGCCCGCTCGGGAACCCTGAATTCTTGCGCCGAAACGTATCGGGGGGCCGACTCGGTGGCAAGAGTCGCACCTGAAGAAGGAATCAATTTTCCAGATTGTCCCCAGATTGCGGAATCGGATTTCGATTAACTGTGGAAACCCGAATCAGAATTGCCGGGCCTTGCGACGATCCTGTGGATATCGCGACTCTGGGTCGTCCGGTCGCGATTTTCAACCGTGATGACGAGCCGTGCTGCGGACGGCGCCGCAGGCCTTGCGGCAATTGACAATTCCACCGCGGGCCATGGTATATACCGGTTCGGACCGATTGCCGCCGAAAGGCGGCTTTTTCATTCGAGCCGCTGTTTGCTGGCGGCCGGGACCGGGAAGCACCTGCCCGAGAAACGAATTGGGTAGATGGCTGCCGGCGCCGGCGCTCCAAGGCAATGGTGCTCAAAGGGTAATTCGGGATAGGGTCATGCAGGATCGGAGCCATATCTACACGACGTTCGCACCGCCGGAGCTCACCTTCCAGCGTGGCGAGGGCGTGCGCCTGTACGACGAAAAGGGCGACGATTACATCGACCTGACGGCGGGCATCGCGGTCAACGCGCTCGGCCATGCCAATCCGCACCTCGTCGCCGCGCTGAGGGACCAGGCCGACAAGATCTGGCATCTGTCCAACCTGTTCCGCATCCCCGACCAGGAGCGTCTGGCCAACCGACTCTGCGAGGCGACCTTCGCCGACCGCGTCTTCTTCACCAATTCGGGTGCCGAGGCGGTCGAATGTGCCGTCAAGACGGCACGGCGCTATCACTGGTCGAAGGGCGACGAGGCGCGCATCGACATCATCACTTTCGAGGGTGCCTTCCACGGCCGTACGCTGGCGACGATCGCCGCCGGCGGCCAGGCGAAATACATGGAAGGCTTCGGGCCGAAGGCACCGGGCTTCGTCCACCTTCCCTTCGGCGACGAGAAGGCCGTCGAGGCCGCCATCGGCCCGACGACAGCGGCGATCATGATCGAGCCGATCCAGGGCGAGGGCGGTGTTCGGCCGGTGCCGACCGCCTTCCTGAAGCGCCTGCGCGGGCTTTGCGACGAAAACGGCCTGCTGCTCATCTATGACGAGATCCAGACCGGCGTCGGCCGTACCGGCAAGTTCTTCGCCTATGAATGGTCGGGCGCGGCGCCCGACATCATGGCGGTCGCCAAGGGCCTTGGCGGCGGCTTCCCCGTCGGCGCGTGCCTCGCGACCGAGGAGGCGGCCTCCGGCATGACGCTCGGCGTCCACGGCACCACGTTCGGCGGCAACCCGCTGGCCATGGCGGTCGGCAATGCCGTGCTCGACATCGTGCTCGGCGACGGCTTCCTCGACCATGTCCGCGAGATGTCGAAAATCCTGCGCCAGCATCTGGCCGAGATCGTCGACACCTATCCCGATCTGGTCGAGAGCGTGCGCGGCGAGGGGCTGCTGCAGGGCGTCAAGGCGAAGATACCGAATACCGAGATCATCGCCGCCCTGCGCGATGCGCATGTGCTGGCGATCACCGCCGGCGACAATGTCGTCCGCTTCGCGCCGCCGCTGGTCATCACCGCCGATGAACTGCGCGAGGCGCGCGACCGCATGGACAAGGCCTTCGCCACGCTCGCCGCGGCCAGGGCAACCGAGGAGGCTTGACGATGTCGGCACGCCATTTCCTCGACTTGTCCGCGCTGGACGGTGACACGCTCTCCGGCATTCTCGACGACGCCAGCGCCATCAAGGCCGATCTCAAATCCGGCAATGGCGCCAGTGCCAAGCCGCTGGCCGGCAAGATGCTGGCCATGATCTTCGAGAAGCCGTCGACCCGCACCCGCGTCTCCTTCGACGTCGGCATGCGCCAGCTCGGCGGCGAGACGCTGTTCCTTTCGGGTGCCGAAATGCAGCTCGGCCGCGACGAGACCATCGGCGACACCGCGCGCGTGCTGTCGCGTTATGTCGACGCCATCATGATGCGCACGACCGATCACACGCGCCTGCTCGAAATGGCCGAGCACGCGACCGTGCCTGTCATCAACGGCCTGACCGACGATACCCATCCCTGCCAGATCATGGCCGATGTCCTGACCTACCGCGAGAAGAAGGGCCCGATCGCCGGTGCCCGTGTCGCGTGGACGGGGGATGGCAACAACGTTCTGAATTCCTATATGGAGGCTGCGGCGCGTTTCGGCTTTGCCATGCGGGTCGCGGCGCCCGATGGATCCGAGCCGGCGGAGAAATTCGTCGAATGGGCGCGCGCCAATGGCGGTGACGTCACCGTCGGCAACGATGCGGCTGCCGCCGTGACCGATGCCGATTGCGTCGTGACCGATACCTGGGTCTCGATGAACCAGGAACATCGCGCGCGTGGCCATAACGTGTTCCAGCCCTATCAGGTCAATGCCGAACTGATGGCGAAGGCGAAGCCCGACGCGATCTTCATGCATTGCCTGCCGGCCCATCGCGGCGAGGAGGTCACCGACGAGGTGCTCGACGGCCCGCAATCGGTGGTGTTCGACGAGGCCGAGAACCGGCTACACGCGCAGAAGGCCATCCTCGCCTGGTGCCTCGGCGCGTCCTGAGCGGCCGCGCCGCGCGATCATCGCTCGATCGCCGCCAGACTGTCCGATCATGCCGGGTCGTTGGACGGCCCGTTACCAGTGTCCTGAACGATGAACCAGTGCCATGACCAATCATGAGACCGGCCCGCTCGCGGGCATTCAGCTTGCCGGAGACGACAAGGTCGTGCCCTTCGAGGTCGCGCCGCTCGACATCCGTGGCCGCGCCGTACAGCTCGGCCCGATGCTCGACGCGATCCTCGGCCGGCACGACTATCCCGCCTGCGTGGCCACGCTGCTCGGCGAATGTGTCGTGCTCACCGTGCTGCTCGGCACTTCGCTCAAATTCGACGGCAAGTTCATTCTGCAGACCCAGACCGACGGTCCCGTCTCGCTGCTCGTCGCCGATTTCCTCACGCCCGACGCCGTGCGCGCCTATGCCCGTTTCGACGCCGAGGCGGTCGATGCCGCGATCGCTTCCGGCCATGCCTTGCCCGAGGCCCTGCTCGGCAATGGCTTCATGGCGATGACAATCGACCGCGGACCGCGCATGCAGCGCTATCAGGGTATCGTCGAACTCACCGGCGCGACGCTGGAAGAGGTCGCCACGCGCTATTTCCGGCAATCCGAACAGATCCCGACCCGCGTCCGTCTGGCCGTGGCCGAGATGATCACGCCGGGCGAGGGCGGTCCGCGACGGGCATGGCGCGCCGGCGGGCTCATGGCCCAGTTCCTGCCCGAGGCGCCCGAGCGCATGCGCCTGAAGGACCTGCCGGGCGGCGACCGGCCGGAGGGTGCCGAGCCGGAACGGCCTTATCGCGAGGACGATCTGTGGGTCGAGGCCAAGGCACTGGTCGACACCGTCGCCGACGACGAACTGACCGATCCGGCCATCGGCTCCGAACGCCTTCTCTATCGCCTGTTCCACGAACAGGGCGTGCGTGTCTTCGACGGCGCGAAGGTGGCCGACAAATGCTCCTGCTCGCACGAGAAGATCGTCGACCTCATTCGCGCTTTCCCGGATGACGAGCGCGAGGAAGCCTTCGAGGACGACCGGATCGTCTCCACCTGCGAGTTCTGCAACACGGTCTACACGATCACGCGCGACGAGCTTTAGGGGCGTCCGGACTCGTCTCGGCGCGGATCAAGCTTTCAAAACGTTAACTTGCCGGTTGGTGCGGTTCCTGTAGGAATAATGCACCTTGAACCACTGGCGGGCCGATGCTGACAAGCGAGACCGAAGAAAAGCGGCCTACCGCGCCCGCGCCGACCGAACGCCGGACGCAGCGGCGCGGCATGCGCCCATGGCACGTCGTTCTCCAGGTCCTGCTGATGATCGTCGTGCTGGCCGGCGGCTTCTTCGGCATGAGCTGGCTGGTCGCGACCAAGCCCGAAATCGCCAAGCGTCCGCCCTTCCCGAAGGTCTACACGGTCGACACCGTGATCGCCCGCGCCGGCGATTACCAGCCTGTCTTCACCGTCTATGGCGAGATCGTCGCGCGCCGCAGCGTCGACCTGCGCAGCCTGGTCGCCGGGCAGGTCGTCTCCGTCAGCCCGCTGCTGAAGCCCGGCGCACGCGTCGCGAAAGGCGAGGCGCTGGTCGGTATCGACCGCTTCGACTATGAGGGCGCACTGCGCGAGGCGAAGGCCAATCTCGACGAGGCCGAGGCGCGGCTCGCCGAATCGCGCGCCGGCATCGCGCTCGAGGAAAACCGGCTGGAACGCGCCCGCGAACAGCGCGACCTCGCGCTCAAGGACCTCGAACGCATTCAATCCCTCAAGGCGAGTGGCAGCGCCACCGACAAACAGCTGGAAGACCGCGAACTGGTGCTGAGCCAGCGCGCCGCCACTGTAGACCAGACCGAGATTTCGATCACCGCGAAGAAGGCACAATTGCGCCAGCAGGAAGCCGTCCTGGAACGCCTGCGCTGGAAGGTCGACCTTGCCGAGCGCAATCTCGAACACACCGTGCTTATCGCGCCCTTCGATGGGGTCGTGCGCTCCGCCCAGGTCGAGGCCGGCAAGATGGTCTCCGCCAACGATGTCGCTGTGTCGCTCTATGAGGAGGGCAATCTTGAGGTGCGCTTCACGCTGTCCAACGACCGCCACGCCAGGATCAGCGCCGGGCAGCCCGGGCTGATCGGCCGCGCGATCGAGATCGTGCCGTCGCTCGGCAGTGGCGGTACCACCATCCCCGCCACCATCGACCGTCTCGGTGCCGATATCGAGAACACGCGAGGCGGCGTCCAGGTATATGCCCGCCTCGACGGGCAGCGGGACACCGGCGCGCTGCGACCGGGCGCCTTCGTCGAGGTCCGCGTGCCCGACAGGGTCTTTGCCGGCCAGTTCCGCCTGCCGGAAACCGCGATCCACGACAACGACACGGTCTACGCGGTGGTCGATGGCAGGCTTGCGCCGCGCGCCATCTCCGTCAGCGCCTGGGACGGCGAGCACGCCATCGTCGCAGGCGAGCTGGGCGATGGCGACGAAATCCTCGTGACCCGTATCGCCGAGATCGGCGAGGGGCTGCGGGTGGCGCCACATGGCGGCGGTTCCGGTGAAGGCGAAGCTGGAAGCGAGCCCGCTCCCGGCGCCACAGCGGCGGCGAAGGACTGATCGCGTGCGCACCACGGCGCCCGTATCCGGCGGCGGCATCATCCGGCTGTTCACGCGTCATCCCAACGCGGCCAATCTGGTCATGGTGCTGATGCTGCTGTTCGGCATCTTCTCGATCGCCCGCATCAACACCCAGTTCTTCCCGACCATCGAGGTCAAGACCGTTACAATTACGGTCGAATGGTCGGGCGCCAGCGCGGAGGATGTCGAGGCCAACATTCTGCAGATCATCGAGCCCGAGGTTCGCTTCATCGACGGCGTCGACAAGATGGTCTCCTATGCGCGCGAGGGCGTCGGTACGATCTCGCTGGAATTCGAGCCCTCCGCCGACATGCAGACGGCGACGAGCGATGTCGATGCCGCCGTCAAGGCGATCTCAACCCTTCCCGAGGATGCCGAGGCCGCCAAGATCAGCCGCGTCGCCTTCTTCGACCGGGTCGCCAATGTCTCGGTGTCGGGCGATCTGCCGGAATCGACCCTCCGGGTCTACGCCAAGCGCATGCGCGACGACCTCATCGCGCGCGGCATCGACAAGGTCGAATTCACCGGCCTGCGCGACGAGGAACTGCAGGTCGACGTGCCGGAGGCTGAATTGCGCCGCCTCGGCCTTTCCGTCGGCGATGTGTCCGCCAGCATTGCCGGCAACTCGCGTGACCTGCCGTCCGGCCAGACCGAGGGCAGCGTCGAGAAGCAGCTGCGCACGGTCGCGGACTTCCAGCGGCCGGAAGCCCTGTCCCGCATCGAGGTGCGCTCGTTTGCTTCCGGCGAGAAGGTCTGGCTTGGCGACATCTCCGACATCCATTTCGGCTTCAAGGACGGTGCGACGCGGGGCATCGCCGGTGAGAAGACGGCCATCGAATTGTCCGTCCAGCGCGCGCCGACCGCCGACACGCTGGCGACGGCGAAGATCCTCGACGACTATCTCTCCGAATTGCAACCCTCACTGCCGCCGGGCTTGGAAGTGCGCAAATACGACGTGCTCGCCGACGCTCTGGTCGAACGCATCATGCTGCTGGTGCGCAACGGTGTGAGCGGGCTCATCCTCGTCGTCGCCACCCTGTTCCTGTTCCTCAACGCGCGCATCGCTTTCTGGGTCGCCGCCGGCATTCCGATCGCCATGCTGGCGACCGTCGGCGTCATGTTCGCGCTCGGCCAGTCGATCAACATGATCACGCTCTTTGGGTTGATCATGATGCTCGGCATCGTCGTGGACGACGCCATCGTGGTCGGCGAACACACCGCGACGCGCCACGCCGCGGGCGACCCGCCGCTGGAGGCCGCCGAGGCCGGCGCCGGCCGCATGGCCATGCCAGTGCTGGCCGCCATGACCACGACCGCCGTCGCCTTCGCACCCATGTTCCTGATCCGCGACGCCATCGGCGAGGTCATGGGCGTGTTGCCTGTGATCGTTATCGCGGTGCTGCTGGCCAGCATGATCGAGTGCTTCCTGATCCTGCCGGGCCATCTCGCCCATTCGCTGATGCCGCGACCGCCGGCGCGCTGGTCCTACTGGCGCCATCTGATCTTCGCCTTCGCGTTCGGCGCCTTCATCATCGCGCTTTCCGAGCGCGCCGGCACCGACGGCTCGTCGTCGTCGCTGCTCTCGCTGGTCGGCCAGATCTCCGCCGCGCGCCAGCAGATGCCGGACGTGCTCTTCGTGCTGGTGCTGGCCGCCGCCTCCTTGCTCGTCGGTGCGCTGGCCGAGGGGTTGATCGCCTTGCTGCGCCGCCGCGCCCGCCGGAAGACCCTCGCTCGGCCCGGTGCCGGTCAGGCGATCGACCTCGAGCGGGAGGGGGCACTGCGTCGCGGCTTCGATCGCGGCTTTGAGTGGTTCCGTTCCGGCCCGTTCTCGCGGGCAGCCGAACTAGCCTATGACTGGCGCTACGTCACGCTGGCCGCCGCACTGGCGGCGATGATGGTGCTGGCGGCCGGCCTGCTCGCGGGCGGTCGTGTCGCCTTCGTCTTCTTCCCCTCTCCCGAAGCCGAAAGCGTGCGCGCCCGCATCGTGCTCAATCCCGGCCTGCCGGAAGCCCGCGCGATCGAAATCGTCGATGCCGTCGAGCAGTCGCTCGACACCACGGCGACGCAGCTTGCCGGCGAACGCGACAAACTCGTCAGCGCCGTCTTCACCACGCTGGGTTCGGCGGGGCGCAATGTCGGCGACAATCTCGCACAGATGAACGTCCAGCTCCTGCCGTCCGAATTCCGCGACGTGCGCACCGGCGATTTCGTCGCCGCCTGGCGCCGCAACATGCCGAAACTGCCGGGCATCGACCGTATCGCCATCTTCGAGCAGCGCGGCGGCCCGCCTGGCCGCGATGTCGATCTGCGTCTGACCGGCGGCGATGTCGCCACGCTGAAAAAGGCGTCCAGCGAGATCGTCGAACTGATGAGCGCGGTTCCGGGCCTGAGCGGCGTCGCCGACGACCTGCCCTATGGCAAACCCGAACTGGTCATGACCCTGCTGCCGCGCGGCACCGCCCTCGGCTTCACGCTGGACGAGGTCGGCCGACAGGTCCGCAACGCCTTCGAGGGTGCGATCCCGCGCCGCTTCGCCCGAGGTGACGACGAGATCACCGTGCGGGTCGCCATGACCTCGCCGCGTTCCGGCGCTGCGGCCCTCCGCGATTTCGAACTGCGTACGCCTGCCGGAGAATTCGTGCCGCTGGCCGAGGTCGTTTCCCTTTCCGAGAAACAGGGTTTCTCGGCGATCCAGCGCCGCGACGGCGCCACCGCCGTGGCGATCACCGGCGACCTCGACACCGACGTGATGACGACTGAAAACGCGATCCGCATGCTGAGCGACGGACCCATGCCCGAGATCGCGCGGCGCTACGGACTGTCATGGGAATTCGCCGGCCGCGCCGAGGAAAGCGCGCGCGCCTTCGAGGATCTGCGCATCGGCGTGCTGATCGCGCTCTCGGCGATCTACATCATCCTTGCCTGGGTGTTTTCGGACTACTGGCGCCCGCTCGCCGTCATGCTGATCATCCCGTTCGGCATCGTCGGTGCGGTGTTCGGGCATTGGCTGCTTGGCTACAAGCTGACCATGATGTCGCTGATCGCGCTGCTCGGGCTCGCCGGTATCCTGGTCAACGATTCCATCGTGCTGGTCAGTCGCATGGACGAAAGGCTGAGCGAGGGCGAAGGGCTGCGCGAGGCGGTGGTCGGCGCCAGCCGCGACCGGCTCCGCGCCGTGCTGCTGACCTCGCTGACCACCATTGGCGGTCTCGTGCCGCTGCTGTTCGAGCAATCCGTGCAGGCGAAGTTCATGGTGCCGATGGCGGTTACCATCATTTTCGGCCTCGGCGTCGCGACCATGCTGGTGCTGTTCCTGGTGCCGGCCTTTGTCGGCATCGGCGCGGACATCCGCGGCGCCCTGCGCTTCGTCTTCGGGTCGCAGAGATCGCGGCCGCAAGCCGCCGAATAGCGCCAGCACTTCAGTTCAGCACATTGCCGGCATCGGGCAGGTCGAGCGAGAAGGCCGGGATGGCGACATCGAAACGATTGCCGTTTTCATCGACCATGGTGTACGCGCCGCGCATGAAGCCCGACGGCGTCGTCAGCGGACAGCCGCTGGTATATTCGTAGGAATCGCCCGGCTCCAGGATCGGCTGCTCGCCAACCACGCCCGGCCCGCGCACTTCTTCCACCTCGCCATTGCCGTCGACAATGTGCCAGTACCGCGACATGAGCTGTACCGAGAGTTCGCCCGAATTCTCGATTGTCACCTGGTAGGCCCAGAAGTAGCGGTTCTGCTCGGGCGCCGAGCGCTCGTCGATATAGACCGGCAGGACGCTGACGGTGATCGGTCCTGTCTGCTCGCGATACATGCCGTGTTCCATGCCTGCCTGTGGTTCGAGGGATTGAAGATTTTGCCGAAATGCTGGCGCGCGGCAAGGGGTAGGGCTATCACCTGTTGATACGCAAGACCCGCCGGTTGCTGCCGGCGGCTCTTTACACGGGAGAATGCATGCTCGACGGCAGAATGCGCGCCATCATCGGCCCGGCACTCGACCGCACGGGCCGCGCGCTGGCTGGCGCGGGCATCGGCGCCAACGCGGTCACGCTGGCCGGGTTCGGGCTTGCCCTCGTCTCCGCCTTTTGCATCGCGCAGCACTGGTATTGGGCGGGCCTTGCCGCGCTGCTGGCGAGCCGGCTCGCCGACGGCCTCGACGGTGCGGTGGCGCGCGCCACGCACAAGACGGATTTCGGCGGCTTCCTCGACATCGTGCTCGACTTCGCCTTTTACGGCGCAATCCCGTTCGGCTTCGTGCTGGCAGACCCAGGCGCCAACGCCATCGCCGGCGCAGCACTGCTGCTCGCCTTCTACGTCAATGGCGCGAGTTTTCTGGCCTTCGCCGTGCTTGCCGAAAAGCACGGCCTGAAGACGCTGGCGCGTGGCGAAAAATCCCTGTTCTTCACCACGGGACTGGCCGAGGCGACGGAAACGATCCTCGTCTTCGCCGCCATGTGTCTGTGGCCGTCCAGCTTCGTCTGGCTTGCCTGGGCCTTCGCGGCGCTGACGGCCTACACCGCGCTGTCGCGCATCGTGTTGGCGGCGCGGACCTTCCGCGCCGGCGGGAAAGGCTAGGCTTTCAACTTCGTCAGCGCGTGGCCAAGATCGTCGATCAGGTCGTCGACATCCTCGAGCCCGACCGACAGCCGCAGCAGCCCATCCGTGATGTCGAGTTCGGCACGTGCTTCCGGCGTCAAATTCTTGTGCGTCGTCGTCGTCGGATGGGTGATCAGGCTCTTGGCGTCGCCCAGATTGTTGGAGATGCGTATGATCTCCAGCGCATTCTCGAAGGCGAAGGCGCCGGCCTTGCCGCCCTCGACCTCGAAGGCTACCAGCGTCGAACCCTCAGCCATCTGGCGCCGGGCGAGTTCGGCCTGTGGATGGTCGTCGCGGCCCGGATAGAGCACCTTGGTAACGCCCGGTGATCCGGCCAGGAAATCGGCGATCTGCGCGGCCGCCTGTGTCTGCTGGCGCACGCGCGGGATCAGCGTCTCCATCCCCTTGAGCATGACCCAGGCGTTGAACGGGCTCATGCTCGGCCCGGTGTGGCGGAAATAGTCGTGCAGATTGTCGTCGATCCATTCCTTGTTCGACAGCACGACGCCGCCCAGACACCTGCCCTGTCCGTCGACATGCTTGGTCGTCGAGTAGACGACGATGTCGGCACCCAGATCGAGCGGCTTCTGCCACAGCGGCGTGGCGAACACATTGTCGACGACCAGCGTCGCACCGTTTTCATGCGCGATATCGGCGATCGCCGTGATGTCGCAGAGTTCCAGCGTCGGGTTGGTCGGGCTCTCCAGGAAGAAGACCTTCGTTTCCGGCCGGACCGCCGCCTTCCAGGCGTCGAGATCGCGTCCGTCGACCAGCGTGCATTCGACGCCGTAGCGCGGCATCAGTGTCTCGACCACCCAGCGGCAGGAACCGAAAAGGGCGCGCGAGGCGACAATGTGGTCGCCCGCCGTCACCTGACAGCCGATGGCCGCCGCCACCGCCGCCATGCCGGAGGCCGTGGCGCGGGCGTCCTCGGCGCCTTCCAGCAGGCACATGCGTTTTTCGAACATGTCGACGGTAGGGTTCGCGTAGCGCGAATAGATGAAGCCGTCTTCATCGCCCTTGAAGCGGGCCTCTGCGGCCTCCGCGCTCTCGTAGACGAAGCCCTGCGTCAGGAACAGTGCCTCCGAGGTTTCGCCGAAGCCCGAGCGCTGGGTGCCGCCATGCACCAGCGCGGTCTGCGCCCGCCATTGCCGTGAGGTTTTCGCTTCGCTGTTATCCGCTTTCATCTTCGTCTCCGTCAGCCCTGGCCCGTCTCCGCAGGGGAGCTTCGGGCACAAAAAAATCCGGTTCGCGCATGAAGGCGCCAACCGGATCGAGCGTCCGTGGCCCTTTTAGCGAGTTGTTTAACGTGGCTGCAAGCCGGCCATCCTTTTGGGAAAGGCAAATCACCACGGAATATGATGTGGTTTACGCCTCATCCGCGTTTGCGTCAATCATGTGATGGGCTATTGGTGTATTCCACGCGTCCAAAGCGGAACCGCCAAGCCTTGCCGCAAGCCGGAATTCTCCCCGATATCGCCATTCAGGCCATGCTGGAATCCGGCGCGATCGATGCGCCGCCGCCCGACGAGGACCAGGTCCAGCCGGCGAGCCTTGATCTGCGCCTCGGCACCACAGCCTATCGCATTCGCGCCTCCTTCCTGCCCGGCCGCGAGGCAACCGTCGCCGACAAACTTGACCGGCTCAAGCTGCACGAATTCGATCTGTCGAACGGCGCCGTGCTGGAAACGGGCTGCGTCTATCTCGTCCCGTTGCAGGAGCGTCTCGCCCTGCCGGCCGATATCGCCGCCTCGACCAACCCGAAGAGCTCGACCGGCCGCCTCGACATCTTTACCCGTGTCATTGCCGACCGTGCGCAGGGCTTCGACCACATCGAGGCGGGCTATGCCGGGCCGCTCTATCTGGAGATCAGCCCTTCGACCTTTCCGGTGCTGGTGCGCACCGGATCGCGCCTGTCGCAGCTGCGCTTCCGCCGCGGCGCGGCGCGGCGGGGCGGGCGCGGCGGGCGTCGGCGCGCTCGCAGCCGCCGGGTCCGTCCGCGCGGCGGCCGCGGCCTCCCGGGGCGGCGCCTCGCGCGC
>JBHIWX010000002.1:0-108613 GCA_041987205.1 Rhizobiaceae bacterium | reverse complement strand
TGCCAATCTTGCCCTGCGTCGCGCGCGTGAGGTGACATGAACCACAACTCACGCCAGTTCACGTCTTTCCCTTCGGGTGGCTCCCCGACCCCGGCCCGCAAGCGGCTGTCGAGTTTTCGGTCGGTGCGGCAGTCCGAGCGCGATTTTCGTTACCTGCAGAAGCTGTTCACGCCGAGCCAGCGCATCATCAACGATATCGCCATTCTCGCCTGGATATTGGCTTTTGCCAACTTCTGGTGGTGGTGGTTCCAGCCCGAGCACTACGTTTCTCTCGGGCGCTTCGCTGCCAGCACCATCGTCTGCCTGTGGATCAGCACGCTACCGGCTTATTTTCTCCTGATCGTACGTAATGGCTGGCGGGTACCCATTGGGCAGCCATTTCCCGAAGGCTTGCGTGTAGCGAGCATCGTGACGAAGGCGCCATCCGAGCCTTTTGCTATCGTTCAGAAAACGCTCGAGGCGCTGCTCGCTCAAGAGGGGGCGATACAGGACGTCTGGTTGGCAGATGAGGATCCCACCCCAGAAACAAGGACCTGGTGCCGCGACCATGGCGTGAAGCTGTCCACACGGCATGGCGTCATATCCTACCAGCGCGAGGACTGGCCACGCCGCATGAAGAGCAAGGAGGGCAATCTTACCTTCTTCTACGACACACACGGTTACGC
This sequence comes from Rhizobiaceae bacterium, assembly GCA_041987205.1. Taxonomy (GTDB): domain Bacteria; phylum Pseudomonadota; class Alphaproteobacteria; order Rhizobiales; family Rhizobiaceae; genus BOKV01. Next base: position 107,948 of record JBHIWX010000002.1, on the reverse strand, counting down.
CGACTACGACATCGTGCACCAGTTCGATGCCGACCACGTCCCGCAGCCCGATTACGTGTTAAGGGCAACAATCCCCTTCAGGGACCCGATAGTCGGCTACGTGTCCTCTCCGAGCATTTGCGATGCGAACGCAGCCTCCAGCTGGGCTGCGCGCGGCCGGCTCTATGTGGAAGGGAGCATGCACGGTGCCCTGCAGGCCGGATACAATGGTGGCTTTGCGCCCTTGTGCATCGGCTCCCACTATTCCGTCCGCACAGCGGCGCTGAAAGACATCGGCGGCCTAGGGCCGGAATTGGCGGAAGATCATTCGACCACGCTATTGATGAATGCCTATGGCTGGCGAGGCGTGCATGCGATCGATGCGATTGCGCATGGCGAAGGCCCGGAAACTTTCGCCGACCTCGCCATGCAGGAGTTTCAGTGGTCGCGCAGCCTCGTGACCATCCTGCTGGATGTCTCACCGAGCCTCATGCCCAAACTGCCATGGCGCCTGCGTTTCGAGTTCCTGTTTTCGCAGCTTTGGTATCCGACCTACTCTCTAGTGCTGCTGCTGATGTTTGTGCTGCCGATTTACGCGCTCGTAACAAAGACCCATCTGGTGAACGTCACCTATCTCGACTTCATCATGCACCTGTTGCCTCTCTCCGCATTGTTTCTGGCAATCGCTTACTGGTGGCGTTCCCTGGGCCTGTTTCGACCCGAGAACGCGGAAATCATCAGTTGGGAGGGAGTTGGCTTTGTCTTCGCCCGTTGGCCTTGGATGCTGATCGGATCGGTTACGGCGGTCCTCGATTTCGTTCTGGGCAAGGTGGCCGGTTTTCGTGTCACTCCCAAAGGCCGCGACCACAAGGAGCCCGTTCCCTTCCGCGCCATCGCTCCCTATCTGCTCCTGTCTGCGACATCTGGCGGCGTGGCGTTCTGGGTAGAAGATCCGGGGACCGCGGCAGGTTTCTACATCTTCAACCTCTCCAATGCCCTCGCATATGCAATCCTGGTCGTGGTGATCCTCTGGCGGCATGCGGCGGACAACCGGATCGGAATCGGTCCGTTCTTACGTTCGAGTCTTGGCTCCCTGATGGCAAGCACTTTGGCATTCGGCCTCTTTATCGGCGCGTCTTATCAAAACGGTTCCAAGGGGCTGGCTTCCATGACGACAGGCGTCACCCTGTTCACCTTCACGGAGATCGTCTTTTCGGTCTCGGGTGCTGGCCGAATCGCACGAGGCAATCCGATCATCCGTTTCAAGCCGCAATGGTACGGGCTTTCGGGGCGCGGTGTTCCGGATCCGCCTCGGCGAAGAGATTGACGGCGATCAAGTGAATCGCTCGCCGGAAACGGTAGTTTGAGCACAAAGGTGGATGGAGTGTGAGATGAAACTGCAGAAACCCAGCAATTGGCGCAACCTCAACCGGCGCGATCTTGTCGTGGGCGGTCTCGCGGCCGGTGTGGCAGGAACGTTTGCAAGGCCAGGGATGTCCTTCGCGCAGGACCCCTTCGAGGGTCGTGACCTTCTGGTGGACAAGCGGCCTGTGTTCAACCAAACCGGACCGTTGTTTGGTTGCTACGACCCTTATGGCGATTTCACCGACCAGAAGGAGGTCGCCACCGAGCACCTGTTCCTGCCCTGGGTGGATGTCGACCTGGCGGGCCTCGGCGATGCCGATGCTTACGCACTTGCTCGTAACCGGAAGGTGCTTGTCACCATCGAACCCTGGTCCTGGGCGCTGGACTTCAACGAGGCGCCCGATCAATTGCGTGACCGTATCCTTTCGGGTTCCTATGATGGCGCGATGCGCGCTATCCTGAAGGAACTGTCTGGATTCCGCAGCCCGGTCATCGTGCGATGGGCGCAGGAAATGGAAAACACCTCCGGACGTTTCACCTGGTCGCTTTGGGAACCGGCAGACTACATTGCCGCCTATAATCGCATGATGCAGATCGCTCGAGAGATGCTGCCGGGCGCTCAACTGATGTGGTCTCCAAAGGGCCTTGAAACCTTAAAGCCCTATTATCCCGATGATGGACTGGTAGACCTCGTGGGCCTGTCAATCTTCGGCTACGAACCGTTGGATGAAATTGAAGTCGGCAAGGCGCGCACCTTCGTGGAGGCGACACAGCTTGCTTACGATCTCACGGTTGGTTTCGGCAAACCGATCTGGATCGCCGAGCTTGGCTATGAAGGCAGCCTGGATTACCTGCGTAGCTGGGCTTTTGACGTCAAGTTCGACCACCCTCAGTTCCCCGAACTCAAGGAAGTAATCTATTTCAACGATCGGGAAATCTGGCCGTGGCCGCACAATCTTGGCTATCCTGACTGGCGAGTTGTCAGAAACGCGACGAACTATCCCGCCCGGGGTGGGCGCCGGTAATGAACCGGCGTCAGAACGTAACGCCCGCTCCAACCCCACAGTCCGTAGCGTGAACGCGACGCGCAGCGTCTCTTCGCCCGCGGAGGTGCGTGGCTTCGTTTTGGTAACGGGCGGTGCCGGCTATATCGGATCGCACACCGCCAGGGCTCTCCACGATGCCGGTTACACGCCGGTCGTCTACGACAACCTTGTCACCGGTAACCGTGACGCCGTGCGCTGGGGTCCGTTCGAACACGGGGACGTTCTCGATCGGCGGCGGCTCGACACGGTGCTCGGCGAATACGGCGTCGTGGCGATCATCCACTTGGCCGGCCTTGCCTATGTCGGCGACTCTATCAAAAGTCCAGGGTCGTATTACAGAACGAACACGATGGGCAGCCTCGTAGTGTTGGAGGCTGCCCGTGACCATGGCATCGCGGACTTCATATTTTCGAGCAGTTGCGCGGTATACGGAATTCCGGACAACCTTCCGGTGACCATTCACACGCAGACTCGACCGATCAGCCCTTACGGCGCATCCAAATACCATGTCGAGCAAATGCTCCGAGACTTTGGTGCGGCTCATGGCGGCAAATGGGTTGCGCTCCGCTATTTCAACGCTGCCGGTGCAGAGCCGGACGCCAGCAATGGCGAGCTCCATGTTCCGGAGACTCGCATAGTTCCACTGGCAATCGATACCGCACACGAAAAGCGAGGTCCGGTTTTGATTTTCGGTGATCGGCACATTACACCTGACGGGACCTGCGTGCGCGATTATGTGCATGTTTGCGATCTGGCTGACGCCCATGTCGCGGCGTTGCGTTATCTTGCTGGCGGCGGGCATTCGCGTGCCTTCAACCTCGGGTCGGGAAAGGGATCGTCAGTTGCGGAAGTCATCGAGACCGTTGAGCGGGTCACCCACCGTCCCGTGGCACGCAAGATCGTCGAACCAAGGGAGGGAGACCCGCCCGTTCTCTATGCCGACCCCGAAGACGCAAGCCACGAATTGGGATGGTGGGCGAAGCGATCTTCGCTGGAGCAAATCGTGCAAGACGCGTATCGTTGGCGCCAGCGCCTGTGGAAATCCGGAGGCCCATTCGCCGCAATCAGTGAACGGTCTCCAGATTGACGTGTTTCAATTACAAGGCGTGCAGGAATCAATTAGAAGATAGTTTTCGTCGCTGGCTAGAAGTCTTGTTAGGATTTTGGCGTTAGCCTGCTCTCTCTCAATCTCGAATACGGCGAAGCCATGACCCTTTCACCTCATGAATATCGCATACGCCAGCGCACCCCGACCTTTGGAGCCTTGGCCCTGTCGATAGCATTTCTGCTTCCGACAAATTCGGCCTTTGCAGAAGATGCATCGCTCCACACGAAAGCCGAGATTTACAGGGCTACAATCGTGAAGAAGCTGTATCGCAGCCGCAGAGTCCGGCAGAATACCGTGATACGGACTCCCCGACTGGTGAACGTGTCTTACGTATCTTCACCCTATGTCTGTTCCGCCAGTGGATTTGGCAAAATGGGAACTTGCATCAATCGGTATTGATGCTCCATTCCGTACGCCTGCCGACTTTAGGGCACCAACTCGCCTGATCGCTCCAATCCGTTTCGATTGTTACAATAATCGAGCGGGATGTTACGCGAACTTGGTCATAAACGCTGCACCACATTCCTGATTGCTGCGTGAATTCCGCAGTGAAGCAGAATTGCCATGGCCGTGGTGCACGCAGTTCTTTTTCCGCTTGCGTTGATGTTGCCTGCCGCACGCAATGAAGACACATGGCGCAAGGCTAATTGATTGATAGAAATCAATACCTTTGCCTGCAATTCATGCGATATTGGGGTTACAGACTTGTCTGTGGGGCGTTGTCTTGTCTTTCATGAAAAAGGCCGTGGCATGCGTCGCTTGAGTTGGTCGGTCAACTTTTCATTGCTGTCGAGTGCAGCCATCTCCATCCTTCTCGCGTGGCCGTCCTGCGCCCAGGAGACCGCCCCGATACACAAGGACGGACGAGATTCGAGCATCGAGGCTGCGACAGAGCATGCATTTTCGCTCTCGATCGACGACCTTTTCCGAATCTATGCCAACAAGACTTGGGTCTGGAAGGATGGCGGTGCGTATTTCAAATCTTCCGGCAGACGCTTCGTAGCCGTCACCCGGAAGGAATCGGGCCTGACGAGCTATGCCGAGGGTGTCTGGATTCTTATGGATGGCGGAAGGATGTGCATGCGAGGGCGCTGGATCGGTACAGGGGGGAGCGCCGACGATTTCACCTGTTTCGAGCACAAAACCGCTAACGGGCTGGTTTATCAACGCGAAACACCCGACGGGAAATGGTACGTTTTCAGCCGCTGGCCGGCGCTCGGTGGCCATGAATACTCGAAGTTCGATCCTGGCGACCAGATCAGTTCGCAGCTTGAGCGGGTCAAGGCGTATGTGAAGTCCAATCCGCCGCCGCGTTATCGGCGCAAGACCGGAAAAGGTGTCCCGGACTTGCAGCTCGACCCCTTGCAACCAAACGAGCGGATGGTCCGGAGCATCTGCTCCTCGCCCTGGTTGCTGATCAAACCGTCCTACTGCGACTAGGTGATACTCACCTTCTGGCCAACCGGTACAGCGCAAAGCGCGAATCGTCGTCCACGAGTGTCGCCCTGGTTTCCAGATAGTGCAGGAAACCGGCGTGGTGTTCGGTGAACAGGCGTTTCTTCGCATCGCGCGCATTCTTGACGTATCCGAACCAGTCTGCACCTTGGGCACGAAGTGTCTGGAACTCCTCGATGGCGGCGTCATCGTCGTCCACGAACAGGGACCAAGCACGCTGTCCGCCGCCAGGTGGAAAGACCCAACCTCGCAAACGGCTGTAGTAGATTGCGATCGGGTCACCCACTGTCGCTGCTACGGTAATGACGAGATCGCTTGGCCGGGCATGTTCCGCGATTGCCAGACCAAGCTGACGGCTGTTTTCGGCGACAGGCTGTTTCATGCTGCGGGTCAATGGGATCGTCGAAAACGACACCACGATGATAGCCAGCGCACCTGCTCGTGCCGCAACCATCCACGAAGTCCGCCTGGCACCGATTGTCGTCAACACCAGCGCGCCACGGGCGCCGAACCAGGCGAACGCGGGATGAAAGACATGAAGATTCCACGGATTGTCGGTGAGTTCACGCGCCGCAACCAGATACAGCAAGGCGACGGATATCAGCCAGACATGCGGAATCCACGAGACCGGGTTGTCCGCTCCACGTAGAGGCATGAACCACAATCCGACCAGAAAAAGAACGACGAGCGGATAGCCGTAGTACCACAAGATCGCAATGTCCTTGAGTTCCTCCAAGTAGAAAGTAGATTTCCAGAATCCGCCAATCCCGACGTCCCATATGTAGCCACTACCTGCCACGTGATATGGTGGGTAGCTGTTGCCCACGTGAACCGCCCAGGCATAGTAGGCAAAGACGACGCAGATCACGGCAAGCGCGGCAAGGAGCGAAGGCGAGATGGTTCGGACACCGCTTCGCAAGGCCATAACGGTGATGAGATAAGCGATCACGAGCGCAACCGAGAATCCCGGAAGCTTGGTCAGGGCACCGAGCGCGAAACTTGCTGCAGCAAGGATCAGCAATTGTCGGCGGCCGGTGTCGATGTACAGGACGAATAACCAGACACCAGTAACGGTCAGAGCCAGCATCGTGGCATCCGGCAGCGCTGAGCTGTCGATCATGATCGCGCCGGGCAACAGCGCATATACCAAGGCAGTCGCGTGGGCATGTGTTTCGTCCCATACCCGCGCAGTCAACCTGTGCAGTGCGATCAGCGTGCCAAGTGACATGATGATGGAAACAAGGCGGCCATACCAGTCGTGCCAGCCAAAACCTTCCTGCAGCAAGGCGACGACAAGCGTGAAAAGCTGAAATTCGCGACCTTGGTAGCTCGGGCCGGGACCGGTCCAGTTGACTTCGGGCAGAAACAGGTTCCAGCCGTTCTGCGGCAGGTTGTCGGCGATCATTGCCGTGCTCGCCTCGCGCCAGCTGAACGCATCGACCAGTGGCTGTGTCAAATGATAGCCGCGAAGAAGCAGGTGAAGCGCCACAATGCTCCCAAGAAAAGCGATCGACTGCTGCCTGTTGGTCATGTTTCGTGCCCATCACCGTCAAAGGGTGCGGCTTGCCGCAATCCTCCCAGGCGGTCTGCTCCGATGTTCACCGTCTCGCGGATGGCATAAGGGCGTTTGTGCTCGGTGCTGAAATAGATCCGCGCAAGCACTTCCCCGATGACGCCGATGCTCAGGAGCTGCAGTCCGGCAAGGCAGGCAAGCACGCTCATCAGCAGTAACGGATTGCCCGTCATGTCGATACCGGAGAACACTTTCATGATGACGGTTGTAACGAACACCAGCATCGAAAGGCCGAGCGCGCCGACGCCGATTTTTCCGAAGAAGCCCATGGGATGTGCGGCGTGGTCGAGGAAATACTTCACGGTGACCAGGTCGAGCAACACGGTCAGCGTTCTCGAAAGCCCGTATTTGGTCTGTCCGGCCAGCCTCGGGCGATGATGGACTGCCATCTCGGTGCAGCGCGCACCGCGCTGGTAGAGCAGAATGGGTATGAACCGGTGCATGTCACCGTAAAGATCCACCTCCTCCAGAATGTCACGCCGCATGACTTTAAGCGTGCAGCCGAGATCATGAATTGGGAAATGTGTCACCCGGGAAATCAGCCAGTTCGCCACGCGCGAAGGCAGCTTTCGGCTGAAGGCCGCATCCTTGCGGTCTTGTCGCCAGCCGTGGACGAGATCGTATCCCTCTTCCAGCCGTGCCACCATCCTGCCGATGTCGGCCGGATCGTTCTGAAGATCGCTGTCAATCGTCACTACGATTTCATGGCTTGCCAGATCGATGCCGGCCCGAAATGCGGATGTTTGACCAAAATTGCGCCGGAACAGGACCAACTGAAGGTGCTCATCCTGTACTGCCAGTTTCTTGAGGACGTCCACGCTCCCGTCTCGTGAACCGTCATCGACGACGAGTATCTCGTAAGGCCTTCCGAGAGTCTGCAAGGCTGCTGTAAGTTCAGCATGCAGCGCGTAAATGTTTTCCCGCTCGTTGAAGAGCGGGGCGACCACGCTGATGCCGGCAAGCAGGCTGTTGGCGGTAGTCATTAGGCTTGCAATCCGGAGAAGCAGGAACTCCTGACTTCGCAAGTGGTTCTCTCATCGTGTTGAGACAGGCATATCAACGCTAGAGATTTACCTGCCCCAAGCAGTTTCGGCCTTGATTTACATCAGGTGTGAAACTGCTCAAAATCACTGAAGACAGACTGCAGGGTAAGGACCAATACCGATTTTGCGCTCTGTGCCATGCCTGCCCCGGCGGAAGACCCATACCTTGTTCAGTGCTGGTGGGACTCGAATGTACAGCCCGCCACTGTCCGAATAGCGGCCTTTGGACCTGATCGCCGTTACACCCGTCGCTGTCAGTTTGTTGATTGCCCGTGCCATGATCGATTCCCACTTCCGTTCCCACTTGTAAGCGGGAATGCATGCGGATGATTGCAATCAATGATGGATACGACGAAGATAAAAACACAGTTCTATCAGCGATATGACGAACGCTTATGGACTGACAAAATCAAGAGTTTGTCGCCCTCCGGGGGCCACCATTTTTCAGGCATTTCCGCGCTTTCGGCATGTGAGCGGGTGACGAGCCACAGTCACGCAAGCCGCGCATCGTTGGAACAGATCGAATTGCGCGAGCGCCGCGGAATCGGCCTCCATTGCTCTGGAACACCCGCCATCGACCAGCCGCGCCTGCGACGATAGAATGTTTGGCGCGGCATCCATTGCCGGATGCGCGCGGACAAGAAAGTGGCGGATTCGATGGCCTCGTTTTTCCTGACAGTCTACCGCCTGTTTCGATCCCTGATGCGCAGCCTTTCCGATCCGGAGTTTCGCAACATATCGATCCTGATCGTGATGTTGCTGGTTTCTGGAACGGTGTTCTATTCGACTGTCGAAGGCTGGCGCTGGCTGGATTCGCTCTATTTCAGCATCATCACCCTGTCGACCGTCGGCTATGGCGATCTTTCGCCGAAGACGGACATCGGCAAGATTTTCACCATCGTGTACATCATGGTGGGGCTGGGGCTTTTCGTTGCGCTCGTCCGCTTCATCGCTGACGACATGCTCGCGCATCGCAAGGCGCGCAAGATGCACAAGCGGGAAGCTGAAAACGGCGACACCGCCAATATCGCGGGCGAGGACGGCAAACCCGGATCAGGCGAGGAGGACAGCCGGTGAAAAGTTCGCCCTTGCTGAACCTTGCCCTGGTTCTGGCGATCGCGCTGATATCCGGATGGTTGCTCTATGTCGGCCGGCCGATCATCCTGCCGATTGTCATCTCCGTGATCGTCGTCTACATCGTCAACAGCGCGTCCGCAGCGCTACGGCACATTCCGGTCCTGCGGTCTCTGCCCGGCACGGCCATCCATGTGCTCATCTTTCTGCTGTTCGCCCTGTTGCTCGCCGGGCTTTCACTGGTGGTGACCGCAACGGTTCAGCAACTGATCAATCTGGCGCCGTCCTACCAGTCGAATCTGGAGCAATTGGCGGCGCGTCTGGCCGACACATGGAAGATCGATGAACTCCCCAACTGGGCGGACGTGCGCGCCGCGACCCTGGAGCGTATCGACATCAGAACCATCCTCGCATGGTTCGTGGGCGGACTGACCAGCATGGGCTCGATGCTGTTTCTTGTGCTGATCTACGCAACCTTCCTGTTCGGCGAGCGGATCGCCTTCGTCGAAAGGGTCAGCCATGCCTTCACCGACCCGAAACAGGCAGAGCGCGTGCTGGAAATCCTTGCCACGATAAACCGCAGGATCGGCAATTACCTGACCGTCAAGACGCTGATCAACATCGTGCTGGGCTGCCTTTCCTATGCGATCATGTGGCTCATGGATGTCGATTTCGCGCTGTTCTGGGCGATCGTCATCGGGCTGGCGAACTACATCCCCTATTTCGGTTCGCTGATGGGCGTCATGGCACCCGTCATCCTGTCGCTGGCCCAGTTCGCGTCGCTCTCGACCACATTGCTGCTCGCCGTCCTGCTCACCGCGGCGCAGGCCTATGTCGGCAACATACTGGAGCCGCGCTGGATCGGCCGCGAACTCAATCTCAGCCCGTTCGTCGTCCTCGTCGCACTGTCGTTCTGGACGGTCCTGTGGGGCGTGCCGGGTGCCATCCTTGCCATCCCGATGACTTCGATGATCGTGATCATCCTCGGCAGTTTCGAGCAATCGCGATTCGTCGCCGTGCTGGTCGCCGAACGCTCGGGCAAGGCCTGACCAGCAAGGCGACTGGTTTCGATTTCGAACCGGTCCGCCCCGCCTCAGTTTGCCTTGCGGAACCCTTCGTGGCAGGCCGCGCAGGTCTTGCCGACCGCTGCGAAATGGGGCCGCAAGGTGCCCGCATCGGTGGAGGAGCCGGCCGCGTCCGCCAGCGACAGCGCGCTGGTCTTCATTTCTTCGGCGATCGAAACAAACCGCTCCCAGTCCTGCCAGATCGAAGGCAGCGCCTCGCTCGGACGGTCCATGCTGCCTTCGGGAAATTTATTCGGAAGCTGTTCGGCATGGCCAGCGATGGCCTGGGCGGCAGCCTGCGCATCGGCAGGCTCGAAGGCACGCTTTCCCTGGATCATCTCGCCCACTGTCTTCATGTGATCCTGGATGGATTTCATGAGTTCCATGCGTTCCATCACCACGCCGGTGGCGCCGCCATGGGCGAACGCACCTACACCCGTTGCTGCAACCAGAAGAGAGGCGAAGGCAAGTGCTCTGAGTTTCATGGGCTGATCCTGTTCCTCAATTGATTCCATTGGCGCGTTGCAGCGTTCTCACATAGGCGACGATCCGCTGGACTTCGGCTTCCGATACGCCCTCGACGGGCGGCATGTCGCCGAACGGCCAGTGATGCGCGCGGACCCCCTGCTTCGCGGCGAGAAGGAAGGCCTGGTCGCCGTGATGGTTGGGCTCGTAGATGATGTGGACCAGCGGCGGGGCCACGCCATCCTGCCCGGCGGCATTGGCGCCATGGCAGGATGCGCAGTTCGCGTCGAATGCCGCCTTGCCGGCCAGCGCCTGCGTGCCGAGTTCGGGAACCGTCACCTCGACGATGGGCGCCCCCTCGCCGGGCGCTGCCTTCTGCGGATAGAAGCGCCAGACGATCGCCCCGACGACCAGAATGGCGACGACCGCAAGCACCCATTGCCGTTTCACTGGTCATTCCTTCCGGCCAGATCGTCGATGATCGGGCAGTCCGGCCGATCGTCGCCATGGCAATGGCGCACCAGCGCGGAAAGCGTCGCGCGCAAGGACTGCAACTCGCCGATCTTCTGGTCGATCTCGTCGATCTTGCCGAGTGCAACCACCTTGACGTCCGCACTGGCCCGGCTCTTGTCGTCATAGAGCGACAAGAGGGTCCGGCACTCCTCGATGGTGAAGCCAAGGCTGCGCGCACGCTGGAGAAAGCGCAGCCGGTGGACATCGTTCTGCGAATATTCGCGGTAGCCATTGTTCAGCCGCGCCGGCTTGACGAGCGCGATATCCTCGTAATAGCGGATCGTCTTGGCCGGCAAATTCGCCTGCTCGGCGGCCATCCCGATATTCATCGGCGTCTCCTGTCGATTCGACCAGATAATGGGTTCTGCTGACGTAAGGTCAATCCCTCTCCAGGTTCACACGCCGCAGCCTTAACGCATTCGTGATTACGGAAACCGAGGAAAGACTCATCGCGGCGGCCGCGATCATCGGCGAAAGCAGGGTTCCCGTAATCGGATAGAGAATGCCCGCCGCGATCGGCACGCCTAGCGCGTTGTAGCCGAAGGCGAAGGTCAGATTCTGCTTGATGTTGCGCAGCGTTGCCAATGCCAGCAGGCGCGCACGCAGAATACCGGTCAGGTCTCCCTTCACCAGCGTCACGCCCGCGCTTTCGACCGCGACGTCGGCGCCGGTACCCATGGCGATACCGACTTCGGCAGCGGCGAGTGCCGGGGCATCGTTCACCCCGTCGCCGGCCATGGCCACCTTGCGGCCTGCCTTGTGCAGTTCGTCGACAAGGTTCTTCTTGTCTTCGGGCGAGACACCGGCGCGGACATCGTCCAGGCCGAGCTGGGCGGCGACGGCGCGCGCGGTGCGCTCATTGTCGCCGGTCGCCATGATGATGGTCAGCCCGGCCTCGTGCAGGGCCTCGATCGCGGCCCTGGTCGTTTCCTTGATCGGATCGGCCACAGCGACGATACCGGCGAGCTTGCCGTCGACGGCGAGATACATCGCCGTCTTGCCGTCGCCGCGCAGGGCGTCGGCCTTGTCATCGGCGTCATCGGTCGCAACGCCTTCGGCCTCCATCATGGCGTGGTTGCCCAGCGCGACCCGCTTGCCGCCGATCTTCGCCGAGACGCCCTTTCCGGTCACCGCCTCGAAATCGCCGGCCTTCTTCAGCTTCAGCCCGCGCTCCTTCGCCGCGTCCACGATGGCTTCGGCGAGCGGATGTTCCGAGCCCTTTTCGAGCGCCGCCGCCAGCGCAAGCAGACTATCCTCGTCGCCGTCATCCGTGACGACGACATCGGTCAGCTTCGGCCTGCCTTCCGTCAGCGTACCAGTCTTGTCGACTACCAATGTGTCGACCTTCGCCATGCGTTCCAGCGCCTCGGCGTCCTTGATCAGCACGCCGGCCTGTGCACCTCGCCCGGTCGCCGTCATGATCGACATCGGCGTGGCAAGGCCGAGCGCGCACGGGCATGCGATGATCAGCACCGAGACGGCCGAGACGATGGCGAACACGAAGGCCGGATCCGGGCCGACCATGAACCAGATGACGAAGGCCAGCACGGCGGCGCCGACCACGGTCGGCACGAAGTAGGACGACACACGGTCCGCCAGCCCCTGAATGGGTGCCCGCGAACGCTGCGCCGACGATACCATCTGAACGATGCGCGCCAGCATGGTCTCGTCGCCCACCTTGCTGGCCTCGACGACCAGCGTGCCATTCTTGTTGAGCGTTCCGCCGGTGACGGTGTCGCCCTCGTTCTTCTCGACCGGCACGGGTTCGCCCGTCAGCATGCTCTCGTCGACCGACGAGCGGCCTTCCAGCACGACCGAATCCACGGGAATCGCTTCGCCGGGGCGCACGCGCAGCCGGTCGCCGGCAAGGATGTTCTCGAGCGGTGCCTCATATTCGTCGCCATCCGGCGTGATCCGGCGGGCGGTCTTCGGCGCGAGGTCGAGAAGCGCGCGGATGGCGTCACCCGTGCGTTCGCGGGCGCGAAGTTCCAGCACCTGCCCGACGAAGACGAGCGCGATGATGACCACCGCCGCCTCGAAATAGACCGGCACATGCCCGCCATGCGAGGTCAGTTCCGCGGGGAACAGGCCCGGCAGGAAGGTCGCCACCACGGAATAGAGATAGGCCGCCGCGACGCCGAGCGAGATCAGCGTCCACATGTTGAGGTTCCAGGTGCGGATCGAATTGATGCCGCGACGGAAGAAAGGCAGCGCCGCCCACAACACCACCGGCGTGGCGAGGATAAACTCCAGATAGACGGCGACCTGTTCACCGATCCATTGACGAATGGGCAGGCCGACCATCGGTCCCATGGTCAGGATGAGCAGCGGAATGGCTGCGCCCGCGCTGATCCACAGCCTGCGCGTGAAATCGATCAGCTCGTGATTCGGTTCGTCGGAAACCCCGCCCATCGGTTCCAGCGCCATGCCGCAGATCGGGCAGGTGCCCGGCCCTTCCTGCACGATTTCCGGGTCCATGGGGCACGTGTAAAGCGTGCCCTTGGCGGCCTTCTTCCCGGCCTTCTTCGAATTGCCGGACAGAAAGAACCAGGGGTCGGCCTCGAAGCGGCCATGACACCGGTTCGAGCAGAAATGATAGGTCTCGCCCTTCCAGGTCTGCGACGGCTTGCCCGCATTCGGGTCGACCTTCATTCCGCAAACGGGATCGGTCTCAGTCTTCTTCGAATCGGCATCCTGCGAGTGATCATGGTGATGGCCATGATGCTCATGGTCAGAATGTGCTGCGGCGCTGCTCATTTCCGGCATCCTTTATTGAGACATGCCGGCTAGATAGGGCTTCCAGTCGCTGGAAGGTCAAGGCCCCATTCAAATTCTTCGTATTGTGGGAAACTTGGATAGCCGCGCGGCATAACTTTTCGTGAATTGCCTGCACTCTCGCGCGGCCGTATAGGCGATGATCATGGGAATCCGCCTGTTCGCGCACTGGTCCTCGCATATGCTCGTGGTGGCAATCCTGTCGCTCGCGCTGGGAATGCAGACGGGTGCGATGAGCTTCGCCACGCAGGCGCACGCTGCCACACAGACCCAGCTCACGACCGAATCGATGCCAACGGCTTCGGTCACGATGAATCATGACGGCCACCACGGGCACGACGCCCATGACGCGGCAAGCAGCCAGCCCAGCCATTGTCCGGATTCCGGCACCCTTCCGCACTGCGGCAAGCTCGGCTGCGGCGGCATGCATTGCGACAACACGGCTGTCATCCTGACGAGTTCGACCAGCATTCTGCGCGTCACCCCATCGCTCGGCACCCTGCCGCTTGTCCTGGCGACGCGTTTCAGCGCCGAACCGCCGATCCAGCCTCCCCGATCCTGAATAGTACGCCTGATCGAAAGCGCGTGTCCGGCCGCCGGCCGGAACCTATTCGGAATCGGAACTTTCAATGCGTTACATTCATTTCGCGGCCTTGCTGCCGCTGTTCCTGTCAGCGTGCCAATCCGGCTTTCCGGCAGAGGTCGTTTCCCTGCCCGCCCCGGATGATCCGGACGCCCAGACGCGCCAGCTCGCGCCGGCGAACTATCTGGCGGACTACACCCATCGCGAGCCGGTTCAGCCGGCGCCATGGCGACGCGTGCCGGGCACTGTCGAACCGGGAGACGGGCAATGATGGCCCCGCCGCGTATCGCGGCATCGGCCGGAGCGGTGATCAGCCTCGTGTTCGGGCTTGCCGCCTGCTCGCCGACCACCGACGAGGCCGGCTATTCGACCCGGGACGCCGGCTTTGCCAATGTGGCGCTCCTCACGGATCATGTCGTATCCATGGAAGCCGTCTGGGTGCAGGACGCGGAGGTGGCGCAGGCTAACGCCCATCGCGTTTCCGCACTGGTGCGCGGCAAGACCATCGATGCCGACACCGCCGTTCAGGTCGCATTACTGAACAACCGGGGGCTGCAGGCGGCCTATGCCGATCTCGGCGCCTCGGCAGCCGAAGCTTGGCAACAGACGCTGCTGCCCAATCCGAAACTCTCCGTTGGCGCCATCGGCATCGGCACGCCCGGCCTGGAAGCCTACAAATCCATCGAGGCGGTCGTCGGCGCCAATCTGCTGGCGTTCTTCACCCGCCCCGCCCGCATTTCGGAGGCGGATGCCAAATTCCAGTCGGCGCAATTGCAGGCGATCGACGACACGTTGCGGCTTGCCAATGAAACCCGGTCGGCCTGGATCAACGCCGTCGCCGCCTTCGAAACCACCATCTATCTCAACCAGGCGCAAATGGCGGCGGACGCAGCTTCCGAACTTGCAAAGGAACTCGGTGAGACCGGCGCCCTATCGAAATCGGGCCAGGCCCGCGAACATGTCTTTCTCGCCGAACTCGCGGGCCGCCGGGCCAAGGCCAGACTGGCCGCACAACTGGCCAAAGAGGAACTGGCGCGGCTGATGGGCCTGTGGGGCGACGATCTGAATTTCTTCGTGCCCGACTACCTGCCCGAATTGCCCGCGCACGCTCCCGGCATCGCGACGGCAGAAAGCGAGGCACTCCGCAACCGTCCGGATCTGAGGATGCGCCGGTTCGAACTGGAGGCCGCGGCACGCCGCCACGGCCTGACCGACGCCACGCGCTATGTTTCCGATCTGGAGCTGCTTGGCGGCTTCGAAAAGGAACGTGAACTCGAAGACGGCGACAAGAAACATGTCAAGACGGGACAGGTCGAACTCGAATTCGAGATACCGATCTTCGACAGCGGCGAGGCAAGGCTGCGCAAGGCCGAACTGCAATACATGAAACAGGCCAATCTCCTGGCTCAAAAGGCGGTCGACATCCGCGCCGAGGCCCGCACCGCCGCGAAATCCGTCACCGCCAACCACCAGATCGCCCGCCATTACCGCAATTCCGTGCTGCCGCTGCGTGCGCTGATCGCCGACGAGGCGCTGCTCACCTACAACGGCATGATCACCAACACGTTCGAGCTTCTGGAGGAAACGCGGGCAAGAACCGAGGCGGTTCTGCTCAGCGTCGATGCGAAACGCGAGTTCTGGCTCGCCGCCAACGCATTGAAGGCGGCGATCCATGGCGGAAGCAACGGCACCACGAAGATTGCGGGCGATGCACCGGCACCTGCCGGCAATGCCGACGGCGGTCACTGAGGCAGGATTTGAGAGATGAAGAACATGCTCAACAGAAGACAATTGCTCGGCGCCGGTGGCGTGCTGGTTTCGAGCGCGGCGCTCGCCCAGACCTCCAATATGTCGCTGCCCGAGGCGGCGGTGATGGAACAGGCCACCACGCAGCCTCCCCTGCAACCGGCATCGGGCCCGGATTACAACCCGGTCGTGACGCTGAATGGCTGGACAGCACCGTTTCGCATGAAGAACGGTGTCAAGGAGTTCCATCTGGTCGCCGAACCGGTGGAACGCGAAATGGCCGTCGGCATGACCGCCAATCTGTGGGGCTATAACGGCCAGTCGCCGGGGCCGACCATCGAGGCCGTGGAGGGCGATCGGGTCCGAATCTTCGTCACCAACAAGCTGCCGGAACACACCTCGGTCCACTGGCACGGGCTGATCTTGCCTTCGGGCATGGATGGCGTGTCCGGCCTTTCCCATCCCGGCATCCCGCCCGGCAAGACCTTCGTCTATGAGTTCGATCTGACGAAGAGCGGTACCTTCATGTACCACCCGCATGCCGATGAGATGGTGCAGATGGCGATGGGCATGATGGGCCTGTTCATCGTGCATCCGAAAGACCCGGCCTTCATGCCAGTCGACCGCGATTTCTGCTTCCTGCTGAACGCGTTCGACATCGAGCCCGGCACCTATGTTCCCAGGGTCATGACCATGACCGATTTCAACATGTGGTGCTGGAACAGCCGCATCTTTCCCGATCTCGATCCGCTGGTCGCCGCCAAAGGCGACCGGGTGCGCATCCGGGTCGGCAATCTGACCATGACGAACCATCCGATCCACCTGCATGGCCACGATTTCGAGGTGACTTGCACCGACGGCGGATGGGTGCGCAAGGAGGCACGCTGGCCTGAGGTTTCGATCGATGTCGCGGTCGGCCAGATGCGCGCCTTCGAGTTCGACGCCATTCCCGGCGACTGGGCGATCCACTGCCACAAATCGCACCACACCATGAATGCCATGGGCCATGACGTGCCGACCTTCATCGGCGTCGACAAGCGCCGCGTCACGCAGAAGATCCGCGCGCTGCAGCCGGGCTACATGCCGATGGGTTCGACCGGCATGGCGGAAATGGGTGCGATGGAAATGCCCCTGCCGGACAACACCATCCCGATGATGACCGGCTGGGGGCCGCACGGGCCGATCGAAATGGGCGGCATGTTCTCCGTCCTGAAGGTTCGCGAAGGCTTAGCGGCGGGTGATTACGCCGATCCGGGCTGGTTCGAAAACCCGCCCGGCACGCAGGCCTATGAGTGGACCGGCGACCTGCCCGACGACATGGGCAATTCCAGCGCCGGGACTGCCGATCCGGACGCCCCGGCAATGCAGCACAAACACTGAAGACAGAAACCGAATACGGGCACCGAAGCCCATCAACGACGGCCGGAATGATCCGACCCCGACTCATCCATGGAGAACGAAAATGAACATCCGCATCATCGCCCTCGCCGCCCTTGCGCTTGCCGCCTTTGCCACGCCTTCGCTGGCCGAGACCTTCGTCAAGGGCGTCGTCCAGAAGGTCGACGCAAAGGCGAAGAAACTGACCATCGCGCATGAGGATCTGGTCGACCTCGACATGCCCGCCATGACCATGGTCTTTGCCGCTGGTGAGCCCTCGATGGTCGAAACACTGAAGGAAGGCGACCAGATCGAATTCGTCGCCGAGCGTGTCAACGGAAGGCTGACCGTGACCAAGGTCAAATAGCCAGGTGCGGCGTGCCGATAACGGGCATTGAGAAATATCGCGACATCGGAAGATCAAAGCAGCAGGAATCGCCTGATCCACGACAGCCAGGCCTTTGGCATCAAAGGCTTGGCCCACTTTCCTGAATCTGAAATTGAACCTAGGCGGCACGCGCGATTGGCGCTTGATCGCCTACCAGTGGCAGGCTTCGCGCAGGTCCTGTATGGCGCGGCCGAGCCCCTCCAGCGGCAGCACGGCGTGCAATTCCTTGCCATTGGCTGCGATCGCCGAAATCCGCATGCTCTGCCCGCCGATCAACCTGCGCACGAACGGGACGGCACGATAGCCGCGCTCGATCGTCAGAATCTCGTGGTTGCGGGCGCGTTCGAGCTCGACGATTTCCTCGTTGTCCTCGTCGACCTGATAGACGATTTCGCGCTGCGCGCCCCTGTTGCCCATCTCGTAACCGGCGAAGCGGAACCAGGCTGAGGTCTTGTCGTCGCGGCAGCGGATGGTGAACTGTGCCTCGCCGCCAACGCCATCCTGATCGGCAAATGCCGCCGACGTCGAGACGAGATGACCATCCCCTCGGCCATCCAAGGAAACGCGCCAGACACGTGCCACCGGCGTGAAGGGCTGCCGGGCGGGCCGCAGCGTTGCAACCTTGTCCGTCTTATTGTCCGCGTCTTTGCCCTTCGCCACACCACTGCAATCGCCATAAACGAAGAACGGCACCGGCCCGGAACAGGCCGCCGAGGCGGTGCCGGTCGACAGCAGGGCAAGCATGAAGAGCGCGGGGAAAAGCCGAAGATGCCGGACCGCCCTGCCCGACATGTCAGAACCGCCGCATCTTCATGTCGCGGACCTCGTCCTTGCTCATGAAGTCGAAATACTGAATCTTGATGTCGCCAACGAGCTCCGGATATTTCGCATTGGCCGTCTCGCGGATCTTTTCCTTCTGCCGCCGCGTGTCGAGCTTGTCGAGCTGGAAGATGTCGATCTCGCGGTCGGAAAACAGCGTTTCGTAGACGGCGTCGCGGATCTGGTATTCGACGGGAAACGGTAGCTTCGACGACACGTCCGGATTGATCGCGAACACCGCCTCGATCAGGATATAGCCCCGGATCTCGTTGCTGCGGATGATCGGCACCGACATCGTGCTCATGTTGTAGAGATCGTAATGCGACTGGTTCTCGAACTCGCCGTCGTCGCCCGAGCCTGCCATGACCGAGAAATAATAGGCCGAACCGGCAACCAGGATCACCGCCCACAAACCGGCAACGATCGCCCGTATCATCGGCCTCAGACCTGCCGGTAGGCGCCGGCGACGCTGCCCGGAACGCTGTAGGTTCCATCGGATTCCGCGTCGCGTATCTCGCGCGAGATCATGGCCGAGATTTCACGGATGGCGTCCATCCGCCGCTTCAGCATCGCCGCGTTCTCGTCCAGCTTGCGCCGGGCAAGCCGCAGCTTGTCTTCGATGGATTGAGGCAGCGCGGTCGGCGCCTGCACCGCGCGGTTCAGCTGCGCCAGCAATTGCAGCTTCTGTCGCGTCAAATCTCCGAACTGCGTGCGTGCCGCGTCTTTCAGCGCCAGACGCTCCTGGTCGAGTACGTTGATGAGCCCGTCGAGCACGGTCTCGATGCCCAGCCGCTCGCCGGGCGCAAGCGACGGCATCTGCGGCAGGTCCGCGCCGTTGAAGATGTCCTGTTGCATCGGCATCGATCGATCCAAGACCGGTTTCCTTCTCTGCCCCGGTTTCGCGCCGACCGGCCCGCTTCAACAAGGCGCCGGAACACCTTGAGGCCGGTTGGCCCGAACCGCATCGGGCAAACCTTCATTCACTGCGCCACTTGCCCACCGACCGGAAAGCTATTCCGACCGGCTCCGCGCTATCGTATCGGCAAGGCCGATGCCGCCCTGCTTGACCACTTCCTCCCCGATCGCGCCCGCGAAGATCGAGGAAAACGCCTGCATGTCGCCCTCTTCGCCGAAGAGGCCCGACCCCGCCGTCGAGAGCATGGTGGAGACCAGTTGCGAGACCACCATGGTCTCGAACTTGGCATAGGGGTTTTGAGACGATTCTGGCGACGCTGGCAATTGCCGGCCGGTGCCAGTGGCGACGAGCGTTTCCGAGAAGGCATTCGACGGGACCTCGCCCGCCGCAACCCGTGGCGTCTTGGCCGCGCGCTCGGCACCCGTCGCCGGATTTCCCGCCTCTACCGCCGTGATCGCGCTCATCCACGCACCCCTTGCACACCTTTTGTCATTTTGCCCGAAACCCTAACCGGCAAATCTTGTGCTAGCCTTGCGCCTGCCTATTCCTCCTCCCGAACCGATCGCGACGTGACCAGTTCCAGAAGCGTGCCGTGCTGGAGATAGGCATCGAGACGGCCCGAAAGCCGCCTTTCGGTGTCGGCCAGCGTGTCGGTCGCGCTCTTCGAGTTGGCATTGCGCTCGCTCAGTTCCGCGATCACACGCCTTTCCTCCTCGATCGCCGACGCCGAGCGCAATGCCGCCCGCAGCCCCTGCTGCGCCAGAAGCCCATCGAACTGCAAATCGCCGTCGAGATGACGCCCAGCATCCTCGCCGGCATCTTCCGATTCGCTCATCCGGCGCTGGCTCGCCATCAGTTCGGCCGACAGGCGGAACTGCTCGGCCTCGCGTATGCGGCGCAGCAGGCGTATCCGCCTTAGCTTGCTTTCCATAGCCTTCTGCATCACCGGCCGATCATGTCCGCCATTGCCGCGATGAAGAGCGCCAGAATGTCGTCACCAATCCAGTAGAGCAGCACCGCGCCGCCGGCGATGAGGAAGGGCGTGGCGACGAAATAGACCGGGATCTGCGGAGTCAGCTTGTTGACGACGCCCGAGACGAGATTGATCGCGATCGCGAAGATCAGGAACGGTGCAGACAACCGCAACACGAGGATAAAGGCATCCGAAATGGCGTCGCGCAGCCTTGTCATGATCCCGGCCGGGTCGGCGAATTCGCCGAGCGGCACGAAGCGATAGCTAGCGGCCACCGCGAGGATCGCATTGGCGTGCAGGCCGAGCGTGAAGAACAGCACGACGGCCGATGTGGTCAGAAAGGCCGAGAGCACCGCGCTTGCCTGCCCCTCTTCCATCACCACGCCGGGGATGGGGTTGAGGCCGATGATCTGCATCACCGTCTCACCCATGAAGGACAACGCGCCGATGAGAAACCGGATCGGCAGGGCGAAGGCGGCACCCGTCGCCATTTCGGCCGCGATCTTCAGGAACAGGTTCGACGGGTCGGCGCTGATGCCGGCCGTCTCGATCTGCGGCTGGACCAGCGGAAACACGGCAAGCGTGATCGCAAAAGCGACGAACAGGCGCAGCCGCGTCAGCACCTGCGCGGCCGAAAAGCCCGGCAGCAGCATCAGGCAGGTGCCGACACGCGCGAAGACGAGGAACAGCGCCAGCAGCACCTCGTCGCCGGGAAGAGTCACGACACGGAGCCCAGCGTGTTGACGGTAACGCCGCGCGCGATCTCGACATGGCTGAGTACCGGAAGGGTCGGCTGCAGGCGCTCGATCACCATGCGCACATAGGGCCGTGCATCCGGCGAGGTGGTGATGACGAAATGCTCGCCCGCACCGAGCAGCTCGTTGACCTTGTCGCCGACTTCCCGGCTGAACTGTTCGAGCTCGGCGGGGTCCATCTGGAATTCGATGATCTCGCCGCGATTGTTGCGCTTGAGCGCGTTCTGGAAGGCGATGTCCCAGCGCCGCCCGAGCCGCAGGATCGGCAACACCCCGTCGCGCACCAGATCGCCGCAGATCTGCGAGGCCAGGCGCATGCGCACATGTTCGGCAATTTGCTCGGTGCGTTTGACATGCGGCGCGATCTCGGCGACCGCCTCCAGCACCAGATGCATGTTGCGGATCGAGACGCGCTCGGCAAGCAGCAGCTTCATCACCGCCTGCAGGCCGGAGAAGGAGAGATGCGTCGGACAGATTTCCTCGACCAGCCGCGCATATTCGCCGTCGAGATCGCCGATGAGCTGACGGATATCGCGATAGGAGAAAAGCTGCGAGAGGTTGTTGCGGATGACCCCGCTGAGATGCGTCAGGATGACCGACAGCATGTCGACGGGTTTGTAGCCGGCGCGGCGCAGTTCGGGCGCGAAAATCTCCGACACCTGCCAGGCGGGCGAACCGAAAGCCGGTTCGGTGACGTTCTCGAACGGCACCGGCGGCGGCTGATCGCCATTGGGCAGCACCAACACGTCGGAAATCGACACGGTCTGCGCCGCCACGCAGGTGCCGAAAATGCGGATCTCGTAGCTTGAGGGCTCCAGAGACAATTCCTCGGTGAGCTTGATCTCGGGCACGACAAACCCGAATTCGCGTGCGAAGCGCTTGCGCATCTTGGCGACGCGGCTGCCCATCTCGCCATGCGAGGCCAAAAGCTTGACGGAAAGCTGCTTGCCCAGGCTGAGCTCGATCTCCGGCACCTTCAGTGCCGATTTGACCGAGTTGGACGACTCCATCTCCTTGTCCTGGCGTTCCTGCTGAGCTTGTTCCTCCTCGACGCGTCGTCGTTCCGCCGTGCGCCGCGGGATGACCACCGCCGTGCCGATCATCGCCGCGCCGAGTGCCACGAACGGGAAGAAGGGAAGCCCTGGCGTCAATGCCAGCAGGGTCATCAGACCGGACGCGACGAACAGGGCACGCGGGTAATTGCCGAGCTGGTTGAGCACCGCGACGTCGGCCGAACCCGTATTGCCACCCTTGGAAACGAGAAGGCCCGCCGCCAGTGAAATGATCAGCGCCGGTATCTGCGAGACCAAACCGTCGCCGACCGACAGCTTGGTGAAGATGTCGGCGGCCTGGCCGATATCCATGTCGTGGCGCCATACCGCGATGATCATGCCGCCGAACACGTTGACGGCGGTGATCAGCAGGCCCGCAATGGCATCGCCGCGCACGAATTTCGACGCACCGTCCATGGCGCCGAAGAACGAGCTCTCCTCCTCCAGTTCCCGGCGACGACGCTGCGCCTCCTTCTCGTCGAGCAGGCCGGCCGACAGATCGGCGTCGATGGCCATTTGCTTGCCGGGAATCGCGTCGAGCGTGAAGCGCGCGCCAACTTCGGCGATGCGCGTCGCGCCCTTGGTGATGACGATGAAATTGACCGTCACCAGGATCAGGAACACGATCAGGCCGATCACGAAATCGCCGCTCATCACAAGGTGCGAGAACCCGCTGATGACATAGCCGGCCGACGTCTCGCCATTCGCCCCCTCCGACAGGATCAGCCGAGTCGTCGCGATGTTGAGCGACAGGCGCAGCATGGTGGCGATCAGCAGCACCGTCGGGAAGGACGAGAAGTCGAGCGGCTTCTGGATCCACAGCGCGACCATGAGGATCAGCACCGAGACGGCGATCGACAGCGCCAGCCCGAGATCGATCAGGAAGGCCGGAATCGGCAGGAACAGGACGGCGAGAATGAAGATGATGCCGATCGCGAAGAAGATATCGCGACCGGAATTAGGCGCTTCATGCGCTGTCGGACTGGCTACGCTCAAGACGCCCTCACGGATGGATGCTTCCGCCCGCGATCCTAGAGGCCCAACCTTGCGCGGAATTGGACCCGACACGCCGGCCCCACCCGATTAGCAGTCGAAGGAGATGGAAACCGCGTCGCTAGTGCGTTTCAGCGTTGGACGGAATCGAAAAGCGCTGCCTCTCGCACATGCTCGAACGCGCATTTCGATGCGTCTGTTTCCGACAAAACCTCAAACACACTAATAGGTAAAATTTTATCCAGCAGTGCAATCACCAATTTCTGGGTGATTGCCGCCCACTCGCAAAGGTAGCGACGCTTCGACCCTCTCTGTCATTCACGGGATGGGTCCATGATCGTATACATCGACCGGCAAAACCGGCACGTCTATCAGCGAGAACTCGAGCAATATCACCGCCTTCGCAAGAAGATTTTCTGCGACACGCTGGGCTGGGTGACGGCCGGCGCGGACGGCACGGAACGCGATGCCTTCGACGACCTCCACAATGTCGTCATCCTGTATATGGACGAGGGTGAAGTCGGCGGCGGTGTAAGGCTGATGCCCACCCTCGGCCCGACTCTGATGCACACGGTCTGGCAGGATCTGCTGCCGGAGCCCGAGCGCTATCGTTCGTCCACCATCTGGGAAGCAACCCGGTTTTGTGTCGGCGAAACCTCCCATTCCTCGCGCAAACTCAATTTCGTCAACCGCGCGACGCTCGCGCTGTCTTTGGCTGTGCTGGAATTCTGCGATTCCAACGGGATCGACAAGGTCATCGGGGTTTGCGAACGCAAGATCTTCGACATGCAGCGCGTCTACGGGACGGATGCGGAAATCCTCTCGACCAAGGTGGACGAAAACGGTACCGAGATCGGCTGCGGCGTTTGGGACACGGGTCCGAAGGCCCGTGCCGGCCTTGCCTGGGCAAGGGGCTTCATGGGTGGCGCATCGCCCATGCAATTGCCGAAGGTCGCGTGACGCCGGCCGCTATTGCGCGGCGATCCAGTTGAGCGTGTCGCGCCAGTCGATCATCCGGACCGGCGCGCCATGCTTGCCGGTCTCGAACAGTACGAGGCGCACGGGATGGTCCGGCGCGCGCTTTCTCAGTTCGCGGTAGAATTCTACCATTGGCTTGTAATTGTAGTCCGGGTCCCAGGTGCCGTGCGAGATGAACAGCGGCACGCGATTGCTGGAGCGGACGGCCGGAGACGAGAAATAGCGCTCGTCGGGGAAACCGGAAAGCACGATCAACCCGTCCAGCCTTCCGGCGGAAGTGGCGTCCTGCGCCAGGTTCCAGCAATGGCTGTTGCCGAGCGAACCGCAGGCGACGACCAGCGGACCGTCGGTCAGCTTGCGAAACTTGGCGACCAGCGCCTTGACGTCGGCCAGGCCCTCGGCCTCGAAATCGGTGAAGTCGGGGCTGACATAGGCGCCACCGGCCTTGAGCAGCATGTTCTTGAGCCGGTTGAAATTGCCGCCGAAGCGCTCGTCGTCGAAGCCCCAGTCGCGGTTTCCGCCGCGCCCATGAATGTAGATGACGGTCATCTTCGAACCGCCGGACAGTTTGCCAATGGCCCGGTACTGATGGCGGCGACCGCCGACCTCGTAATCGCCCTCGACCTCGGTCCCCTTCGGCAGGCGGCGCACAAACCAGGAGCGCACCTTGCGCACCGGAACCTCGTCGCGCTTGTTGATGTCGACCAGTTCGTCATAGGGCGCGATCATGAAACGGCCGCCATCGGAGACTTCCAGCGGCTTGCGGTAGCGGAACGCCGTTTCCTTGAACGGCGCCAGCAGTCCCTCCTGCGGCCCGGACCAGGCAACCACGTCCTTCTTGTCGGAAACGGCCATCACCGAGTCGATCGAGCTTACCTGACAGGCGGCGAGCAGCGGCAGCAACGCCGCAAGGGCGAAGATCATGGCCGGATTTCTGAAGGCGGAAGACAAGCTGGCGATGTTTGCGGTTCCCGGACTGTACGATCCTGACGCGGCGGCGAATGAACGTTCGGGGAACGCTCGGGCGGTTCTCTTAGCAGTTCGGCGACGCGGTTTCACCCCCGCCCCAAGGGCCGAAAGTGTGCTCCAGAGCCCTCAAACAGGGCATCCAGCCGGTG
Source organism: Rhizobiaceae bacterium (assembly GCA_041987205.1). Taxonomy (GTDB): domain Bacteria; phylum Pseudomonadota; class Alphaproteobacteria; order Rhizobiales; family Rhizobiaceae; genus BOKV01. The sequence continues at coordinate 82,790 of JBHIWX010000002.1, read as the reverse complement.
CGGCGTCTTAACCGAACTATTCAATGACTGTTGCCAAACCAACAAATCATGGCAGATATCTGTCCAGCATTCCTTGAGGTTAAGCGGATTCTACCCGCAAACGCACGACAAATTCTCCGGGACGCGGTGGCGGGCACGCCGGTCGCGATCGGTGCCAGAAAGAATAACGACAAGAGGCAGACGCATGATCGTCACAAAGCAAAGCCAGTTGGACGACTGGTTCGCCAAGGTGGCCAACAACCCCGACACGAGACGCTGGCTTTCGCCGCGGACCCACATGACGCCGCCCTCGATCGAGGAAAACACATGGTCCGTGCTCCATTTCATGGTCGGCGACGCACTGGTGACGCTCAGGCTCGATCGCGCCGTCATGGAAGCGCAGATCGTCATGTACAATTCCGGCACGATTGCTGACGGCGCGGTGGCGCTCGACGAAGCCTACAAGATCGGCTTCAAATCCGGGCCCTGGCGGGCGCTGCGCTCGGCGTGCTGCGTGACCAATGAGCGCTCGATGAAACTGAACCGGAAGGTCTTCGGCGAGCCTTGGGGTATTTCGCAGGGCTCGGCATGGGATGCCGGACTGGGCGAATGGGTCGACGAGGCCCATTATCGCTTGCTGCGCGAAACGCATGTCAATGGTGGCAGCCGGCGCGCCAAGCGCTGAGGTCGCGTTCCGCATCGCTCAAACCACACTACGGGGCCGGAGCTGTCACCCGCTCCGGCCCGCCAACTTGCAATTGCCCGGGCAATGTGTATAACCGCCGCCGTTTAGAAGGTTCGATCAGTTCCGCCGGGGGCTGAACGGAGGGTCGCCGAAACGCTCGCATGAGCGTCAGGCGAAGGATCAGAAAGTCGATCCGGCCTCCCGTGTCTCCGCTCTCGACCGTTCCAATTCGCCTTTCCGGCCAATGGCTTCAACGCCCACTGGTTTGAAAAGCGGCCTGGAGGCTCCGCGCGGGATTGTTCGACGACAGGAAAGGAAGACAATCACATGGCGCTCTATGAGCATGTGTTTCTCGCTCGCCAGGATATTTCCGGGCAGCAGGCGGAAGCCCTGACCGAGCATTTCAAGGGCATTCTGGAATCGAATGGCGGCAAGGTAGGCAAGGTCGAAAGCTGGGGCCTGCGCTCCACCACCTACCGCATCAACAAGAACCGCAAGGCGCATTACGTTCTGATGAACGTCGACGCATCGTCGGAGGCTGTCGCCGAAATGGAGCGCCAGATGCGCATCCATGACGACATCATCCGCTACATGACGATCCGCGTCGAGGAACATGAAGACGGCCCGTCCGCGATGATGAAGAAGGGCGACCGGGACGACCGCCGTGGCGGACGTGGCGGCTTCGATCGCGATCGCGACCGCGGCCCGCGCGGTGATCGCGGAGACAGAGGCGATCGTGGTGACCGCGGCGACAGGGGCGATCGTGGTGACCGCGGCGACCGTGGTGACCGCAACGAACGCAGCGCCAGGGAAGGAGAATAATCATGGCCATGACCCCTTCGGCACGCCGTCCCTTCCATCGCCGCCGCAAATCGTGCCCGTTCTCGGGCCCGAACGCGCCGACCATCGACTACAAGGACATCCGCCTGTTGCAGCGCTACATTTCCGAGCGCGGCAAGATCGTGCCCTCGCGCATCACGGCGGTAAGCCAGAAGAAGCAGCGTGAACTCGCCCGCGCCATCAAGCGCGCGCGTTTCCTCGGCCTGCTTCCCTACGTCATCAGCTGACGACGGAATTGATGGCGGGGCGGCAGCGCCGGCCCGCCATCCGACCTGACGCTCCTGGAGCGAGCGCGAACTAACGAACCAAGTTGGGCCGCAGCACGGATTGCCGCCCTAACTGTCGAATGACAGGACAGCGAAAGATGAGAGCCAACAGCTTCTGGATCATCGGGATTCTTGCCGGCATCGCCGGCGGGCTGATGGCGCTTGCCGGGCTGAAGGCGACCACCATGGCCGTCTTCCTGCTGTTTGCCGCGCCCGCTGCCGTCTATATCGCGGCGCTTGGCTGGGGCACCGCCGCCGGCCTGACAGCCGCGCTCGTGGCAACCGCGATCAGCTTTTATGACGGTGTCATTGCCGCGCCGGTGGCCGCCGGCACGCTGTTGTTCCTGCCCGCCGCCTGGGCGGGACATCTCGTCAACCTGGCGCGTCGCGACACGCTTGCGCCGGGCGGCCCCGAGACCACGGTCTGGTTTCCTATCTCGGGCGTCCTGTTGCGCATGATGCTGGCACTGACCGCCGGCTTCATCATCACCGGCTGGGCCGTCGGCTTTTCCGGCGAGCGGGTGGCAATGATCTTTTCCGAATTGATGGGCGAGGCTTTCAAGGACAATCCGCAACTGGCCGCGCCCTCGCCCGAAATGCTGGCGCGACAGGCCGGCATCTATGCATCGCTGATCCCGCTCATCGTGCCGGCCATCTGGCTGATGCTGCACGTGCTGGTCATCCATCTGTGCGCGATGATCGTGCACCATTCGGGCCGCCTCGCCCGGCCGGCCGAAGACATCGCGGCGAACGCGACCCTTCCCGTCCAGGCGCTGGCGCTGCCGGTTCTGGGCGTTGTCGGCATGGCCATTGCGTCGGGACCGCTCTACGAGATCGCCGCCGTGGCCGCGGGCATCGGCATTGGCGGCTTCGGCCTGATCGGCCTTGCCGAACTTCACTATGTCAGCCGGGGACGTCCCGGACGCGGCGTCATGCTGTTCCTGTCCTATTTCTTGCTGGTTCTCTTCTCGTTTCCGCTGCTGATCTTCGCCGGCATGGGCGTGCGCCGCGCATTCAAGAGCCGCAACCAGCCGCCTTCCCCGCCGCCCGCCAATATCAATGGCGGGCCGGGCACGCCTACCTGATCATCGACAACCGACACACTCAGACATCCACAGACACCGCTAGAAAGGAAATCATCATGGAAGTCATTCTGCTGGAACGCATTCCGCGCCTCGGCCAGATGGGCGACACCGTTCGCGTCAAGGACGGTTTCGCGCGCAACTACCTGCTGCCGCAGGGCAAGGCGCTGCGCGCCAACGACGCCAACAAGACCAAGTTCGAATCGCAGCGCGTCGAACTGGAAGCACGCAACCTCGAGCGCAAGAACGAGGCAAGCGCCGTTCACGAGAAGCTCGACGGCACGACCTATGTGCTGGTGCGCGCCGCCGGCGAGACCGGTCAGCTCTACGGCTCGGTTGCAACCCGCGACATCGCGACCATTCTCGACGAGAACGGTTTCAAGATCGCCCGTTCGCAGGTCAACCTCAACGCACCGATCAAGGTCATCGGCCTGCATGAGGTCAGCGTGATCCTGCATCCGGAGGTCGAGTCGACCATCACGGTCAACGTCGCCCGCTCCGAGGACGAGGCCGAGCGCCAGGCGCGTGGCGAAGACCTGACCTCGCGCGCCGCCATGGAAGCCGCCGAGGATGCCGAGGACGAGCCGGATCTGGCCGAAATCTTCGACAATCCCGACGAAGCCGAAGAGGCACTCGCCGACGAAGGCGACGACGCCGAAGCGGTTGAGACGGATGCCGAAGCAGCCGCCGAGGACGAGGAAGACGCCGACAAGGCTGGCGCCTGATCGCCATACCCTGCTTTGCCGCCTGACGGCATTGCCTGGATCGAAGGGGTGCGGCCCGAGCCGTGCCCCTTCTTTTTTGGCATGCTTGCGTGCCAGAATGGGCCAGCGAATCGCATGCTTGCCGACACGCCGATCCGGGACCATTTGTCCATGGCTTGCGTGGCACAGAGACGGCAAATTCGATCGCGTCTGTGAATCAGTGTTGATAGCGGGGCAAGCCCGCGGAGCAGGCGAAAAAGCCGCGTGCCCCACTCCCAAATCCGTTAGGGGTTCGCCACCCTTAACGAAACGTTAAGGACGATTCGCCCGACGGCTCGGATGGCCCGACGGGATCGAAGGCATATGGGGCTGCGCGGCCCGCCGGTCGCGCATCGCAGGACGGGAAAGAGGAACGATGGCCGAAGCAGCACCGCGTCTGGTGAGCAACAACGACACCGCCTACCGGCTGGCGCCGCACAATATCGAGGCGGAGCAGGCACTGCTCGGCGCGATCCTGGTCAATAACGACGCCTATTACCGGGTATCGGATTTCCTCAAGCCGGACCATTTCCAGGAGCCGCTGCACCGCCAGATCTTCAAGGTCGCCTCCGACATGATCCGGGCGGCCAAGCACGCCAGCCCCGTGACGATCAAGACATTCCTGCCGGCGGACGAGAAGGTCGGCGGCGAGATGACGGTCGCGCAATATCTGGCGCGGCTTGCGGCGGAAGCGACCACCATCATCAACGCCGCCGATTACGGCCGGTCAATCTACGATCTGTTCATCCGCCGTCAGCTGATCACCATTGGCGAGGACATGGTCAACATCGCCTATGACGCACCGGTCGACATGCCGCCCGCGGGGCAGATCGAGGATGCCGAGCGGCGACTGTTCGAACTGGCGGAAACCGGCCAGTATGATGGCGGCTTCCACGATTTCGGCTCGGCGCTCAACACCGCCATCGACATGGCAAGCGCCGCCTATCAGCGCGAGGGCGGGCTTTCGGGGATCGCTACCGGCATCCATTCGCTCGATGCGCGCATGGGCGGGCTGCAATCTTCCGACCTTATCATCCTCGCCGGTCGCCCGGGCATGGGCAAGACATCGCTGGCGACCAACATCGCCTTCAACATCGCGCACAGCTACGTGCCGGACACGGCCGCCGACGGCAAGCCGATTGCCGCCAATGGTGGTGTGGTGGGCTTCTTCTCGCTGGAAATGAGCGCCGAACAGCTCGCCACGCGTATCATCTCCGAGCAGGCCGAGGTCGGGTCGAGCAAGATCAGGCGCGGCGAGATCACCGAATCCGATTTCGAGAAGCTTTCCTATTGCGCGCAGGAGATGCAGCGCATCCCGCTCTACATCGACGAGACGGGCGGCATCTCCATCGCACAGCTTGCCGCCCGCGCCCGTCGGCTGAAGCGCCAGCGCGGCCTCGACGTGCTGGTCATCGACTACATCCAGCTCATGCAGGCCTCAAAGCGCGCCGGCGACAGCCGCGTGCAGGAGGTGACCGAGATCACCACCGGGCTGAAGGCGCTGGCGAAGGAACTGGAAGTGCCGATCATCGCGCTGTCCCAGCTGTCGCGTCAGGTGGAATCGCGCGACGACAAGCGGCCGCAGCTCTCCGACCTGCGTGAATCGGGTTCCATCGAGCAGGACGCCGACGTGGTGCTCTTCGTCTATCGCGAGGAATATTACCTGAAGAACCGCGAGCCGAAGGAAGGCACGGAAGAGTGGTTCAAATGGGAAATGGACATGCGCGAGGCCGAGGGCAAGGCGGAGGTCATCATCGCCAAGCAGCGTCACGGCCCGACAGGCACCGCCAAGCTCGGCTTCCAGGCAATGTTCACGCGCTTCACCGACCTCGCCGAGGAAGACCATCTGCCGGACCGGCACGAATAGACGCGCGAGCAGTCAGTCCGTCGCATGGGTGAATGCCTCGCCACCTCCCGTCTGACCGTCGATCTGGGGGCGCTCGCGCGCAACTGGAAGCTGCTCGGCGATTTCGCGCCGGGTGCGGCAGTGGCCGCGGCGGTGAAAGCCGACGGCTACGGGCTCGGCGCCGCGCAGGTCGTCTCAGCGCTGCACAAGGCCGGGTGCCGGCATTTCTTCACCGCCAATGTCGGCGAGGCCATCGCGATCCGCGAGCATGCGCCCGATGCCGAGATCTTCGCGCTTGCCGGGCTCAACGCCGAAAACGCCCCACTCCTCGACGAGGCCGGGCTGATCCCGGTGCTCAATTGTGCCGAGGACATCGCGGTCTGGGCGGACCATGGCCGCGCCACGGGGAGAAAACCGCCCTGCGCGCTTCATGTCGACACCGGCATGAACAGGCTTGGCATGCGAGTGGAAGACGCCATCGCCTTCGCCGGAGACGATGCGCGACGACAGTCGATTGCGCCGACGCTGGTGATGAGCCATCTCGCCTGTTCCGACGATCCGAAACATCCGATGAATGCCGCACAGAAAGCACGCTTCGACGCAATCCGCGCTCACTTCCCGGGCGTTCGCGCGTCACTGGCCAATTCCGCCGGGACGCTCTCCGATCCGGCCTACGCCTATGACATGGTGCGGCCCGGCATCGCGCTTTATGGCGGCGAGGCGCTGGCCGGCACGGTCGGGCCGATGGCGAACGTCGTCACGCTGGAAGCGCGCATCCTTCAGGTAAAGCAGGCAGCAAAGGGCGAGAGCGTCGGCTATGGCGCGACCACCGTGCTGGATCGCGATACGCGGATAGCCGTGTGCGGCATCGGCTATGGTGACGGGCTGCTGCGCGCGGCGTCCGGTTCCGGCGTACCGCTGCGCGATCTCCTGCCCGGCGCGAACGGCGGCATTGGCGGGTTAGAAGTACCGATCCTCGGCCGCATCTCGATGGACCTGACAGCCTTCGACGTCACCGATGTGCCACAGGCCGTGCTCGACCGGGCCGAATGGATCGAGTTGTTCGGCGAAACCGTCGCGCTCGAGGATTTCGCGGCAGCGGCCGGCACGATCGGCTACGAAGTGCTTACCCGCATCGCGCCACGGGCGGAGCGGGTCTATGTGGATGGGTGAGCAACCCGGTAGACCGCTCAGGCGGCCATGATCGCATTGCCGATCTTTTCGACATGGACGAAATCAGTCCCGCAACAGCCGCCGAATACATTCAGTTGTGGGTAGGCATTCCTCAAGTCGCGATATTGCCGCGCCAACTCGTCTGGGTTGCCTTCTTCAAGATGACCCAACTGGCACAATGTTCCGTGGTCAAGGGTCGAGGCGTTGGCACGTAGCCCGCGAATTCGCTCGACCCATTTTCCCTTGCCAAGGGCTGGTCCGAAATCCTTGGGATGAGAACAGTTGATCATGTAATAAGCGGGCGCGTTTCCTGTTTCGGCGTCGACAATCTCGATGGCCTGTTGCAGGGATTGCCCGCTGCGAAGTTTTCGATCCTTTTCAAGTGTGAAGGATATAACTGATGGAAGTCCGGCGTTCCTGGCTGCCCGGGCGATGCCAATGGCCTCATCGGTTGCGTTTAGGGTGAGCGCGGTAACGATATCTGCTCCGGCCTTGCGAAAGGTTTCGATCTGTTCGCCATGATATTCCTCTGCACCTTCGGCGGTCAGACCTTCGTTCGTGTTATAGGCATCACCCTTGGGGCCGACGCAGCCGCTAATTACGACGAATTCATCCGCCAATCCGGCCTTGGCGGCTATTTCGCGGTAAAGGTCCAGGCATTTGTGGTTCATTTCAGCCAATCCCTCACTGGAATAACCCAACAGCCTTCCCCAATCGCGACTTGCCCGGTACGTCAGGCTGTCGAAAATAAACCCGGTGCCCAGTGTCACGGCAATATCGGCGAAAGCCTGGTAGTATTCGTGGAGAGCGGAAGTGGCCCGAGGATCGTTTAGCAAGTGAAAAGCGCTGAACTCCGGCAGGTCGAAACCTCTCTTGTACATGAGCCAGGTTTCCGTTCCGCCATCGGTGAGAAATATGTCTTCGGTCCGGTGAGGCAGTCTTTGTGTTGCGCCGGGCATCAGCATTCCCCTGTCACAGCGATTGTCTGTCGTAAAAGCAGGGTACGATTCAGTGGCCTTTCGCGACAAACGACTATATCTTGGGTTATGACTTAGTTTTTCTAAGGCATAGCCTCATGGCTCGACGCCTGCCTTCACTCAACCAATTGCGCGCCTTCGAGGCAGCAGCCCGGCACGAGAGCATCAAGGATAGCGCGGACGAATTGTGCGTTACGCCTGCCGCTGTCGGGCACCAGATCAAGGCGCTTGAGCAATGGCTGAACACCCCGGTATTTCATCGTGCAACGCGGAAGATCGTGCTGACGCAGGAGGGGAGCCTTCTGGCTGAGAAGGTTGGTCGAGCGCTCGATCTGCTCGAGGATGCCGTCGAACAAACCCGAAAGCCGGTTCCGGGCGGAACTCTCAAAATCACCGTGGCGCCGTTTTTCGGAAATCGCTGGCTGTTGCCCCGGCTGCCAGGCTTTTTCGAGCGACATCCCGACATCAGAATCGAGCCTATCCTGTCGTTCGAGTACGTCGATCTGGAAAAGTCGGGTTTCGATGCAGCAGTCCGCTATGGCGCCGGCGGCTGGGACGGACCATCGACGTTAATATACCGGGATTTGCTGGGGCCGGTCTGTGCTCCACAACTGGTTGTGCATTGCAAGACGCCCATGAGCGTCAACGACATCCTTGAACTGCCCCTTGCCTGCGCCCGGAACTGGCGAGACGACTGGGATGAATGGGCGAATGCCGCCGGCGCAAAATCGGGGAGAGATCTGAGGCCCGCGGAACATGAGAGCCGGGCTTTCATGTTCGATGCAGCCCTGACGGGGCAGGCCGTAATACTGGCCGATACGCGTATGACTGCTGCGGACGAAATGGCGGGCCGGCTTGTCCGCCTCTCACCGATCACGGTTGAGCGCCCGCAGGGCATTCATGTCGTTACCCGCAAACGATATTCTGACCCAAGGCTGAAATTGTTCGTCCAGTGGCTGCAACAGGAAGCGGACGCGCGCGAACATGACGAAACGGAAAACTGACCATCAGTATTCAGCTTCCCGTCATCCGCAATTCCGTGTCGTCCTTGAAGAGCCGGGCGAGCTTGTCGACGCCGTATTCGGCGAGTGCGGCAGCGAATTCGGAGGACGGCGTTTTCACCATCTCATCGACCGGGGCTGGCCTTCCGATGATGAAGCCCTGCAGCTCGTTGCAGCCGCTTTCAATGAGCGTCTGGACGTCGGCGCGGGTTTCAACGCCCTCCGCGACCACCGTCATTCCGAGTGAATTGGCAAGGCGGACGACGGCGTCGACGATGGCCTGCTTCTGCACGGAATCGCTGATGCCCATCACGAAGGCGCGGTCGATCTTCAGGCAGTCGAAGGGAAACCGGTTGAGATAGGCGAGCGATGAATAGCCGGTGCCGAAATCGTCCAGCGCGATCCTCACGCCGATCTTCTTGAGGCTCTTGAGGATCTGCAGCGCCCATTCGTCCTCGTCGATCAGGACGCTTTCGGTGATCTCGAGTTCGAGACGCTCGGGTGCGAGCCCGGTTTCCTCCAGCGCCCTCGATATATCGGGTACGAACCCCTTGTCGCGGAACTGGGTCGGACTGACATTGATGCTGATCGTCTCGTCGTCGAGGTGGTGAAGCGCGCTTTCGCAGGCGGTTCGCAGCACCCAGCGGCCGATGTCGATGATCCGGCTGGACTGCTCTGCCACTGGAATGAACATGTCGGGCGGGACCAGTCCCTTGGTGGGGTGGTTCCAGCGTATGAGCGCCTCGTAGGAATTGATGCGCAGGGTGGAGATGTCGAAACGCGGCTGAAGATGGATGGTGAATTGCTCGTTCGCAATGGCATCCGAGAGTTCGGCCTCGACCTCCCGCCGGATCGCGATTTCGGCGTCCATGCCTTCCTCGAACGCGCAATAGGTGTTGCGGCCCTTCGCCTTGGCCTTGTAGAGCGCGGTGTCGGATTTCGACAGCAGGACCTGCGGAGAGGTGCTGTCGTCGGGGAAGAAGGCGATGCCGACGCTGATGCTTGTGCGAATCGCGAGCCCGGAGCCGCAATCGATTGGCTGGCTCAGCGCGTGAACGAGCCTGTGGGCCAGATCGATGACCTGAGACTTGAAGTCGTAACCGTTCAGCAGGACGGCAAATTCGTCGCCGCCGAGACGCGCGACCATGTCGGATTTGCGCACGCCCGATCTCAGCCGGTCGGCCGCCGCGCAAATGACCTCGTCGCCGGTCTGGTGGCCGTGCAGATCGTTGATGTCCTTGAAGCGGTCGAGATCGACCAGCAGCACTGCGCCGCAGCCGGGCGTGCCGAGGCGCGGCATCATGGCGTGGCTCAGCTTGTCGGAGAACACCGCACGGTTCGGCAGATTGGTGAGCGGATCGGATTGGGCCAGATGCCGGATCTTGTCTTCCGCGATCTTGCGCTCGCGCAGATCGACGATCGCCGAGATGCGGGCGATACTGCCCTGGTAGTTGACTTCTCGCGCGCGAACCTCGACCGGGATTTCCTCGTCAAAGGCACTCAACATGGTCAGTTCATAGGGACCGACCTCCTTCTTCTTCTGCGCCTCCAGACAGATTTCGCGGTCGCGTTCGGCCACGAAGTCGAACATCGGTTTTCCCTTGAGCTCCGCTATCGGCAGCCCGAGCAGGCTCGCCAGTGCCTCGTTGCCATCGACGAAGTAGCCATTCCTCGAAATGACGATGGCCTCGAAGGTCGCGTTGGCCATTGCGGACAGACGTTCGGCCTCCTCCCCACGCAACTGCACTTCCTTGCGGTGTGCGCGCTGCAGTTCCTCGTTCTCGATGGAATCCATGAGACGGTTGAAGAGGTCGGTCATGCGCGCCGAATCCTCGCCCGGCGTGACCGGCAACCGGAGATGCAGATCGGCGTTGCCCGCCAGGAGTTCGGAGACGGCGTGTTCGACATGGCCCGTTCCGAGCCTCGAGCCGTGTTCGGATTCGTTGAGGCCGCGTTCCTCGTCCTCGCGCGTAGCGCGCAACGGCATGATGCGGCGAAGCAGCAGGAAGAAGACCAGACCGAGGCCGAACGACCAGACGAAATTCATGCCCACGCCGGCGAGCTGGACAAGAAACTGATCGAGGCGGCTGTCGAGCACGAGCGCCTCGGCGGGCGCCAGCAGGGCGAGACCGACAGTGCCAACCGCGCCGGAAATGCCGTGAACGGAGACCGCGCCGACGGCATCGTCCACCTTCAGCCGTTCCTCAAGGAAACCCATGCCCCAGATCGCCGCGCCGCCACCGAGCAGGCCGATGAGCATGGCGCCCTGCGGGCCGAGGACGGCGCAGCCGGCGGTCACCGCCACCAGGCCGCCGATCATGCCGGAGAACAATTGCTCGGGATGCATGACGCGATGCTTGGCCCAGCCGCCAACGAAACCGGCGAGCGCGCCGGTGCCGGCCGCCAGCACGGTGTTGGCGACGATGCCAGGCACCGTCTTGTCCATGGCGAGCGCGGAGCCGCCATTGAAGCCGATCCAGCCGACGAACAGGATCATCGCGCCCGAGGTCGCCAGTACCGGGCTGTGCCCCTGGAAGCGGACAGGCTTGCCGTTCTCGTCGAAGCGCCCTTCCCTTGCGCCGATGACGATGCAGGCGGCAAGCGCAATCCAGGCGCCCGTGGAATGCACCACGGTCGAGCCGGCGAAATCGATGAAGCCGGCATTGGCGAGAAAGGCGCCCGGATTCTGGGTGAGCGCATTGCCCCAGGCCCAGTGGGCAAAGACCGGATAGGCGAGGCCTGCGATGAAGATCGAGGTCAGCGCATAGGCGTGCAGGCGCATGCGCTCTGCCACGGCGCCGGAGACGATGGTGGCGGCCGTGCCGCAGAACATGACCTGGAAGACGAAGAAGGCGAGCGTCCAGGCATCATCCGTATTGAGAAAGAGGAAATCGTGCTGGAAACCGATGATGCCGAAATTCGACACGCCGAAGGCAATCGTGAAGCCGACAATGCCGAAGGTGACGACGGATGCTACGAAGTCGACCAGATTCTTCTGCGCGACGTTGATCGAGTTCTTCGAGCGCACCATGCCGGCCTCGAGCAGCATGAAGCCTGCCTGCATGAACAAAACGAGCGCGGCGGACGTTAAAATCCACGCGATATCGATATTGAATGCCAGTTCGGAGATCGTCGGCTCCGGAACCGCGGCATGCGCGAAACCCGGCAGAAAAACGCCGGCAAGCAGCAGATAAAATATACTTCTCATTTTTGAATGAGTGCCCCAACCTGACCCATTTCGTAAAAGTTAGGCGGTTCATCTTAACAGACGATTATCCTTGGCTTTTTTGCGCTCATTTTGTACCGGCGCTCGAAAGCCCGTCATTGCCAAGCGTTCCATCGCGCACGATCGGTCCAGCCCGCGAGCCACCGCCTCTTGCGAAATCCACCGCCCTTCACTAGAACGTTTCATGAACAAACCCTATGCAGGAAATGACGCCTTGGCCAAAGCCCGATCCCAGTTCATCTGCCAGAATTGCGGTGCCGCACACACGCGCTGGGCGGGCCGATGCGATGCCTGCGGCGAGTGGAACACGCTGGTCGAGGAGAACGCCGGTTCGGGCATCGGGGCGGCGCCCGGCACGAAAACGGTTCGCAAGGGCTCGCCGGTGCAACTCGTGCCGCTGTCGGGAGAGATCGAGGAAGCGCCGCGCGTGGCGACCGGCATCGCCGAACTCGACCGGGTCACCGGCGGCGGTTTCGTGCGCGGCTCGGCCATCCTGCTCGGCGGCGACCCGGGCATCGGCAAGTCGACCCTGCTGATGCAGGGGGCCGCCGCGCTGGCGCGGGCCAATCACCCGGTCGTCTATGTCTCCGGCGAAGAGGCGGTGGCGCAGATACGGCTGCGCGCGCGCCGGCTCAACGCGGTGGAGCCGCAGGTAGGCCTCGCCGCAGAGACCAGCGTCGAGAACATCATCGCAACGCTCGAGTCGGGCCCTCCCCCGGCGCTCGTCATCGTCGATTCGATTCAGACCATGTGGACGGAGCTCGCCGATTCCGCACCCGGCACGGTGACACAGGTGCGCGCCTCGGCGCAGGCGCTCATTCGTTATGCCAAGAAATCGGGGGCCAGCGTCGTGCTCGTCGGCCATGTCACCAAAGAAGGCCAGATCGCCGGGCCGCGCGTGGTCGAGCACATGGTCGACGCCGTGCTCTATTTCGAGGGCGAAGGCGGGCACCATTTCCGGATTCTTCGGACAGTGAAGAACCGCTTCGGCCCGACCGACGAGATCGGCGTGTTCGAGATGTCGGATGCCGGCCTGCGCGAGGTCGCCAATCCGTCTGAACTGTTTCTGGGCGAACGCAACATCTCGGCGCCGGGCGCGGCGGTGTTCGCCGGCATGGAGGGCACGCGCCCCGTGCTGGTCGAGATCCAGGCACTGGTGGCGCAATCGACGCTGGCGACGCCGCGCCGCGCCGTGGTCGGCTGGGACAGCGCGCGCCTGTCCATGGTGCTCGCCGTGCTGGAGGCCCATTGCGGCGTGAAGTTCGGCGGTCACGACGTCTATCTCAACGTCGCAGGCGGCTATCGCATCTCGGAGCCCGCGGCCGATATTGCGGTCGCGGCCGCACTGGTTTCCTCCCTGACGGGCAAGGCACTCGGTCCGACCACGGCGTTTTTCGGCGAGGTCAGCCTGTCGGGCGCGGCGCGTGCCGTCGCCCATGCCGGCCAGCGGCTGAAGGAGGCAGAGAAGCTCGGCTTTACCCGCGCCATGGTGCCGAGGGGCAGCCTGGACGGCCAGAAGACGGGTATCGCGCTTTCCGAATTCGGCGATCTGACCGAGCTGGTGGCCGCCATCGCCGCAACGGGCAAGGCTGAGTAATGCCTGCTCGGCCTGCGCGGAACGCGAAAGGGGCGCCCGCGTTTCTCCTGTGAGACCACCTCACAGGAGTCTGCTCATGAGCTATTCCCGTTTTGCCGCCATGATCGTCACCGCAACGGTCATCATGTTCGGCCTGATGTATCTCAACACCTACGCAATGGATCATGTCTGGTTCAGCGAGACGCGCGCCTGGATGGCACTGCTGATGGGTGCCGTCATGGCGATCGTCATGCTGCTCTTCATGATGGACATGTATCGCAACCGCGCTGCGAACATCGCGATCCTGGCTGGCAGCGTCGTCGTTTTCGCCGCCTCGCTCTATCTCGTACGCAGCCAGGACACGGTGGAAGACGTTTCCTACATGAAGGCGATGATCCCGCATCATTCCATCGCGATCATGACCAGCCGCCGCGCCCATATCCGCGATCCGCGCGTGCGCGAACTGGCGGATGGCATCATCGAGGCGCAGGTGCGCGAGATCGGTGAAATGGAAGCGCTGATCGCCGACCTCGAGGCCAATCCGATCCCCGCCAACGCTCCCGACCTGCCGCCGAACGGCACCGGCGGTTCGGAGCCGAAGACAAGCCCGGAGACAAGCGGAGCATCGGGTTCGGAATCCGGCGCGCAGTAATCATCACGTGAACGGTCGGCCGGGTGGCCTTCGTCCGGCCGGTTGCGGTTCGATCGCTTCCGACTTCCAGACTCGATGCGCCGGGGGTTAACGAAAACCCCCATTTTGTTCTGGAAAGCAGGGCATTTCCGGTCTATTTGAACGCTCGAACGGTGCTGAAACCTGTTGGCAACTGAAACGTGGCATGGACGAAGGCCGGCTTTGTCCGGCAAAGCTGTCCGCATTGCCATTCAACGATCCTCGAAGTCGGGAATACCCATGCCGATAACGCTTTTCGACGGCCTTCTGATCGGGCTGATGCTCGTCTCCGGAGTGCTGGCGATGATTCGCGGCTTTTCACGCGAATTGCTGTCGATCGGTTCGTGGATCGCAGCCGCGGCCGCCGCCTTCTTCTTCTACCCGCAATTGTCGCCGATCGTGGCGCCCTATACGGCGCAGATAACCTCGTCGAAGACCGTGGCCGACATCGTCGCGGCGGGCATCATCTTCGGCATCACGTTGCTGGTCGTCAGCCTGATCACCATGCGCGTCGCCGACTTCATCGTCGACAGCCGCGTCGGCGCGCTCGACCGCACGCTCGGCTTCGTGTTCGGGGCGATCCGCGGCGCGCTGCTCGTCGTCGTGGCGCTGCTGTTCTACAACTGGCTGGTCCCGGAAGGTCAGCCCGCATGGGTCGCCAACGCCAAGACCAAGCCCATGCTCGAATCGATCGGGGAAAGCATCGTCTCCTTGTTGCCAGACGACCCCGAGCAGTCGATCATCGAAAAGCTGAAACCCAATGATGGCGGCGAAGGCGACCTGCCGGACGATGCCGCCGAAGGCACCAAGAGCTAGCCCGCGCGCGTGACGCGCGGCGGTTTCGCAAGCAAAAGGAACGACGCCATGGCTGGCGACAATCGGACTGGCGAGAGACAGGCAGGCCGGGGGGCGGAGCGTTTCGAGGCGGATGCCATGCGCGATCAGGATCATGACGACGATCATTTCAAGGACGAGTGCGGCGTCTTCGGCATTTTCGGTGCCAATGACGCCGCTGCGCTGACGACGCTGGGCCTGCACGCCCTGCAGCATCGCGGGCAGGAAGCGGCCGGCATCGTCTCCTTCGACGGCAGCCAGTTCTACGCCGAGCGCCATCGCGGCCTGATCGGCGATGCCTTCACCAAGCAGTCGGTGCTCGACCGGCTGAAGGGCACGCGGGCGATCGGGCATACGCGCTACTCGACGACGGGTGGCGACGAGATGCGCAACGTCCAGCCCTTCTTCGCCGAATTCGCCGGCGGCGGCTTCGCCGTGGCGCACAATGGCAACATCACCAATTCGATGACGCTGCGCCGTCAATTGCAGCGCGACGGGTCGATCTTCCACACCACCTCCGACACGGAGGTGATCCTGCACCTGATCGCGACGGACCGTCAGGCGAGCTTCGAGGAGCGGCTGACCAGCGCGCTGGCGCAGCTTGAGGGCGCGTTCTCGGTCGTCGGCATCACCAACAAGAAGCTGATCGGCTGCCGCGACCCGCTCGGCGTACGCCCGCTGGTGCTGGGCGATCTCGACGGCGCCTACATCCTCGCTTCCGAGACCTGCGCGCTCGACATCATCGGCGCGCGGCATGTGCGCGACATCGAACCCGGCGAGCTCGTGATCATCGACGAACGGGGCCTGAGAAGCCTGAAGCCCTTCGAGGCCGCGCCGAGCCGTTTCTGCATCTTCGAATATGTCTACTTCGCCCGGCCCGACTCGGTGTTCTCGGGCAAGAACGTCTACGAGGTCCGGAAGCAGATCGGCATCGAACTGGCGCGCGAACAGCCGGCCGACGCCGACGTCGTGGTACCGGTTCCCGATTCCGGCAATCCGGCGGCGATCGGATATGCCGAGGGCGCGGGACTGCCCTTCGAGCTCGGCATCATCCGCAATCACTATGTCGGGCGCACCTTCATCCAGCCGTCGGACTCGATCCGGCACATGGGCGTGAAACTGAAGCACAACGCCAACCGGCGGATGCTGGAAGGCAAGCGCGTCATCCTGGTCGACGATTCCATCGTACGCGGCACCACGAGCCAGAAGATCGTGCAAATGGTGCGCGAGGCCGGTGCGCGCGAGGTGCACATGCGCATCGCCAGCCCGCCGACACTCGCCTCGTGCTTCTATGGCGTCGACACGCCGGAAAAGCACAAGCTGCTCGCCCACCGGATGGGGATCGACGAAATGCGCGATTTCATCCGCGTCGACAGCCTGGGGTTCGTCTCGCTGGACGGGCTCTATCGCGCCGTCGGCGAAGCCAAGCGCAATTCCGAGCTGCCGCAATTCTGCGATGCCTGTTTCTCCGGCGAGTATCCGACCCAGCTGACCGACCATGACGACCGCGACAATATCCGTACGCTGTCGCTGCTGGCCGAAGCCAAGGGGTAGTAGATCGGGATTTGGGAATGAAGCTGGCGATTGCCTTTCCGCCTGCGGCGATGATTTCGACAAAGCCGAAGTGCCTGGAACAATCTCGATCCTGCAACTTTCTGTTTCTAATTCCCCAATCCCCAGTACCTGATCCCTAGTCCCGGGCAATATCCATGACCAAGCTCAAAGACCGCATCGCACTCGTTACCGGCGCCTCGCGCGGGATCGGCTACCAGGCCGCACTCGGCTTTGCCCGCGAGGGCGCGCATGTCATCGCGGTGGCGCGCACCGTCGGCGGGCTGGAAGAACTCGACGATGCGATCAAGGCGGAGGGCGGCTCGGCGACGCTGGTGCCGCTCGACATCACCGATTTCGATGCGATCGACCGGCTTGGCGCGTCGATCGACGAGCGCTGGGGCCGGCTCGACGTCCTGCTTGCCAATGCCGGCATGCTGGGCGGTCTGTCGCCACTCGGCCATATCGAACCGAAGACCTTTCAACGCGTCTTCGACCTCAATGTCACGGCGAACTGGCGGCTGATCCGCTCGCTCGATCCGCTGCTCAGGGCTTCCGATGCCGGCCGGGCGATCTTCATCTCGTCTGGCGCGGCGCATTCGGCAAAGCCGTTCTGGGGGGCTTACGCATCCTCCAAGGCGGCGCTTGAGGCGTTGGCCCGTGTCTATGCCGGCGAATGCGAGAGCACGAATGTGCGGGTGGCCATCGTCGACCCCGGCGCGACACGTACCGCGATGCGCGCGCAGGCCATGCCGGGCGAGGACCCGGAGACCCTGCCCCACCCTTCGGAAATCGTGCCCCATCTCGTCAGGCTCGCTTCACCGGAAATGGACGAGAACGGCAAGATCTTCAAATTCAGTACCGGGAAATTTGTCACGCCGCAGCCGCCGGCGTAACGCCGCACTGCTGGCTCAGGCGGCCTTGCGCGCCGAGGCTTCCGCCTCCCTGCGCTCCCGCCGTGCCGCGTCCCGGCGCTCCGCCATTTCCAGAACGGATTTCGCGCCGGCATTGCCGAACAGCGTGATGCGCCAGAAGCGCAGCTTCAGGAATGGCGAATTGAGCGAAAACGTGTTGTCGGGAAAGATGTGGAACCAGCGATAGCCGTTCACTCGGTAATAGCTGTCTACTGCCATTTCCACGTCTTCGCCGGCATGGCTTGCAGCCGCCCGGCATGCGGCGCGGCTGCACCACGAGTACTGATAGGTCTTGGCGACCTGTGTCGGTTCGTGACCGCGCGCCAGATAGTCCCGCGCATTGCGGAAATCCAGACGCCGCCCACGGGTGTCGAAAGCCAGGATGACGGCGCCAAGCAGCGGGAGGGCCGACAGGATCTGCCAGTCGAGCCACCAGCAAATCGCGGACAAGACCAGAGCGACCCCGATCAGCGCCAAAGGGGGCAGGATCGCCCGCAAATGCACACTCATTTCGACCCCTGCACCCGGCGCAAGCAGGGCATCACGCAGTGTTTTTCCAACTGTTTCATGGTTGACGTAGCCTCTATGAGCCCCGGTGAGAACGTCACATGCCGGGAATTTCCTCTCCATCGCCCGTATCGCGCGAAATCGTGTCCGCCAGCCACCCCTGCCACGCGCACAGTCGGGCGATTGCCGATGCGTACGCGTTTCAGCAATGTTTTCAATACTTTCGGGAAATACACCTTCTGCGGGCAGTCTTCAGACAATGATTACTTGTGTGCTGCATAAGGGGCCGGAACACCGAAGTCCATGGCGTCGCCCGCGCAAATGCAACAAAATGTGATTGTGCAGTGCACTCATATGCTTGAATGATATATATCGAATGGACATATATGGCCTGAAGCTTCGTCCTTGCCCGCGCGACACAGCGCCATCGGGACACAAAATCGCGGATCATCTGCATGAATGTCAGAACCCTCATCCTCGCCATTCTGCGCGCCAAGGAGGCGAGCGGCTACGAAATCAAGAAAATGACCAGCGAGGGTCCGTTCAGCTATTTCATCGATATCAGCTTCGGCTCGATCTATCCGACGCTGGCGCGACTGGAGCAGGAAGGCCTGGTCGATTGCCGGATCGAGAGCCATCCCGGCAAGCCCGATGCCAAGATCTACTCGATCACCGAAAAGGGCCGCGCGGAACTGGTCAACGGCCTGCGCCAGCATCCGCAGAAGGATTCCTTCAAGTCGGAGTTCCTGCTGCAGGCGATGAATGCCGACCTGACGGGACCGGAATTGCTTGCCCGATCACTGGCCGAGCGCATCGCCAATCTGGAAGCCGATCTCGAAATGCTCGAAAGCATCGCGGCGGATTGCGACCAGCCGGCCAAGTGCTGGGTCGTGGATTACGGCCGTCACATGATGAGCTGCGGCATCGCCTATATGCGCAAGCACAAGAACCAATTGATCTCGGTTGCGGGTGGGCAGGATTCCGACCCGCAAGCCGCCGAATAAACCGCATTTAACGGCCGGCCGACGCCCGGCGATCGAATGGAACCTGATCGATGGCATTCAGAGTAAAGTCCTCGCACATCATTGCCGCCTGCATCACCGTCGGGATTGCCGCGTGGATGGCGACCGGCACGTTCTATTTCGGTGGCGAGGCAAAGGCTGGCGCGGAAGCCGCGCCGATCGCCGAGCGCGAGGCGGAAAGGGATGGCGACCTGTTCAAGGTCCGCTACATCCCGCTTCTGGAAAAGGACCGCACGGAA
Source organism: Rhizobiaceae bacterium (assembly GCA_041987205.1). GTDB lineage: Bacteria > Pseudomonadota > Alphaproteobacteria > Rhizobiales > Rhizobiaceae > BOKV01. The sequence goes on along the minus strand of JBHIWX010000002.1, from coordinate 63,659 downwards.
GCCATCCTGGTGCGCGGGCGCACTTCCGCCGAGGCGACCTTCGCCATCCGCGCGGAGACGGCGGGGGTTCTGGAAAACCGGCTCGTCAGCAAGGGCGACCGGGTCGAGGCCGGCCAACTCGTCTGCACCGTCGAAAAAGGCGTTCGCGCCTCGCGCGTGGCGCAGGCGGAAGCCCAGCTCGTGCAGGCGCAGGCCGATTACGAAGCCAACGCCTCGCTTCAGGAAAAGGGCTATTCCTCCGAAAACAAGCTGAAGCAGATGAAGGCGGCGCTCGACACCGCCAGGGCGCTGGTGGCCGAGGCGAAGTGGGAGCTCGGTCGCACCGAAATCCGCGCCTCCGCGTCGGGTGTCGTGGTCGATCCCGTCGCCGAGCCGGGCGATTTCATGAAGGTCGGCGAAAGCTGCATCACGTTGATGGACACTGACCCGATGCTCTTCATGGGGCAGATCTCCGAGCGCGACGTCAGCCGTGTCTCCGTCGGCATGGAGGCCGACGTGACGCTGGTCGGCGGCGAAACGCTGGAGGGCAAGGTTCGCTACATCGCACCGACCGCCGACGCCGCGACCCGCACCTTCCTGACCGAGATCGAACTGGAAGATGCAGGACCGAAGGTTCGCGACGGGCTGACGGCCAGCGCGCGCATCCGCCTGCCGGCGATGACGGCGTTCCGCATTTCCCCGTCCTGGGTGACGCTGGCCGATGACGGCCAGATCGGCATCCGCATCGTCAATGCCGAAGACACGGTGCGCTTCGTTCCGATCCGGATCCTGGCGCAGAGCAAGAAAGGCTTCTGGATCGCCGGTCCGGAAGCGGGCATGCGCGTCATCACGCTGGGCCAGGAATATGTGATCGCCGGCGAGAAGGTCGATCCGGTTCCCGACCCGAGACTGGAACAGGCCATGGAAGGTGACGACCAGTGAGTGGGGCACTCGAAAACATTCTAAGCCGGCCGAAAACCGTCATCACCTTGATGCTGGTGATGGTGATCGCCGGCATCCTGACCTATCTGACCATCCCCAAGGAAGCCAATCCGGACATCGACGTCCCGATCTACTACGTCTCGATCTCGCAGCAGGGCATTTCGCCAAAGGATTCCGAGCGGCTGCTGATCCGGCCGATGGAAACGCAGTTGCGCGGGCTGGACGGGCTGAAGGAACTGACGGCCATCGCCTCGGAGGGCCATGCCGGCATCCTGCTCGAATTCCGCATCGAGACCGACAAGGATCTCGTGCTGGCCGACATCCGCGACAAGGTCGACCAGGGCAAGGCCGACCTGCCGGAAGAGGCCGACGAACCTGAAATATTCGAGACCAATTTCGCGCTGCAGCCTACGATCATCGTTACGCTTTCCGGCAATGTTCCGGAGCGCACGCTCTACACGCAGGCGCGGCGGCTGAAGGACGAGATCGAGACGATCCCGACCGTGCGCGAGGCATCGCTGAAGGGCAACCGCGAGGAACTGCTCGAGGTCATTCTCGATCTGGAGAAGCTCGAATCCTACGACATCACCCAGACAGAACTGCTCAACGCGCTGTCCAACTACAACCAGCTCGTGCCCGCCGGCTTTCTCGATGACGGGCAGGCCCGCTTCAATCTGAAGCTGCCGGGCCTCGTGGAGAACGCGGCCGATGTCTATGCCATCCCGATCAAGCAGAATGGCGAGGGCGTGGTCACGCTTGGCCAGGTCGCCGAGATTCGGCGCAGCTTCAAGGATGCCTCGACCTTCACGCGCGTGAATGGTCAACCGGCCGTGTCCCTAGACATCGTCAAGCGGCTCGGCACCAATGTCATCGAGAACAATCTGGAGGTTCGTCGCGTCGTCGAGGAATTCTCCAAGAGCTGGCCGGACACGATCAAGGCGAATTTCCTGGTCGACCAGTCGTCCTACATCTTCGACCAGCTCGGTTCGCTGCAATCGTCGATCCTGACGGCCATCGCACTCGTGATGATCGTCGTGGTCGGCGCGCTCGGTCTCAGATCCGGCCTGCTGGTCGGGCTGGCGATCCCGACCTCGTTCATGGTCGGATTCCTTATCCTCGCGGCTTTCGGCATGACCGTGAACATGATGGTAATGTACGGGCTGGTGCTGTGCGTCGGCATGCTGGTCGACGGCGCCATCGTCATGACGGAATATGCCGACCGCAAGCTCGGCGAGGGTCTGGACGCGCAGACCGCCTATTTCCGCGCGGCCAAGCTGATGCTGTGGCCGATCGTCTCGTCGACGGCAACGACGCTTGCCGCCTTCCTGCCGCTGTTGCTGTGGCCCGGCGTGATCGGCGAATTCATGAGCTATCTGCCGATCATGGTGATCATCGTGCTGTCGGCCTCGCTGCTGACCGCGCTGGTCTTCGTGCCGGTGACCGGCGTCGCCTTCGCGCAATATGGCGACTGGATCGGCCGTCATCCGCAACTGGCGCAATCGATCCATGCCTTCGTCCTGGTCGCCGCGGCCACCTATGTCGTGTTCATCGAAGGTCTTGTCGAAGTGCCCTTCGACGCCGTCACGGACGGCTGGATCGCAATTGGTTTAGGGCTGGTCGCCGCGATCATCGCATGGTTCGCGACCGGCAGCCTTACGCGTTACTGGCGCAGGACGCATCCACGGGACGAAAGCCATGTCGCCCGGATGCTCTCGGCGGACGCGGAACTCGATCCGACGAAGCTGACCGGACCGATGGGCGTCTATGTACGTTTCCTCGACCGGGCAACGCGCAGTCTGGTCGGCAATGTCGTGGTCATCCTCGTCGCGATCGGCATCACCGTGGGAACGTTCATGGCCTTCGCCGTATACAATAACGGCGTGGAGTTCTTCGTCGAGGAAGAGCCCGATCTGGCGACCGTCTTCGTCTCGGCACGCGGCAATCTGTCGGCAACCGACATAAGGGACATCGCCATCGAGGTCGAAGACCAGATCCTGCAGGTCAAGGGCCTCGACAATGTCGTGATGAACGCCGAAGCGCCGGGCGCCCAGCGGAGCGGCGGGCTGGACCTGGGCGGTGGGCAGGACAAGCCGAACGACGCCGTCGCGACGTTCCAGATCGAACTCGCCGATTTCGACAAGCGCCGCAAGGCGGCCGACATCTTCCAGGAAATCCGCGACCGCACTGCCAACATTGCCGGCGTGCGGGTCGAGGTCCGCAAGAAGGAGGAAGGCCCGCCGCAAGGCAAGGACGTGCGGCTTGAGGTGAAGTCGGACGACTACGATACGCTGGTCTATACGGTCGGACAGGTGCGCGGCTATTTCGACACGCTGGCCGACATTCAGGATCTTGAGGACGGTCGCCCCCTTCCCGGTATCGAGTGGGAACTCGATCTCAACCGGGAAGAAGCCGGGCGCTACAATGCCGGCGTTGCCGCCGTCGGCTCCATGGTCCAGCTCGTCACCAACGGCCTGCTGATGGGCAAGTACCGGCCCGACGATTCGGAGGATGAACTCGACATCCGCATTCGCCTGCCCGAGGCCGACCGCACGCTGGAAAAGCTGGACGAATTGCGACTGAGGACCGCCAACGGGCAGGTCCCGATCTCCAATTTCGTCACCCTGCGGCCGCAGCACAAGGTCACCTCGATCACCCGCAAGGACGGCTCCTATGCGATGGACCTCAAGGCCAATCTGGTCAAAGGCGCGACCTTTGGCGACCGCGACCTGACGCCGAACGACAAGATCGCCGAAATCCAGAGCTGGCTCGACAGCCAGAACTGGCCGGAGGGCGTGCGCTTCCGTTTCCGTGGCGCCGACGAGGACCAGAAGGAATCGGGCGAGTTCCTCGGCAAGGCCGCCATGGGCGCGCTGTTCCTGATGTTCATCATCCTGGTGACGCAGTTCAACTCGTTCTACCAGACGATCCTGACGCTCTCGACCGTGGTGCTCGCCATGGTGGGCGTGCTGATCGGCATGATGGTGACCGGGCAGAAATTCTCGATCGTCATGACAGGCACGGGCATCGTGGCGCTGGCCGGTATCGTGGTGAACAACGCCATCGTGCTGATCGACACCTACAACCGGCTGCGGTCGGAAGGTGTCGCCATTCACGAGGCGGTGCTGAAGACCTCGGCACAACGCTTCCGCCCGATCTTCCTGACGACGTTCACGACGATCCTGGGCCTCATTCCGATGGCGGCTTCGGTCAATTTCGACTTCATCAACCGGGTCATCTCGGTCAATTCGCTGTCGGCGATCTGGTGGGTGCAATTGTCGACCGCGATCATCTTCGGCCTCGCCTTCTCGACCCTGCTGACGCTCATCCTCACACCGGTCATGCTGTCACTGCCGACCAACAGCGTGAACTTCTGGCAGTGGCTGACGGGCCGTCGGAGCGAGGACATCGACACGGACGCGGAGGCGGAGGCACAGGTTTCCGGTGACGATGACGGACCCGCCCGCCGCCGGCCCACGCGCAAGCCGCGCAAGGGGCCGCCGCCGGAACCGATGCCGGAGGCCGCGGAATAGGCTTCCATCGAAGCTTGATTGCATGAAGTGTTGCGGCCCGGATCAGCCTTTGGCGTCCGGGCCGTCTTCGTTTTCGTCGATGATCTCGGCTTCAGCCTTCGTCACGACTTCCGCTTTCGCATCTCCGGCAAGTCGCCGGTTCCAGTCACGATAGGCGAACGGGATGGCGCCCAGATAGGCGACCACGCCGGCCAGCATGACCTGCCAGGGGTAGCTGAACAGCACGGCGACGAAGCCCACGACGACGATCAGGACGGGCAGGACGTGGGCGCGCGGGATGCGGCGGCCGAAATCCTTGCCCGACCAGGTGGGCCAGCGCGACACCATCAAAAGGCCGATGATGACGGTGAAGGCGGCGGCGGCGATGTCGAGCGCCAAATGGTTTTCCAGGCCAAGCAAGTTGGCGTAGACGGGCGCCAGCACGGTGAGCGCGCCGGCCGGTGCGGGAATGCCGACGAAGAAGGCATTCTGCCATTTCGGCCGACCCGGCTGGTCAAGCGCAACGTTGAAACGGGCGAGCCGCAGGCAGACGCAGATGGCGTAGATCAGCGCCGATATCCAGCCGACGGAATTGAGCACGTCGGTCAGCGTGAAATAGACCAGCATGGCGGGTGCCACGCCGAAATTGACGAAATCGGCGAGGCTGTCGAGTTCGGCACCGAAGCGCGAGGCCGATTTCAAAAGGCGTGCGACCCGGCCGTCGATGCCATCGAGCGCGGCGGCCAGCAGGATCGCGGCGATTGCCATTTCGACGCGACCTTCCACGGAAAAGCGGATCGCCGTCAGCCCGGCACAGATGGCCAGCAGCGTGATCAGGCTCGGGAAGATGGTTCTCAGCGAAATGTCGCGCAGGCGGCGGCCACGCGCAGCCTCCGCGCCATCCGGATCGAAGGGCGGAAAGGGCGTGACCTGTCTCACCTGGCTTCTCTCACCTGATCGGCCTCACTGGATTCGCGTGACCGGCTGGACCGGTGCGCCGTCAAAGCGCGCAATGATGGTCTCGCCGGCAATCGCGGTCTGGCCCGGCGAGACGGTGACTACCGCGCCTTTCGGCAGATAGACGTCGAGCCGTGAGCCGAAACGGATGAGACCGAATCGTTCCCCGACACCGATCTCCTCGTCCTGGCGCGCCCAGCAGACGATGCGCCGGGCGACCAGCCCTGCGATCTGGACGACGGCCAGCGGCCCGTGCGGGCTCTCGATCACCAGTGAATTGCGCTCATTCTCGGCGCTCGCCTTGTCGAGGTCGGCGTTGAAAAACTTGCCGCGCTTGTGGGCGACGAGACTGATCGGCCCGGCGACGGGCGCGCGGTTCACATGGCAATTGAACACGTTCATGAAGATCGAGACGCGCTGCATGGCTTCATCGCCCATGCCTGTTTCGCGTGGCGGCGCCACCTGGGTGATCGCCGAGACGCGCCCGTCGGCGGGGCTGATGACATAGTCGATCGACACCGGTGTAACGCGCTGCGGGTCGCGGAAGAAGAAGGCGCACCAGCCCGTCAGGAACAGTCCGATCCAGAACAGCGGGTCCCAGATCCAGCCGAGCACCAGCGTGGCGACGAAAAAGGCGGCGACAAACGGCCAGCCCTCGCGGTGAACGGGCACGAGCGATTTGCGCAAGGTCGTGAAAAGGCTGGCGGAATCCATCGACATCCTCGATACAAGGTCGAAACGCTGCATGTGCTATCAGGAAATGGTGCCAGAGTCATGGTGGTCAAGAAACATGGTCGTCCATAGCCATGGCCGTCAAACGGTCACGGCGACCGATGCCCCGATGCGTAGCGCGCCCCTCGATCCGTCGCGTGCCGTGGCGGCATACCTGTCCTCGCTCAAGCAGGCAGGGCTGACCGGGACGAGCCATCAACCTGGCGAGATCGACGCCATTCCGGCGGTGGGTGGCGCCTATGTGCTGACGATCCTCCTGGATTACGCACTCACATTCGAAACGGCGCGATCCGGGAAGGTGGCGCTTGAACCCGGCCGCTACGCCTATTGCGGCAGTGCGCGGGGTCCCGGCGGATTGCGCGCGCGGGTCGCCCGGCATTTCCGCAACGAAAAGCGTCCGCACTGGCACGTCGACCGGCTGACGGTTCGCGCGGCAGGCCTTGCGGCCCTTGCCGTGCCCGGCGGCGATGAATGCGATCTGGTCGCCCGTCTCCTGCAACGGAAAGAATTTGCGATCGCGGTTGCCGGCTTCGGCAATACGGACTGCCGGAGTTGCGACAGCCATCTGCTCCGCTTTCGGGGCTGACGGCTTTCGGGTTCTCCCCGTCTATTGCGTGACGTTGAAGACCAGGCGGGCCATCTGGTGGCCGTCATGCCATATCTCGAAGCTCCATGCGCCCGGCACGATTTCCCAGTCGGCTTCGAAGCCGTAGCCCAGATATTCGTCGGCACCGACCTTCTTGGAGGTCGAATAACGGCTTTCGCGGATCGTCTTGCCGCTTTCCGGGTCCGTCAGGCCGGCGTCCGGAAAGGTGATGACGATGTCGAGGTCAACCGCCTCGCCTTCGGGTTCGCCAACCACACGATAGCGAAAGCCGAACTCGGTGCCCACGGCTCCAATGATCGTGTCGGTCGCCTCGATCAGCGCTGCCTTGCCGACGCTGGTGACCTCGCCGGTCGGCGTGTTCGCCTCGGCCGTGCTGTCGCCGGTCTCGACGCGATAGGTCCCCGAATCGAGGACGTCGACACGCCCAATCGTTGCGGCGTGCGCGATACCTGCGACAGACAGGAGAACGAGAAGGAAGCCGGGGACGAGTCTCAACATGGCGGAGCTCCGTTGCGATGGGTGGCCAGAATACAATTGTCGGGACCACTTCGCCATTGCCGGCATCAAGATGCGCCGGTGATCGCGCCCGTCTCCCTGCAAGCGCGATGGGGCATCAATGTGGCGCGGCTGCACTTGTCTGTCACGGTCAATTCCGGCAGGTAGATTCCCGCCAATTCATACGTGCCGTGACAGCGGTCGGAGAGCGGAGGGGGAGACCATTGCGGGGCATGCCAAGCGCAAAAGGTGAGAGGCAAAAGGTACTTGTTATCGAGCCTAGGTGCAGGCTTGGCTGGGATCACTACTACACCACCACACGATTCATCACCGACTCGCTACCCGACACCATCAGGACCGTCGTCATCAACCGTGAGGCGGAACCCGATCTTGAATTCGACCCGGAGGTCATCGTTCACGACTGGCATGACGACCGCTCGCTGCTTGGCAGGCTGTTTCCGCGTGCCAGAGCGAGTACCGGCTATCGCAACCGGCAGGCAGCGCGCAACGCCGCGATGATCTCGCGCCTGGTCGACGAGGCAGGGTTGGGGCCCGACGATACGCTCATCATCCACAGCGCCACCACCATACTGGCGCATGCGCTGGCGCTGGCGATGCACGATGCCGATGAACGTCGCTGGCCCAATACGCATGTCCGGTTCCTGTCCACCGGACTGCCCGACAACAGCGCCAGTGAAGCGCTCCATATCGAGCCCCTGGGGCAGCTTTCGCGTAGTTTTGCCAAGCTCCATATTTACACCGAGACCGCCGAGATGGCGGCCTCGCTTATGGACAAATACGGCTATGGCAATGTCGGGGAATGGCTGCTCCCGATGACCTTCCTGCCCTCGACGCAGGCCTTGCCGAAACGCTCACCCGAACAGGGGCTGGTGATTGGATTTCTCGGCGGCAAGCGACCGGAACAGGGGCTGACGAAAATTCCCGCGATCCTGCGCGAGTTGTCGATGGAAATGCAGCGATGCAGCCTGGGGCCGGTGAGCGTCGTCGTCCAGCATCCTTCGCAAGGGCGGTTCGAGCGCATGGACCAGACACAGAAAAGGGCACTCGAAGAAATCCATGAGTGCAGCGGGCTGCATGAGGATCTTCGGGTCGAATGGTGCGATCCGCTTCTCGATGCCGATACGTTTCGCGCCGCCATCTCGCGACTGCACATGCAGGTGTTGCCGTATGATGTCTCGGTTTACAGGGATAAGGGTTCCGGTCTGATCATCGAATGCTTTCTCGCCGGCATACCGGTCATTGCGCCGGAAGGATTTGCCATGCGCAACTGGCAGCAAATGGCGGGCACGCCCACGGCCGGCACACCGACGGAGTACGGCAAGGCCATTGTCGAGATCGCGCGCAACCACGCTCGCCATGTCAAGGGTGCCGAGGCTGCCGGCAAGGCGATGCGTGAACACATGCTCGCGCGGGTGGAGGCGCTCGTTTCGAGGGCTGGATAAAACCATCCGTATACAGGTGTGCGAGCGTGCCCTTTGCGGGAGTTCAGGTCGCGGCCGGCGGCTTCGCGCGGGGCAGCATGCGGCCCCACACAATCATGAAGACGGGATGGTGTAGTCGTCCGACCGGTAGCGGCGCTCGATGACACCCATTTCGTCGTTCTCGCGGGCCTCGCGCAGGCGTTCCTCGGCGTCGGCGGCCTGGCGCTGGCGATCCCACATCTCCGCGTAAAGGCCCTTGGCCTTCAGGAGCTTGTCATGGGTGCCGCGCTCGGCGATGCGGCCTTCCCGGAGCACGATGATCTCGTCGGCGGCGACGACGGTCGACAGGCGGTGGGCGATGACCAGCGTGGTGCGGTTCTTCGAAACCACGTCGAGCGAGGACTGGATCTCGCGCTCGGTGTGGGTGTCGAGCGCCGAGGTCGCCTCGTCGAGGATCAGGATCGGAGGCGCCTTGAGAAGCGTCCGCGCGATCGCGACGCGCTGCTTTTCGCCGCCCGACAGTTTCAGCCCGCGCTCGCCGACCTCGGTGTCGAAGCCCTTGGGCAGGTCGCGGATGAAATCGGCGATTTGCGCCATTTCGGCGGCCTGCTCGATCTCCTCGTCGGGCGCGTCGGTGCGGCCATAGCGGATGTTGTAGCGGATCGTGTCGTTGAACAGCACGGTGTCCTGCGGGACCATGCCGATGGACCGGCGCAGCGAGGCCTGGGTGACATCGCGCAGATCCTGCCCGTCGATCGTCACGCTGCCGCCCGTAACGTCGTAGAAGCGAAACAGCAGCCGTGAAATGGTCGACTTGCCGGCGCCGGAAGGGCCGACAATGGCGACCGTCTTTCCGGCCGGCACCTTGAAGGAGACGTCCTTCAGGATCGGCCGGTCGGGATCATAGTGGAAGTCGACATGATCGAAGACAATCTCGCCTTCCTCGACCGTAAGCGCCGGCGCGCCGGGCTTGTCGACGATCTCGGCCCTGACATCGAGCAGGTCGAACATCGCCTCGATATCGGTCAGGCCCTGGCGGATCTCGCGATAGAGGAAGCCGATGAAGTTGAGCGGGATGGAAAGCTGGACCAGCAGCGCGTTGATCAGCACGAAATCGCCGATGGTCTGTTCGCCACGCGCCACGGCGAGCCCGGACATGACCATGCAGGTGCCCATGCCGATGCCGAGGATGATCGCCTGGCCGAAATTGAGCCAGGCGAGCGAGGTCCAGACCCGGGTCGCGGCCTTTTCGTAGCGCGCCATCGAATCGTCGAAGCGCCTCGCCTCCCATCGCTCATTGCCGAAATATTTCACCGTCTCGAAATTGAGCAGCGAGTCGATCGACTTGGAATTGGCCTCTGTGTCCGAGGTGTTCATGTCGCGGCGGATGGCGATACGCCAATCGCTCGCCTTCACCGAGAACAGGACATAGGCCCAGACCATGACCCCAATAACGATGACGTAGACGAAGTCGAACTGGTACCAGACGATGCCGGCGGTGAAGGCGAATTCCAGAATGGTCGGCCCGCCATTCAGGATGGTGAAGCGCACGATCGACTCGATGCCCTTCACGCCGCGTTCGATGACGCGAGACAGGCCGCCGGTACGCCGCTGCAGATGATAGCGCAGCGACAATTTGTGCATGTGGCGGAAGACAATGGAAGAGAGCTGGCGCACCGCATGCTGGCCGACGGATGCGAAGGTGGCGTCGCGCACCTGGTTGAGGCCGACCATCAGCACGCGGCCCACATTGTAGGCGACGACCAGCATGACCGGGGCAACGAGGAAGGCCGGCAGCAGCGCCGGCGTGGTGCCCTCCCCCGTCAGCGCATCCGTGGCCCATTTGTAGAAATAGGGCACCAGCACGGTCACGATCTTGGCGATCACCAGCACCAGGAAGGCCCAGAACACACGCCATTTCAGGTCCGGCCGATCCGCCGGCCACATATAGGGCCACAGATTCCCGACCGCCTGCCAGACGGATTTCTCCGCCGCATCCACGGTCTTGCCGGACACGGAAGTTTCCCTGGGGGACTGGTATTCAGGGCCGAACTTCCGTTTGGGCGTTTTTGGCGCCGTCAAACCGGTATCAGCCACGCGTGCCGTCCTCTCCCGACGGATCGCGCGGACGGTCTGCCATGTCGCCCATCGCGCTCGCCAGCGCCTTGAAGGCGGTACGGTTGAGGCTGTAGCGCGAGCGATTGCCGTCGGGCGCATATTCGACGAGGCCCGACCGGCAGAGCTGTTCGAGATGCTGGGAGATGGTCGATTGCGCCAGCGGCATGCAGGCGCAGATCTCGCCGCAACAGCGTTCGTCGGCCTCGAGCAATTGCCTGACGATCTGCATGCGCACGGGATGACCGAGCGCCTTCAACTGCGCGATGAGGTCGTCGAGCCCGTCCGGCTCGACCGGGTTGTTTCTGGATGGCTGGATGTTCATGGGAGCGCGTTTATCGGCGTTTACCGATGAAGTCAAGCTTGCATCGATCACGAAAGAGGGAATTGGTGGTGAAAGACAAACGGGCCGCCCCGCAATGTCGCTCGGGGCGGCCCGGTGATGGCCTTCATATAGGGTGGCTGTTGCCGAATTTCAGCCCTTGTCAGGTTCGGCGCCGGGAACGTCGAAAACCTGTCCGGGATAGATCCAGTGCGGATCGCGGATCTGGTCGCGGTTGGCCTCGTAGATCACCGTATATTTGATGCCGGAGCCCAGCATGCGCCGCGAGATGCGCCAGAGATTGTCGCCGCGGCGGATGATGACATTGGCGCCGGTGCGGATCGGCTTCGGTTCGGCGTCCGGCGTCTCAGCGGCAGCCATCTGCTGCGTCGGCTCTTCCGCCGGTTTTTCGGCCATGCGCTCATCGGTGGAAGCCGGCTTGTCGGCGGCATTTCCGGCCGTTTCGCTTGCCATTTCCTGTGACGCTTCACCTGCCGTTTGACCGGCAACCTGGCTGGACTGGGCGACGCTTTCCCCGCCCGTTGCCGGGGCATCACCGGCACCAGCTTCAGTTGCAGCGGTCTCGGTTGCGGGCGCCTCGCCCTCGGCGGCGGTCACGGTTTCTCCGGCGGCGGGCGCGTCAGACGCCACGGTCGTTTCGCCGCCCGTTGCCGTTTCGCCAGCCTGCCCGGCTTCGGCCACCGGCGTGGCCGGGGCTTCGTCTCCGGCGGACGCCGTCTGCCCGGCAGGTTCTTCGGTGGATTCGGAGGCGGTGCCGGCAGACTCCTCTACAGGAGTGACGGTCTGCGACCCGTCGGATGCTTGCGCGGCATTGGCCTGCGCACCGGTTTCGCTGCCGGTTTCTTCCGCCGGCTTCGGCGTCTCGGCTGCAGCGACCTGCGTTTCGCCGGCTTCCGGCACCTCATGGATCAGCGGCACGACGGCACGCTTGGTGACATCGGTGCTGCCATCGGCCAGCATGTCGGCGCGGATCTCATGGGTTCCGGCCTCGATGTCGCCATCGGTCTCGAGCAGGAAACCGCCTTCCGGGCCGACCGTGGTCGCACCCAGGAACTTGCCGTCGAGATAGATGTTGATGCTGCGGCCGGGCTGGCCGCTGCCGGCGACAAACAACTTGCCGCCATCGACATCGACCGCCTTGACCAGGACCGGAACCTCGACTTCAGCGGGCGTCTCGTTCGCCGGAGTTTCGCTTGCGGTCTCTGCGGTTGTGGCTTCTCCTGCCGCCGTGTCCTCGGCGGCCGGTTCGTCAGTCGCATCGGTTGGCGTCGCGGGGGCGGGCTGCTCCTCGGCAGTGGGCGACGGTTCGGCGCTGGCAACCTGCTGTTCGCCGGTTTCGGCGGCGGACTCTTCGGAAGGTTGGGCCGAGGCAGCGGGCGCTTCAGCCGAACCGGGTGCCTGGAGCACACGGCTTGCCTCGCCCTCCTTCGTCACCATGGCAATGACTTCCTCGCCACCGGCATCTTCAGCGCCGGCAGGCGCGGGTACGTGGACGACGCCGGTTTCCGTCGATGCAACCATGCTGCCGTCCTCGGCCTTGGCCCGGAGCGAAAGTTCATAGTCACCGGGCGCCAGCGGCTCGTCGAAAACGATGGCGAAATCACCGCCCGGCCCGGACATGGTCCAGGCGAGCACATCACCACCGGACAAGACCTCGACGCGGCTGGAAGCCGGACCGGTGCCGGCAATTACCGTCGAGCCGTCCTTTTCGACGCGCAGGACATCGAAGCGCGGCTCGGCGAGATCGGCCTGCTGTGTCTGTTCCTCCGGCGCCTCGTCGACAGGCGTGACCGTTTCGGGCGCGGATGCTTCCGGCGTTCCGGATGCGGAGGGGCGATCTGATTTCTCGGCTGTCGGCAAGGCGGCGACCTGTTTGCCACCATCGTCGCGATACGTTTGCGACAGGTAATAGAAGCCTGTTCCCGCCGCGACGACGACGATGGCCGACAGAAGCCAGGCAAGAACCGGATTTGCCTTAAAGAAAGCGGAGATCATTGCGCACTATCGCCTTTCAATCCGACCCTTCAACGGGCCATGTTGCCGTTACACCCTTCGCAGATGGCGTAACTCCCCTGTTTTCAAGTAGTTTTATAACGCAAACGCGAAAAATTGAACATGCTGCACCTGCGCACGGCAAGCTTTGTTTTTGAAGGCGGAACTTGACGCACGGTCAAGGTGAGGCTGCAATCGCATCGACGCCTCGACTCGTTCGCGGCGCAACGAGGCAAGCATACTTCAGAAAGGTCCGCTCATGTCGGCCATAAGTTCCCTTTGCGTCTATTGCGGCTCCAGCTCGGGCCGCGACCCCGCCTATACCGATGCGGGGAGAAAACTCGGCCAGTCGATGGCGGAAGCGGGCATCGAACTCGTCTATGGCGGCGGGGCGAAGGGCGTCATGGGGGCGGTGGCGGAAGGCGTGCTTTCAGGTGGCGGACGCGTCACCGGCATCATCCCGCGTTTTCTGGTAGCCAAGGAATCCTCGCAGGATTCGCTGAAGAACCTGACCGAAGTGGTCCTGACCGACGACATGCACCAGCGCAAGCACCAGATGTTCGAGCGCTCCGACGGTTTCGTGGCCCTGCCCGGCGGCATCGGAACGCTGGAGGAGATCATCGAGATCATGACTTGGGCGCAGCTCGGGCGGCACCGCAAGCCGATTGCCTTCGTCAACATTGCGGGCTTCTGGAATCCGATGTCGGCGCTCATCTCGCATATGCGTGATGAAGGATTCATCCATACGGGCAATCTCGTTCAACCGGCGATCATCGACGATCCGCTGGCGGTCGTTCCCGCCGTGGAAGCGATGGCGCGGGCGGTGCAGGACCAGATGCTGCCCGGCGACGATATCGTGCGGATGTGAGGGGCGATGGCCTGGCGGAGCGTCGCAGCGGGCCTTGCGAGCGCCATGGCGTTCACCGTCCTGCTTGCCGCACCGGCCCATGCTGACATGCAAGCCGGGCGCGCCATCGCCACGAAAATCTGCCAGCAATGCCACGGGGTCGACGGACTGGCACTCATCGATGAAGCGCCCAATCTGGCCGGGCAGAAGGGTTCCTACCTGGCCCGCCAGCTACGAGCCTTTCGCTCGGGCGAGCGCAGCGATCCGAAGATGTCGCCGACGGCCATCCGGCTCAGCGACGACGACATCGCCAATGTCGTCGAATGGTATGCCTCGATCGAAGTCAGCGTGACGCCGCCGGATTGAGGCGGGCCTTCCTGTGGCCGGCGATCATCGACCAGGTGTAGATGGCGAGCGCGGTCCAGATCAGCACGAAGGCGATGGCACGGTAATATCCGAAGGGCTCGCCGAAGACGAAGACGGCGATCAGGAAGATGATCGTCGGCGCGATGTACTGCATGATGCCGATGGTCGACAGGCGCAGCCGTTTCGCCCCGTTGCCATAGAGGATGAGCGGCACGGCAGTCACCACGCCGGCCAGCAACAGCACGACGGTGTCGTGCCAGCCACCGAACAGGAAGACGGCCTCGCCGGTCGTAAGCTTCCAGACGAGATAGAAGGTGGCGGGGATGGAGAGGATCAACACCTCCAGGAAGAAACCCTGGTTCGGACCGATCGGCAGCGTCTTGCGCAGATAACCATAGGCGGCGAAGGAGAACGCAAGGCTAAGCGAAATCCAGGGCAGTCCGCCCGCGTCAATCGTCATGACCAGCACGGCGACACAGGCCAGTGCCACGGCCAGCAATTGCAAGCGATCGAGCTTTTCGCGCAGGAACACGGCGCCAAGCGCAATCGAGACCAGCGGGTTGATGTAGTAGCCGAGCGCGGATTCCACGGCGTGGCCGGCGGCGATCGCCCAGACATAGATGCCCCAGTTGATCGAGATGGTGCTCGCCGTCAGCGCTGCCATGGCGAGCGTGCGAGGCCGGCGGATCGCGGCGCGGATATCCGCCGTGCGCCCGAGCAGGATCAGCAGCAGCCCAGCGACCGGCACCGACCACAGGACCCGATGCGCGACCACTTCGATGGCCGGCACATGGGCGACCGCCTTCATGTAGAGCGGCAGGAACCCCCAAAGCGTGTAGGCGAGAAAGGCATAGACGAAGCCCGCGCGCGTATCGCCAGCACCCTCCTGCGTGCTGGCGACCGCGATCTCAGGCAGGTCCGTTCCCGGGCGCGCCATCAACGTGATGCGTCGTCGGGCGCGTTGGCCTTCATCAGCTTGTAGCGCAGCGAGTCGACCAGTGCAGCAAAGGACGCGTCGATGATGTTGTGGGAGACGCCGACCGTCGTCCAGCGCTCGCCCGTATCGTCGGTCGACTCAATCAGAACCCGCGTCACGGCCTCGGTGCCGCCATTGAGGATACGGACCTTGTAGTCGGTCAGTTCGATGTCCTCAATCTGGGTCTGGTACTTGCCCAGATCCTTGCGGATGGCGCGGTCGAGCGCGTTAACCGGGCCGTTGCCCTCGGCGACCGACATCAATTGCTCGCCGTCGACGACAATCTTCACCACCGCCTCGGAGACGGTGACGATCTCGCCCATAGCGTTGTAGCGGCGCTCGACCTGGGTGCGGTAGGAATCGACCTCGAAATAATCGGACACGGCGCCGAGCGTGCGGCGTGCGAGAAGTTCGAAGCTCGCATCCGCCGCCTCATAGGCCCAGCCGACGGATTCGCGTTCCTTCACCAGCGCGATCAGCGTGTCGAGATTGGGATCGTTCTTCTCGACCTCGATGCCGCGGCGGGCCAGTTCGGCGATGAAATTGGACTTGCCACCCTGGTCGGAGACCATGACGCGGCGGCGATTGCCGACGCTTTCGGGCGCGACATGCTCGTAGGTCTGCGGTTCCTTCAGGATCGCGGAGGCATGGATGCCGGCCTTGGTGGCGAAGGCGGACGTGCCGACATAGGGCGCCTGCGCGTCCGGCGCGCGGTTGATCAGTTCGTCGAACTTGTGGGCGAGCCGCGTGATGCCGGCCAGATTTTCCTGCGAGACGCCGGTTTCGAAGCGGTCGGCATAGATCGGCTTGAGCGCCAGCGTCGGGATCAGCGTCGTCAGATTGGCATTGCCGCAACGCTCACCGATGCCGTTGAACGTGCCCTGAATCTGGCGCACGCCGGCCTCGACGGCGACCAGCGAATTGGCAACGGCCTGGCCGGTGTCGTCATGGGCATGGATGCCGAGCCTGTCGCCGGGGATGCCCGAGGCGATGACCGTTTCGACAATACGGGCGACCTCGGAAGGCTGCGTGCCGCCATTGGTGTCGCACAGCACGACCCAGCGTGCGCCGGCCTCGAACGCCGTCTTCGCGCAGGCGAGCGCGTAGTCCGGGTTGGCGCGATAGCCGTCGAAAAAATGCTCGCAATCGACCATCGCCTCCTGTCGGGCGGCGACGCTCGCCTCGACCGAGGCGCGGATCGATTCCAGGTTTTCCTCATTCGTCGTGCCGAGCGCGACCCGCACGTGATAGTCCCAGGCCTTAGCGACGAAGCAGGTGGCGTCGGATTTCGCCTGCAACAGCGCGGCGAGCCCCGGATCGTTCGACGCGGAAACACCGGCGCGCTTGGTCATGCCGAAGCCGACGAAGGTCGCGTGCTTCGTGCGCTTCTTCGAAAAGAACTCGGTGTCGGTCGGGTTGGCGCCAGGGTAGCCGCCTTCGACATAGTCGATGCCGAGTTCGTCCAGCATGTCGGCAATGGCGATCTTGTCGTGCACCGAGAAATCGATGCCCGGCGTCTGCTGGCCGTCTCTTAGAGTGGTATCAAACAGGTAGAGGCGTTCTTTGGTCATGTTCCGTTATCCGATTATTCCCGCGTACCACAGCACGGCGATCACCACCGCGACGACGAGCACGAGCTTGCTCGCGATGGCCAAGATCAGCCATTTCGGCATCGCGGCAGAAGGATGAGGCGTTGCCTGCCGGGGCATGGATTTCTCGTTTGCGTCGTTCATGATTTGCCCGCGAAGCTGTCGGTCGCACGGATGAGCCGGTTGAGAATGCCGGGCTCGGAATAGGCGTGGCCGGCCCCCTCGATCAGGTGGAATTCGGCGCGCGGCCAGGCCTTGTGCAGGTCCCAGGCGTACCTTGCCGGGCACGGCATGTCGTAGCGGCCGTGAATGATGACGCCAGGAATGTCGGCGAGCCGGTCGGCGTCGCGCAGCAATTGACCTTCTTCCAACCAACCGGCATGGACGAAATAGTGGTTCTCGATGCGGGCGAAGGCGAGTGCGTAGTCGGGCTCGGCGAAGGGATCGCTGGTCGCGGCCTCCGGCAGCAGGGTGATGGTCTGGCCTTCCCACATGCTCCAGGCGAGCGCGCATTCGATCTGCGCCTCGCGGTCATCGCCGGTCAGGCGCTTGCGATAGGCCGCCATCATGTCGCCGCGCTCGGCCTCGGGAATGGGTGCGATGAAGCGCTCCCACTTGTCGGGGAACATCTGCGAGACGCCGAACTGATAGTACCAGTCGAACTCGGCGCGCGTCAGCGTGTAGATGCCGCGCAGCACGAGTTCCGACACGCGGTCGGGATGGGTCTCGGCATAGGCGAGCGCGAGCGTTGACCCCCAGGAACCGCCGAAGACGAGCCATTGATCGGCGCCCGCCATTTCGCGAAGGCGTTCGATGTCGGCGACCAGATGCCAGGTGGTGTTGTTGTCGAGCGAGGCGTTGGGCGTGGATCGACCGCAGCCGCGCTGGTCGAACAGGGTAACGTCGTAGCGTGCCGGATCGAACAGGCGGCGATGGGCGGGCGAGATCGTGCCGCCCGGCCCGCCATGCAGGAAGACGGCCGGCTTGGCGCCGGGCGTGCCGACTCGCTCCCAATAGACCGAATGACCGTCGCCGGTTTCGAGTTGGCCGCTCGCATAGGGTTCGATCGGCGGGTAAAGGCCGCGCAAGTCGTTCATGATCGATCCGTTTCGGGTGAGGTTTGTGGCGGCCAGATTTGCGTGTCGTGGTCGGGATGCTGATGGCTGACGATGCCGGCCATGAAGTCGGCCACCTTTTCATTGTCCGCCGCGCTGCGCAGCGGAAGCTCGTGCAGGGTGGCGAAATACGAAAGCCGGTCGGCCGGGTTGACCTGGATGGCCGGCGGGGCTTGCTCCGGGTTATCGAGGGAGCCAATGGCGATTTCGGGATCGCCGCCATAATCATAGGTCAACGGCGTGCCGCATTGCGCGCAGAAGCCGCGCTCGATCCTGTTGGACGAGGCGAAGGTCGCGGGCCTGCCGCGCGTCCAGACGAGGCCCTTCGCCGTCACCAGCGGGCCGAAGAAGCCGCCGAACGCCTTCTGGCACATGCGGCAATGGCAGATGGAGGCACGGCCCAGCGCCTCGGCGCGGTAGCGCACCGCGCCGCATTGGCAACCGCCGGTGATGGTACTCATCGCTCCCCCTCCGGCGGCCATTGGTCGGTGTCGTGGTCGGGATGCTGATAGGAGACGATGCTCGCGAGGAATTCGGCCGCGCCGGTATCCTCCATGGTCCCATGGGCCGGCAGGTCCGTCACGGCGTCGCACCAGGGCAGCTTCGCCTCGGTGCCCCAGGCGACCGTCGGCGACAGCGCGGCCGGATCGTCGAAGGCCACGACCGACAGCGCCAGCCCGTCGGGCGCGTCGTAGGCGAGCGGCGTGCCGCATTTCTCGCAGAAACCACGCCGCACCGTGTTGGAGCTATGGAACCAGGACGGCTCACCACGCGTCCAGCTCAGCTTCGCGCCCTTCGTGTTGACCAGCGCCAGCGCGAAGGCGGACGAAGCCTTCTGGCACATGCGGCAATAGCAGACGGATGAGTCTTTCATCGCGCCTTCGACGCGGAAACGCACCGCGCCGCACTGGCAGCCGCCGGTGTTGACGGGTTCGCTCATGCCAGTTCCTCCGGCTTGTGGCAGACGGCCTCGATGTTGTGGCCCTCGGGATCGAACACGAAGGCGCCGTAATAGTCGGGGTGGTACATTTCGCGGACGCCGGGCCCGCCATTGTCCCTGCCGCCGGCGGCGATCGCCGCTTCGTAGAAGGCATCGACCTCGGCGCGGGTTTCGGCGCGAAAGGCGATATGCTGGATCGGCCGGGTCAGCTCGGTGCCGACCAGCCAGAAGAAGGGCTTTTCGCAGCCGAAGCCGGCCATCTCGGCATGGCCGGTCATCTCCTTGCCCAGCCGCATCATCACCTTGCAGTCGAGCGGCGCCAGCGCCTTTTCGTAGAAGGCCAGCATGGAGTCGAAATCGGCGACGTTCAGGCTCATGTGATCGATAACGCGTTCGCTCATCGGATAGTCTCCCTGTCAGCGTTGAACGCGCCCAGTGTCTCACGCGCCTCCTGACAGGGTTTTGTCAGGAGAGGCGGCGAGGTCATCGCAATGGCTCCAGTCTGGGAACGATATTACCGGCCTCGTCTTTCTCGTCTCGTATGCTGAACCCCAACTCCTTGATTTGCTCACGCAACTGGTCAGCCTTAGCCCAATCTTTGCTCTCGCGAGCTTCGACCCGCGCTTGAACCAAAGCGGTCAATCTGGCTGCAACATTTCTGTCCAGGGGCGATTGCTCCTCGACAAACCTTCCCACCGCAACTGGATCGATGCCAACCAGTTCTAGTCCGCCAAGAAACTTCGACATCACATGTCGCGTCCCTGCTTCAGATGCATCTGGGGAGCGCAGTTCTTTCCATAGCTTTCTTAACTCAGCCAGCACTGACGGAAAGTTCATGTCATCGCAAAGTGCCGAGAGAATACCCTCGGATGTGTTTGGAGCTATTTCGTCTCGATATTCTTTTACCATGACTGACCAGCTGGCCAGTTCGGTTTGAGCCTCCTCCAGCCTTTTCAAACTGAAGTCGATCGGCTCGCGGTAATGCGTCATCAACATGGCAAGGCGCAGCACTTCGCCCGGCCATTTTCGGCCGCCGAATTTTTCCGTGTGCAGCAGATCATGGATCGTGACGAAGTTGCCTTCCGACTTCGCCATCTTCCTGCCCTCGACCTGCACGAAGCCGTTGTGCATCCAATAGTTTGCCATCGGCGCGCCGTGATGGGCGCAGCGCGACTGGGCGATCTCGTTTTCGTGGTGCGGGAAGATCAGGTCGAGACCGCCGCCATGGATGTCGAAAGTCTCGCCCAGATGCGCCTCGCTCATCACCGAGCATTCGATGTGCCAGCCGGGCCGGCCGTGGATGGCGACCGTCTCGCCCCCTGCGGTGAAGCTGCCTTCCCAGCCGGGCTCGTCGGCTGAGGATTCCTTCCACAATACGAAATCGGCCGGGTTCTTCTTGTGGCCCTCGACGGAGACACGCGCGCCGGCCTGCTGGTCTTCCAGCCTGCGCTTCGACAGCGCGCCATAGTCCGGCATGGAGGCAACATCGAACAGCACCTCGTGCCCCTCCCCGCCCGTGGCGAGATAGGCGTGGCCCTCGTCTAGCAGGCGCTGGATCATCGCCACCATGCCGTCGATATGCTCGGTCGCGCGCGGTTCTACTGTCGGCTTCAGGCAGCCGAGCGCCGCGACGTCCTCATGATATTGCTTCGCGGTCGACTCGGTGACCTGGCGGATGGCGTCGTTGAGGCTCAGTTCGCCCTTCGAGATGCGCTCGCCATAGTCGCGCAGGGCGCGGGCATTGATCTTGTCGTCGACGTCGGTGATGTTGCGGACATAGGTGACATGCTGCTCGCCATAGAGATGGCGCAGCAGTCGGAACAGCACGTCGAAGACGATGGCCGGGCGCGCATTGCCGATATGGGCGAAGTCGTAGACCGTTGGCCCGCAGACATACATGCGCACATTCGACGGATCGATCGGCGTAAACGGCTCCTTTTGCCGCGTCAGCGTGTTGTAGAGTCTGAGTTCGGTCATCTTTTATTCCGGTCGGGGCTCAGCCCCTCCCCGCCTCTTGTTTGCCTTTCCGCCGGGACATCCGTCCCGGCGTCCGTTCACGGGCTGGCACCCTGGCTCGCCGCCAGGGCTTGCCCTGCCACGGAGGGCTGCAGCGCCAATGCCCCCCGCCTCTTGCCTGCTTCCCGGTCGGGACCTCCGTCCCGGCGTCCGTTCACGGGCTGGCACCCTGACTCGCCGCTAGGGTTTGCCCTGCCACGGAGGGATGCAGCGCCAATACCCTTCCGAATGCGCGTGTCATCCATCGCCCGCCCGCCGGCCGGAACGTTCGGATTGTTGCCTGTTTGAGAGGAACGGAACGACCGGGCCAGCGAAGCGCTAGCCGATAATGATTGCCGTAATGCAGCACCCGCCGGAGATGGCGGCGAAGGTCGTGTCCATGGCGGGGGTTATCGCCGCAAACGCGGCGTGCGTCAATGGCGCGGTTGGCATGGCGCGAAGACAACCGGAGCGGGCGGCCGGGTGTCGATCTGATCACATTTCTGTGATCGAGTGTGAAAAAAATAATATTCGGGCTTATTCCGCCGGACCCGCTCTGCTAGATTGGAATGGTTCCGTAAGGGAATGCTTCGGAGCTGTCTTGGCCCCACTGACAGGACCGGAGGCGACCGTCCGCTCGGGCAACCGGGCGGACGGTCTTTATTTTACCGGGCTTCCACCTTTGCAAATTTGTCACATATGACCGCCGGATTACCCGCGCGGGCAGGATTTTATGGATTACTTAAGGGAATCTGCCCAAGAATTGTCATCATTAGCCCTAGTTGAACTGCGTATGCGGACGGAACGGCACACGTCGAACCGTCCAGGCGAAGACAGAAAGAGAAGAGCATGCCTCGCGAAATCTCAGGCTTCCGCAGCCGCAGCGACGATCTGAAAGATGAGGCCCTTTGTGGCCGCTACGGCAGGATCGGCATTCCGGCGGTGGCCGCGGCACAGACCGCCAAGAATCACTGCACGAACGGCGAAACGCAGATCCTGCGAATCGCCAGCACGGCAGACGTTCACCGCAAATAGCGCCGCATGGTGCCGGGCGGCTCGCAGATGCGGGCGCCGGAGCATGAACGTCAGAACAGCTTGAGCTGATTGCCGGACGGCGACTCGTTCTCCGCGTCCTCATTTCCCGCGTTCTCGCTGTCCGCGTTTCCGCCGTACCCGGCCTCGTTGCCAGCTTCCACCGATTCGAGCGGCGGGCCGATAGGCTCGACAATGTCGGCGCCGATATTGGCGACACGATTGACCTTGTCGGCCAGCGGCACGATTTCCAGCAGATCGGGGCTCGCGGGCGCCAGCAGGTCGGCGATTTCGGCCGGGCTGTAGTTCATGCAGTCGAGCCAGCGGTCTACATGTTCGGGACCGACGATCACCGGCATGCGGTCGTGCACGCGCGCCACCGATGCGTTGGCGCCGGTCGTCAGAATGGCGCCGGTATCGATCTCGCTGCCATCGGCCGACGACCAGGTCTCCATCAGCCCGCCGAGAAAGATCAGCCCGCCATCCCTGGGCCTCAGCAGATAGGGCTGCCCCCTGCCTTTGCCGCTTTCCGGGCGGCGCCATTCGTAGAAGCCATTGGCCGGCACCAACACGCGGCGATGGCGCATGGCGTTGCGGAAGGAAGGCTTTTGCGCCGCCGTTTCAGCGCGGGCGTTGACCAGCAGGGAGAAATCCTTCGGGTCCTTGACCCAGGAGGGGATCAGCCCCCAGCGTACCAGCAGCAGTTCGCGCGCGCCCGACGGGCCGTTCATTCCGATCAGGATCGGCTGAACCGGCGCAATGTTGTAGCGCGGCGGTGGCTCTTCCATCGACTTCGGCGACACGATGCGGAAGGCCTCGTAGAGATCCTTCAGCCTTGCTGTCAGTGTGAACCTGCTGCACATTCGGCCACTATTCCCGACCCAAGTTCACGTTTCAAGAACCGGCTCGTTTCAAGTATCAGGCATGTAAACCGGGCTCCGCCATGATCCGTCCGCAGACCGGCGCCTCGGTCGCCCTCTTCCGCAATGGCCGCGTGCTGCTGGTCAGGCGCGCGAAGGGCGCCTATCGGAATCTCTGGTCCCTTCCGGGCGGCGGCCAGCATGCCGGCGAGGCACTGGAGGCAACCGCGCGGCGCGAATTGCGCGAGGAAACCGGGCTCGAGGCCGGCCCGCTGCACTTCGTGGAACTGCACGAGCCGGTGCTGCGCGACGATGCCGGCGAAGTGCGCGCGCATTTCGTGCTCGCCGTGTTTGCCGGCATGGCCGGTGACGGCGAGCCGGTCGCGGGCGACGATGCGTCGGCCGTCCGCTGGGCGGATGCCGGTTCGCTCGACGATAACGAGATGACGCCGCACGCGGCCGAGATCATCGCACGGTCGCGGGCGCTGCTCATTCGGGACTGACGGAGCCCGACGAAGGGATCAGGCCCGGACCCTTGTGCGCCCCCGCGCCGACGCCCATATTGCCGGCTCAATCCCGATTCCAATGCGGACCATCGATGCGCGCCAGAAATTTCATGCAAACGGGCCTGATCGCCGTGGCACTGACGGCTGGGGCATCCGTTGTGCCCCTTGCCGTTCCGGCCGTTGCACAGGAAGAGGCTCCCGCGCAGGTCGAGGTGCTTCCGCCCGCCTATGATCCGCAGATGATGCGGCTCGCCGAAATCCTGGGATCGCTGCACTATCTGCGCGATCTGTGCGAAGCCGGCGAGGGCCAGCGCTGGCGAGAGCAGATGGAGGCGCTGATCGAGGCCGAGGAACCGACACCGCAGCGTCGCGCAGCCCTGATCGCCCGCTTCAATCGCGGCTTTCGCGGCTACAAGGAAATCTACCGCGAATGCACGCCCGCCGCGGCCGAGGCCGCCAACCGCTATCTGCGCCAGGGCGTGCGACTGGCAGCGGAAATCCCGGGGCGCTACGGCAATTAGTGGGACCTCCGCACGCAACTTCACGAATTTTTTGGCTCGCCGACGCTTCCGATGGTCTAGTATCGCCGCCATGACGGGGACCGAAATCCGCAACATCGTGCTGCCGGCCTGCCTGACGCTGGTCATGGCGACCGGGCTGGGCTGGGGAGTGTCTGCCAGCCCCGCAACGGCCGGCATGCGCGACATGACACTGTCGCAGGCCGAACCCGATTCCGGTACCGAAGCCGGCGAGGATGGCGACGCAAAGGATAGCGGGCCCCGGATCCTCCGGCCGAAGGATGCCGAGGACGAAGAACCCGACGACGCGATAGAAACCGGTGCACAGGATGCGCCGGATACGAAAGACGGAACCACGGCACGCGCGGGCGACCCGCCCTACAAGGCGCCCGACATCCAGACCGACCTTTCCACCCTGCCCTTCGCGGCACGACGCATGCACGAACTGCTGGTCGAGGCGGCGAGAAGCGGCGACATCGAAAAGCTGCGTCCCTTTATCGGCTCCGGCGACGACGTGACCATGCTGTCCTTCGGCGGCATGGAGGGCGATCCGATCGACTTCCTGAAATCGGTCTCGGGCGACCCACAGGGCCACGAGATCCTCGCGATCCTGCTGGAAATACTCGAAGCAGGCTTCGTGCATGTCGAGGCGGGTACCCCCAACGAGATGTATGTCTGGCCCTATTTCTACGCCGTGCAGCTCGACAAGCTGACGCCGAGCCAACGCGTCGAACTGTTCACCCTGCTGACCTATGGCGATTATCAGGAAATGGTTTCCTTCGGCGCCTATCTGTTCTACCGCGTCGGGATCACGCCACAGGGGCGCTGGCGCTTCTTCGTGGCGGGCGACTGAAGGAATTGCCATGAAACATGCAAGGCTCGACGGACGGGCATTCATTTCCGTGACCGGCGAAGGGGCGTCGAAGTTCCTGCAATCGCTGGTGACCTGCGATGTCGATCACCTCGCGCCCGGCGAGGCGCAATTCGGCGCGCTGCTGTCGCCGCAGGGCAAGATCATGTTCGACTTCTTCGCTGTTCGTACCGAGGCGGGCTTCCTCGTCGACGTCACGGCCCCGATGCGCGACGACCTCGTCAAGCGACTCAGTTTCTACAAGCTGCGGGCGAAGGTGGTGATCGAACCGGCAGATTCGCCTACCGGCGTCTTCGCGATCTGGGACGGCGAACCGGAAGACGTGCCGGCGGGCGGCATGGCGGTACGCGATCCGCGCCTCCCCGATCTGGGATATCGTCTCTACGCCGATGCGGCGCCGGACGGCGAAACGGGCGACTACGCTGAACATCGTATCGCGGTCGGCATGCCGGAGGGCAGCGTGGCCGAGGGTGGCGGCGACTTCGTGTATGGCGATGCCTTTCCGCACGAGGTCCTGATGGACCAGTTCCCCGGCGTCGATTTCACCAAGGGCTGCTATGTCGGTCAGGAAGTGGTCTCGCGCATGCAGCATCGCGGCACGGCGCGCAAGCGGGTAATCATGGTGGAAGGCGAGTTGCCGGCATCGGGCGCGACCATCGAAACGATGGGTGACGCAGGCGGCAAGCCTGTCGGCACCATGGGCAGTTCTAGCGGCGCAGCAGGCCTTGCCATGCTGCGGCTCGACCGTGTGCGCGACGCGCTCAACGCCGGCCAGGCGATCGGTGCCGAGGGCAAGGCGATGACCGCCAGACTGCAGCCCTGGGTCAAGTTCGGCTGGCCGCAATCGTGACCAGCGCGAGCGAGCATTCCTGAAACATTCAGCGCCGGGATGCCGGCCAGAGCAGACACCATCTTCGATACGGGCCGACCATGCCGCCAAGACCATCCCAAACGCCGAGAGCCTGGCAACGCATGCTGTCGGGGCGCAGGCTCGATCTCGCCGACCCCTCGCCGGTGGATGTCGAGATCGAGGACATCGCGCACGGGCTAGCCCGCGTGGCGCGCTGGAACGGCCAGACCGTCGGCGACCATGCCTATTCGGTGGCGCAGCATTCCTGCCTGGTGCTCGAAATCGTCGATGCGCTCAATCCGGCGGCCAGCCCGGAACAACGCCAGATGGCGTTGCTGCATGACGGGCCGGAATATGTCGTCGGCGATCTGATCTCGCCCTTCAAGGCGATGGTCGGCGGCGAATACAAGGCACTGGAGGACCGGCTGTTGCGGGCGATCCATCTGCGCTTCGCCCTGCCGGCGGAAACCCCGCCTGCCTGGAAACGGGCGATCAAGCGGGCCGATACCATCGCCGCCTTCTACGAGGCGACAGAGCTCGCCGGCTTCAACCGGACCGAGGCGCGGCGCTATTTCGGCAATCCGCAGGGTTATGCGCCGCCGACCGGCAAGCTCGCCCCCCTGCCCGCAGCGCAGGCCCAGCGGCTTTTCCTTGACGCCTTCGCGCACATCGAACAGGCTCGCTCGGGCTCGGTCTGAGCGACCATTGATGACGGAAGGCAAGGAACCCATCGAGATCGGTCTCAACGCGGCGATCGTCGCCATGGTGGACAATGACCCGTGCATCCTGCGCGTGCCGGGCCAGGACCAGCAATTTGCCGACGCGCTGCCGATGGGACCGTTCGATCCGCGCATTCACCGCACGATGGAAATCGGCCTGCGCGGCTGGGTCGCCGAACAGACGGCGCTGAGGCTTGGCCATGTCGAACAGCTCTACACCTTCGGCGATCGCGGGCGGCAGCGTCCGCGCGACGAACAGGGGCCGCATGTCGTCTCCGTCGGCTATCTGGCGCTGACACGCGTGCAGCCCGAGCAGATGCCGGCCATTCGCATGGCAGGTGCCGATTTCAGAAGCTGGTACGCCTTCCTGCCATGGGAAGACTGGCGCGCGGGCCGGCCCGCCGTGCTCGACGAACTGATCCTGCCGGCGATCGCCGAGTGGCTGGAGGATACCGACGACACCAATTATGCCAGCCGCGGGCTCGAACCCGCGGCGCGCGTGCGCATCGCCTTCGGCCTTGGTGGCGGGCACTGGGACGAGGAACATGTCCTCGACCGGTACGAGCTGATGTATTCGGCCGGACTTGTCGCCGAGAGCGTGCGCGACGGGCGCTACGAGGCCATTCGCGCGCCCGAACTGGGCGGCAGGCCGATGGACCACGATCATCGCCGCATTCTCGCGACCGCGATATCGCGGCTGCGCGCCAAGCTGAAATACCGGCCGGTCGTGTTCGAATTGCTGCCGGACGAGTTCACGCTGACCGAGCTGCAGCAGACCGTGGAAAGCATTTTCGGGCGCTCCGTCCACAAGCAGAATTTCCGCCGGCTGGTGGAAAACGCCAAGCTTGTCGAGCCGACCGGAGCGACCTCGACGGCCACCGGCGGGCGGCCGGCCGCGCTGTTCCGTTTCCGCCGCGAAGTGCTGGCGGAACGTCCGGCGCCCGGCCTGCGTGTCGGCCGGCGGGCCTAGAGATTTCCCGGACTGTTCGGGTGCTCAGTACATCTGCTGCGGCACGAACAGGCAGATCGTCCGCCCGTCATCGGCGCCAGCGACAGAACACCAGTGATAGGCATCGTCCGGCGAGGTGCGAATACGCGTATCGCCATAGCCGACGACCTCGCCCGTGCCGGCGATGACATAGCCTTCGGGCCTGGTGCTGATCGTTTTGGCGGTCACCGGCCGGCAATCATAGCCGGAACAGCACTGATAGGGATATTTCCAGCCGGACGGCGCGTCATGCGCCTGCGCGGCAAGGACGGCCAGCAGGAGGAGGACCGGCACGAGGCCGGACGCGGCCAGCAAGATGCGGATGGCATGGCGGCGAGCCGGTAACGACATCGCGCGGATGAAAGGCATGGGATGCGAAGCAGACATGGCATGCTCCCGATTGCGGTTTCAGACAAAGTCTGCCCGCCCGGAGCGTTCCATATCCCTTGTTCTGCCGGTCTCGACCGCAAATACCCGTTTCGGCCAGCAAGTGCCGGACGTTTGTCGCCCGGCTCATTGCCTCCCGTGGCGTTCAGGTTCGTATCCGACACAACCTGAAACACCCTGATGCTCAGCATCCCCCGATTCCCGACGGGATGCAAGAAAAATGCTGCAGCGCACAATGACGTTGGGGAAACCCAGGGGAACTCGGCGTCAGAGCCCCGGTATGAACGAGGTACGCACACCCAGGAGCGACAACAGCAGACCGCCGGCGATCAGCGTGATGGCGACGGCAAAGGCGCGCGCGGCGAAGAAGAGATAGACTTCCTCCATCACGGAGGCGAACAGTCTCGCGCCATGCTCGCCCGCCGGGCGGGAGTCATCCTTGAGGAGGAGCCAGGTTTCGGTGTCCTTCGGCCTGCGGCGATGCGCGGTCTGGGCAAACCAGAGCAGGATGGCGGCGACGGTCAGCGCCATGGTGCCGCCGGCCTTCAGCGCGGTGGCGGGGTCGAAGGCGAAGGAGAGCATGACCAGCGAGACGGCAATCGTGGCGAACATAACCGCCCTTCCCACACAGAACATGGCGGTTTCGCGAATCTTGTCCATTGCCGACTACTCCTGCAGCCCGTCCTCCCCTGTTTGAAACTGGTATCCCGGTTCGGGACTGGTGAAGTTTTCGGCACGAATGAAAATTCGGCAAGTCACATTTTATTCAGGTCTGAAATGCAGGCGTGCAGAGTCTGTACGACCTCACGAGGCGACCACCAGCCGGTAGCCGCAATCGAGCGCGTCGAGGCCAAGAAGATGCTCGTGGCGCCGCTCCCATTCGCCGCTTGCGAGATCAGTCTCCAGCTTTGCCAGTTCCCGCGTGATGTCGCCGAGCGCCCAGAAGGGCGACATGGCTGCGCGCACCCGCTCATCGAGATAGGCTGCCGGCCGGCGCCAATAGGCGGCAAGAAAGCCGTCCGTGCAATCATGCGGCACGGGAACGGGCGAGATCGCGACTGGTCCGAGCCAGCGTTCGAACTCAGCCAATGGCGGCATCTTGCCGTCGTCGGCGGCGATCAGGCCTGGAAAATACTCAGTGAGCCAGAGCCCGCGAAACGACGGATCGTGAGTCAGGAAGACGACCGGGCCGCGCGACACGCGGCGCATCTCGGAAACGCCCTTCGCCTTGTCCAACCAGTGGTGGATGGTCAGGATCGCCATGGCCGCGTCGAAACTGTCATCCTCGAAGGGCAGGTCTTCGGCGTTTGCCTGGATGACGGTCGCTTCCGAAGCGGGCCGCTGCGCGATCATCTCCGCCGAGGGCTCGACCGCCGTGATGTGGCGTCCGGAAGGCTCGTAGGCACCGGCGCCCGCGCCGACATTCAGCACGGATTGCGCCTCGCCCAGCGCCGCATCGATCTGCCGGGCGATGCGCGGATCGGGCCGTCGCAGGTCCGTGTAGTTCAGGCCGATCGTGTCATAGAGCGCGCTCATGCAAAGCGAGTATCGCACAGGCGGGCGGCACTCGCCATCAAGGGCAAAGCGCCGTTGTTCAGCGCACCGCGATGTCGAGCCCGAGATCGAGGGTCGGCGCGGCCATGGTGATCTTCGAGGTCGAGATGTAGTCGACGCCGGCTTCCGCAATCGCCTTCACGGTGTCGATATCGACATTGCCGGAGGCTTCCAGCTTCACGCGGCCACCATTGTCCCTGCGGTTGATCGCGACGGCCTCGGCGAGCATGTCCGGGCCCATATTGTCGAGCAGCACGGCATCGGGCGCGGCGGTCAGCGCCTCGGCGAACTGGTCGAGATTGTCGGCCTCGACCTCGACGGCGACGAGATGGCCGGCAAAGGCGCGGGCGCGGTCGATCGCCAGCTTCACCCCGCCGCACACGGCGATGTGGTTGTCCTTGATCAAGATAGCGTCATCGAGACCGAAACGGTGGTTGGCGCCGCCACCGCATTTCACCGCGTATTTGTCGAAGGCGCGATGGCCCGGCACCGTCTTGCGCGTGCAGCAGATCTTCGCATGGGTGTGGGCGATCTCGCGCTGGAAGCGCGCGGTATGCGTCGCGATGCCCGACATGCGCATCAGATAGTTCAGCGCGACGCGTTCGCCGGCCAGTACCGCGCGGGCATTGCCCTTGATGCGCGCGACAACGTCGCCGGCCTTAACCGCGTCGCCATCGGCGAATTTCGCGTCGAAAATGATGTGCGCATCCATCAGCCTAAAGGCGGCCTCGGCCAGCGGCAGGCCGCTCAGTATGCCATCCTCGCGGGTCGCGAGCACGCATTCGGCCGTCGCATCGGGCGGAATGGTGGCGTTCGAGGTGACGTCGCCGGCACGGCCCAGATCCTCGGCCAGCGCGGCACGCACCGCGTCCTCAACCAGCAGGTTCGGCAATTGCGGCAGGAAGGACGCGGACATCAGGCGGGATTCCTTTCGGTTACGGATCGCAGATTGCCTCCCCACAAGGGGGAGGCAATCGGAGATGGCGTTGCCAGCGCCATCACGCCGGCTCCCGCGCCGTGACCTCGGCGACGACCGCATTGGCCTCGTCGAGCGTCATGAAGGTGCGGTGGTGCCATTCCGGCTTTTCCTGCGGAAAATCCTCGCGGAAATGGCCGCCCCGACTCTCCTCGCGCTTCAGCGCGGCGGTGGCGATCATCTTGGCCGTCGTCAGCGTGTTGCGGAAGCGGGCCGAGCGGTTGATGCGTTCCAGCGCGGCGATCTGTCGGATCGCATCCTTGAGGCCCTCGCCATTGCGGATGACGCCGACATCGGCGCTCATGATCCTGCGCAGCTTCGTCATCGCCTCGGTATCGCCCTCGCCCTCGACGGCGTCGCGCTCCCCCGAACGGTCGATCCAGGGATTGGTCTTGGGCGTCGGCAACAGGCCCGAAATGTCGGCGGCGATGCGACCGGCGAAGACCACCGCTTCGAGCAGGGAGTTGGAGGCCAGCCGGTTGGCGCCGTGCGCGCCGGTGGACGTGACCTCTCCACAAGCCCACAGACCGTCGAGCGTGGTGCGGCCGTCGGCGTCGGTCAGCACGCCGCCCATGTGGTAATGCGCGGCCGGCACGACGGGGATCAGATCGGTTACCGGGTCGATGCCGGCATCGCGGCAATAGCCGTAGACGGTCGGGAATTCCTCGGCGAAATGCGAGCCGACGGCCGTGCGGCAATCGAGGAATGCGCCCCTGCCGGCCTTGACCTCGCGGAAAATCCCTCTGGCGACGATGTCGCGCGGGGCGAGTTCGCCGGCCGGATCGATCTTCAGCATGAAACGCTCGCCGGCGGAATTGAGCAGCGTGCAGCCCTCGCCGCGCAGTGCCTCGGTGGCAAGCGGCGCGGGATCCTTGCCGACATCGATGGCGGTGGGATGGAACTGGACGAATTCGGGATCGGCGATCACGGCGCCGGCGCGCGCGGCCATGCCGCAGCCGCCACCGCGCGCCTCGCGCGGATTGGTGGTCACCGCGTAGAGCGCACCGACACCGCCCGAGGCCATGACCACGGCGCGGGCGGGAAACTGGATGCGGCGAGGCGAGGCGCCACCGTCGGGACGGGCGATGATGCCCTCGACGAAGCGGCCGGAGGTGACGATCTCCTCCGCAACATAGCCTTCCATCAGGCGGATGGAGGGCGTGGAACGCACGGCGGCGACCAGCGCCTCCATGATGGCGCGGCCGGCCATGTCGCCACGCACGCGCACCACCCTGTTTTCGGAATGCGCGGCCTCTCGCGAGGTGACGAGCTTGCCTTCAAGGTCGCGATCGAAGGGCACGCCATATTCGAGCAGATCGTGGATGCGGTCGGCGGCCTGAGAGGCCATCAGCCGGGCGATCTTCTCGTCGACGATGCCGTCGCCGGCGGCCAGCGTGTCGGCCAGATGCTTTTCCACCGTGTCGCCCTTGGAGACCGCGGCAGCGATGCCGGCCTGCGCCCACGCGGAAGAAGCGCCCTGCCCGATGGGCGCGGCGGCGATCACCGTGACGGGACGCGGCGAAAGCTTGAGGGCGCAGAACAGCCCGGCTAGCCCGCCACCGACGATGACGACATCGTCGATGCCGGTCCAGGATATGGGAGGAAAGAGGTCAGCTTGCTTGGAGGGCATGGTTTGCGATCCCGGCACAGAGGTTCGAATCCCCCTCCCCCTTGTGGGGAGGGGTCAGGGGTGGGGGTGTCACACCGAACCGGGAGAGTTTCGACCCCCACCCGGCCCGGCTTCGCCGGTCCACTCTCCCCACAAGGGGGAGGGTATTGGCACAAGACGCCATCGCCCCTTCAGTTCGTCTTCAGATTGACCATGCGCTCGACGGCGAGTTTGGCGCGCGCGGCCGTTTCGGGATCCACCAGCACCTCTTCCTTCATGTAGACGAGGCTTTCGAGGATCTTCGGCAGCGTGATGCGCTTCATGTGCGGGCACAGATTGCACGGCTTGATGAACTGCACGCCGGGCGCCGACTGCTCGATGTTCGAGGCCATGGAGCATTCGGTGACCAGCAGCACCTTGGCGCCGGGCTTCCTGTGCGTGGCATATTCGATCATGCCCGAGGTCGAACCGGTGTAGTCGGCGATGTCGACGACGGAGGTCGGGCATTCGGGATGCGCGATGATCTCGATCGAGGGATCTGCTTCCTTGTAGGCGAGCAGTTCCTCGGCCGTGAAGCGCTCATGCACCTCGCAATGGCCCTTCCAGGTGAGGATCTTCTTGGAGGTCAGCCGCGCGACGTTCTGCGCCAGAAACTCATCCGGGATCAGCAGCACCGTGTCGGACTCGAAGCTCTCGACCACGCGCACCGCGTTGGACGAGGTGCAGCAGATGTCGGACTCGGCCTTCACGTCGGCGGAAGTGTTGACATAGGTGACGATGGGCACGCCCGGATAGCGCTCGCGCAGCAGGCGCACATCGGCGCCGGTAATCGATTCGGCAAGCGAGCAGCCGGCGCGCATGTCGGGGATGAGCACCGTCTTTTCCGGGTTCAGCAGCTTCGAAGTCTCGGCCATGAAGTGGACGCCGCACTGGACGATGATTTCCTCGTCGACCATCGTCGCCTCTCGGGCGAGCTGGAGCGAGTCGCCCCGGAAGTCCGAGACGCAGTGGAAAATCTCCGGCGTCTGGTAATTATGGGCTAGGATGACCGCGCCGCGTTCCTTCTTGAGCTTGTTGATCCAGTAGACATAGGGCGCATGGACCGGCCACTCGATCTCCGGGATGTGATGGCTCACCTTCTCGTAGAGATGCGCGGTCTCGCGGGCCACCTCCTCGGTGTAGTCGAGCGGCGGCATTTCGAGCACGCCGAATTTCTCGGCGGCGCTCTTCGCCTCGCGCATGGTGGCTTTTTCGCCGGTAACTACCTGATTTTCAACGCTCATTCTGGCCTCCTCTCCCTATATGCTCAAATTGAGTATAACAGGGACGAAAAACAAGTCCGTTAAAACGGACAGGTTCAATTTATGCTCTCACCTGAGCATAATCAAGTCTTGCGAGCAGCATTCTGGCGATGGCTGCCATGCCAGCGATGCAAGGCAACAAACGCCCAGACTGCCTCCAGCACACCGAAGGGCCAGGCTCCGGAGAGGAACCCGTAGACCGAGGCTAGCAGGCATGCGCCCGCGAAGGCAAGCACGAACCAGTTGCTGCGCTTTTCGAGCGCATAGAACACCAGCATCAGACTGACAGCGACGAGACCGAATAGCGTCAGGCCATTCATGCGTCATCCGCCGTGCCGGCGGGCGGCCCGCCGCCAACCCGGACCCGCAACAGGCGCTGGTAGAGCCGGCCGATGGCGAGCAGGGACAGGCCCAGCCCGATGAAGGACAGCGCGCGCAGGAAGCCGGTGAGTTCCGCCGTGTCGAGCACGAAGACCTTGCACACAGTGAGCGCGATCAGCAGGCCGGAGGCGGCACGTATCGGCAGGGATTTCAGCCACAGGCCCAGCAACAGGACCGCCGCACCGGCGACGAGCCAGACGGCGGAATAGGTCCAGAACTCGCCATCGCTCGTGGAGCGGAACATGCCGAGGCTGGTGCCCTGCCAGGCGTGACGCACCGTGAGGCTGATGAAGGCAAAGAGCAGCAGGCCGGAGAGCGCCGCATAACCCAGCGTGAACCAGCGCGGGCGTTCGCCGCGCGATTGCAGGGCAATCCCTGCTGCAGCAAGCCCGGTCAACAGATAGCCCGGCAGGAGCATGTTGAAGACTGGGGTCGCCCCGACGCGCTCTCCGCTTAAATAAGGATTGGCGCGTAACAGCAGGCCTAAGGCGATCAAGAGCGCGCCGATGGCGGAGGCTACCGTCGCTGCATGCCGGTAGATCGCCACGCCCGACCAGGTGCCGATACGCTGGAGACCGGCCGTAAAGCCCATGGCGGCCAGTGCCTGTGCAGCGGCCTCGGCGAGGCTGAACCCGCGCGCGTCGATGTTGCCATCGTTCAGCCAGTGCCGGATTTCGAGGCTTACGAACAGGCCCGCAATCGCAAGCCCGATGGCCGAGACGACACCGCCAAGAATTTCCTTGCCGAACCTGCGCAGAACCTCTCCCGCCGCGATCATCACGCCGGCCGGCAGGCCCAACAGCAGGATGAGCTTGTTCACGACCGGCGTCGTGCCGATCGATTCGGGGTCGAACGGCATGCTGGCCAACAACGTGCCGACGGCAATGATGGCGGCGGCGACGGACAAATATGGCAGCACCCACACCGGACGCCAGGTGTAGACCCAGGCGATGCCGAGCGAGGCCAGCGCGAAGGCAAGCGGCATCCAGCCGGCATCGAGCGAGACGGCGATGGCGAAGCACAGGCTGGCGATGGCCCCAACGGCGAAGGCGGCCGGCGCGGGGGCCTTGTTGTCCTCCCGGTCGAGGCGGATGAAGCTTTCGGTGATGCCGGCGAAAATCAGCGCCAGCAAGAGACCGGCCGCGCCGAAGACCGGTCGGGTCTCGAACGGTGCGATGCGCATATAGGCGATCACCAGCGTAAAGAAGCCGATCGCCGCGGCGACCGTTGCCAGCCAGCCGGCGGACCCTTTCGCACTTGTACCGTAGCGCCACGCGGCCCAAACCGCGCCAACGCCGACCGGTATCGAAAGAACAAATACCTTGAGCAGGTAGCCCTGAATGTTTGGCGGGGCGAGTCCGTTGCGAATCGCGTCGAACGTATCGATTCCCGGCCGTACAAGCTGCTCGAGATCAACTCCCGAAACGGCGATCAGGACGACCGCTGCGGCCGGCACCGAAAGCGCAACAAAAGCGGGCCAAATGGCCGCGCAGGCCAATGCGATCAGGGAGATCGCCATACCGGACGGCACAATCCAGAGAGCATCATTCGTGGCGACATGGACAAGAAACACGAATGCAAGCAGCCCGAAGGCGGCGATCGAGGGACCGTCTTCCGGGAGGTCGCGCATAGGCACTGGCCGCTCGGTCGTCTGCCAGCAGAAGGTCGCGGCGAGAATAATCGCAAGTCCGGCGAGTAGCAGGAAGCTCGATAATGGCACCAACGGTCCATCCATCCATGCGGCAAACGTGGTCCAGCCTGCCCCGCCGGCTACGCCGCAGAAGGCGAGCCACAACCAGCTGCGCAGGCGTGCCGTGCCCATCACGGCGGCGGTAACGACCAGCACATGAGCGGCGAGCGCCAGCGGATTGGGCGCTTCGGTCGAGACCAGCAGCGGCGTGGCATAAGCGCCGACGACGCCGAGCGCGGCCAGTTTCGGGCCGTGCAACGCCGACAGCGCGAGGCTGGCGAGGCCGACCAGAGTCAACAGCACGAAGGCGATGGCCGGGCCGACAAAGCCGTAAATCGCGTACGCCGCATAGACCGTGGCGAAGGCGGCCACCGAGCCGGCACCGGTGAGGATGCCCGGAATGTCGGCATTGGGGATGGCAGCGATCGAGAAAGCCTGGTCGCGGCGGCGCAGCCATTCGCCGGCGGCGAACAGGAAGGCGGAGAACAGCGCGCCCAACGCAATGCGAGCCTGCGGGCCGAGCAGGCCGGCCTCGATCGTGTAGCGCACCAGAAAGACCGCGCCGAGCGCCACGGCGATGCCGCCGACGATGACGCTCCAGCGCGCGCCGATGGCGCTCTCCAGATCGACCGGCGATCGACGGCGGGGCTGCGCTTTTTCGGGAGCGGAAGGTTCGGGCACGCTGGCGGATGCCGCGTGCGCCTGCTCAAACGCCACGGGCTCGGCCGGCGGCACGCTTTCGGGCGCAACAGGTTCCGAGACGACCCGCTCCGGCGGTGTCGGTGCTGCTTGCGTCCGGGCCGGCTCATGGGACGGTTCGGGCGCAGGTTCGAGAGGCGTTTCCCCGGAGCTCGCGTCAGCGAGCCGTGAACGCAAGCGGCCGACTTCATCGCGCAGACTGGCGAGATCGCCAGCAAGCTGCTTGAGACGGGCACTTTGCGCCTGTCGTTCGCTGCGGCCGGACAATGCAACGATAAGGGAGATGATGGGCAGGGCGAAGAAGCCGAGACCGAGCAATACGAACAGAAATTCCATCAAACCGCCCTGCACCGCTGCGTTGGACGCGCGACTATTTCATGCGGCGCAACCGCAGGCAAACCGCCGCATGCGTCATGCACTGATCTATTTTCGGTCAGCGCAGCGACAGGCAGGACTGACGGCGGCGCGGCAGAACCAGAAGCGCGCCCGAGCGATAGAGCCCGGCCACCCAGCCCTGCTTCTCACCGGTCAGGCCCGCGAACCGGCCGTCCCACCACAGGATGGAGGTTCCGTCCTCGAGCTCGGCGGGACTTATTTCCTTTCCGAGGAACACGAGCGAGCCCTCCACCGGCTCGGACAGGGCCATTATCGCGGCCGAGACGAGAAGCCAGCCGGTGAAGATGGCAAGGCAGATCGCGAGCATGCGGATCGCCGACAGAACAACCGCGCCGATCCGCCCGCTAATAGTCATAGATGTGCTCAAGGCGTGTTGTGTCGTTCCCGAGGCTCCTCAGGAATTCGGCCAGTTTGGCGACCGGGACATCGACGAGAAGCCGGCGATCCTCGAACCCGTATCGCGGTAGGTCGGCGATTACCGTCACATCCGATTCCGGCCGGTCCTGCGCATCGCCGGACGCGATCAGCGAGACCATGATGTCGTCATTGCCGGCGATCTCGACGAAGTCGCCGCCCATGCCGGCGATCTCTCGGGCGATCACCGTGAAGGCGCGATAGCGCGGCGTCTCGATGACGGTCCGCGCTCCGGCCTGCTGGATGATCTCGACATCCTCGATCCCGGCGAGTTCAGCAGCGTCCACCCCCGTCACGACGGACCGCAGGCGCAATTGCGCCGATCCGGTCGTGGCGGAGACCGCGCCAGCGATAACCCTTGCGTAGGCGGCCTTGGCCTTCCACTCGCCGCCCAGCGCCAGACGCCGCTCCCAGCCGCGTGCTGTCTCGCGCACCGGCAGCGCCCAGAGCTGGCCGGTGGCCGTGTCGAAATCGTATTTGTACCAGGGGGTGTGCTGCAGGAAGCCGGCATAGTCGTCCGCCATCTGCGCCGCATACCGGTCCTGCACGGTCTTCTGCGGCCCGCGCACAAATGCGAACAGCCGGCCGATCGTTTCCTCATAGGCGGCCTTGGCGGCCATCTCCAGCGTGAAACTCACCCCGATGGTGTGGATCGTCAGACGGGTCGGCCAGTCGGCACCGCCACGGCGCCCGGCGATGCGGTTCAGACTGCAGAAGGACGACCAGAACCCGACGACGCTGCTCGTGTAGCCGAACGCATGCTCATCGCTCGTCTTCAGC
The DNA here is from genome assembly GCA_041987205.1 of Rhizobiaceae bacterium. Classification (GTDB taxonomy): domain Bacteria; phylum Pseudomonadota; class Alphaproteobacteria; order Rhizobiales; family Rhizobiaceae; genus BOKV01. The sequence continues at coordinate 26,187 of JBHIWX010000002.1, read as the reverse complement.
ACGTTCGCCAGCCCCTCATAGGCATAGACGATGTGCCATTCGGGATAGGTCAGGTAGGTATTGGCCTCCTGGCGCAGGAAAGACGGATCGGCGAGAACCGATTGGTAGGAGTTTGATGAAGGCTCGTCCCGGCATGCCGTCTCGACATAGGCGACCGGCGCAAGCAGGACGACGATCAGCAGGACCAGTGCGATCGCCAGCCATTTAATGATGCGCAGGAGGCGAGCCACCGTCATACCTCGCGCCGGAAGAACCAGGCTGAGAAGACGGCGAAGCCGCCAAGCGCCAGATGCGGCAGGTTGGCCAGTACCTTGAAGCCGAGCGGAAAGTCCTGGATGCCGTAATTGATGATACCGAGATCGAGATAGCCCGAGCCGGTGATCAGCCCCAGCACGCCGTCGCCGAAATACAGGATACCGAAATAGAGCAGGAAGGCGCGGGATGCGCGCGTCGACAAGAACGCGGCGATGCCGGCCCAGGCGGCCGAGACCAGGTGCAGCAGGTCATCGAAGATATCGAGGGCGAAGATGCCGAACGCCCTGCCCTGCGCGTCGGTGAGGCCGGGAATGTAGTTGAGCGCGGCGGCGACGAGCAGCGCCACGGCGTATCCGGCGGCAATCCAGCGAAGCTTCGACATGTTCAATCCTCAGATGTTCGCCATGTAGCGGCCCCACATCCGGTTGACGAAGACCAGATCGGGATCGATTTCGCGTTTCCTGCCGACGAATTCGCCGGCCCTCGGATAGGCGCTGCGGAACTGCGCATCCGTCGCGTGCAGGCGGTAGGGCAGATAATAGGTGCCGCCGATCGCGAGCACCCGCTCGATCAGCGCCTGTGTCATGCGTTCCATGTCGGCCTCGCCGCGAACGCTCATCTCCTGCGAAAACAACATGACCGCCGCGATGCGTGGACCGGGAGCATAGGCCAGCACGCTTTCGGCGTCGGTGTCGACATAACGCAGCGTGATGTTGAGCAGTTCCTGATAGGAGGACGGTATGACATCGCGACAGGCCACGACGAACTCCGCGAACCGCTCCGGCGGCACGAAATACTCATGGAGAATGTCGGTGCGGCCGGGGTCGCGGTCGTCCAGCGTAACGACCGGCTCATTGATCAGGCTGTTGCGTGTCACGGCACCGTCGGCGATCGAGGGGCCGACCGCCGTCTCGCTCCACCAGCGGAAGGATTTCATCCTGTCGGACGCAAGCTGGCGACGGAATATCTGCCGCGCAACATGGCTCAGCGCGCCCGATCCGGAGGCCGGCGGCAGGTCCGACTGGTCGTCGTCCGGCGTGTAGGTGATCAGCAGGGCCTCGTCGAAGAAGGAGCGGATGGTGACGTCGAGGCGGCCATAGGCCATCTCGATCGCGGGATCGGAGGAGAGCCGCTCGACGAAGCGCTGACCGAATTCCTCGGCGGGCATGGCCTCGAATTTCGGCAGGAGGCGACGGTTGGGCACCATCTCGACAACCATGTCGACGATCGCGCCGGTCAGCCCGTATCCGCCCATGGAGAGCGCGAACAGGTCGGCGTTTTGCTCGCGCGAACAGGTCACCACCTCGCCGTCGGGCAGCATCAGGCGGATCGAGCGCACCGTGCTTCCCGCCGGTCCGTGGGTCACGGGCCAGCCATGCGCGTTGACGCAGAATGTGCTGGCGACGCCGAAATCATTGTTCGACTGCATGACCTTGGGCGAAAAACCGATGGCGTCGAGCGCGCGAATGATCGCGCCCCAGCGCATGCCCGCCGCGACGCGGTAGGTCATGGCTCCGGTGTCCGGCTCGAGCCATTCCTGCTCCATCGTGACCGCGGTGGCATCAGGCGCGAGCGACTGGCCACCCATGGAATGGCGCGCCGCGGAAACCACGAAAGGCCTGCCTTCGCTTCTGGCGTCCGACAGTTCCGATCTCAGGGCGCGAATCAGCACCTCGTCGGGCTGCTCGCGCATGACCAGGTGACGCGCCACCCGTGTCGGATTGATCAGGCTGGCATCGTCGAGGATCGCGCCGTCGCCCGCAGCGGGGGTGACGGGCAACCTCGTACCGGGCGGAATGTCCTCGCGAAGCAGGCCGGCCGTGACCCCGGCACCGATGGCCGCGCCACCGCCCGCCAGCAACGCCCTGCGCGTCCATTTGCCCATGAATCCTCCGATCGCCGCGAAACTGCCCGGAATGCACCGGGCTTCAACCATGACGTTCATTCGTTAGACCGGCGTGAACCTTCGTGCAATGGCGATCGGCGCCAGGCCAAGTGATCCACGCCATTGGGAGGCACCAATCAATTTCCTTCATCGCAAGGTCAGATTTATTGCGGCAGCCTGCGCTTGCCTGCATACGCATGGCGGGTACACTCCGCCGCCTCTGCAACAGGACCTCCCGTCATGACCAGAACCGGAACTCATCCAGGACTGCCGCTCGCCATCGTCGTCTGCGGCTCGCTGATCGCGCTCATGACGTTCGGTCCGCGTTCGGCGATGGGATTCTTCCAGTTGCCCATGCTGGAGGCCAATGGCTGGGACCGTTCGACCTTCGCGCTCGCCATCGCCATCCAGAACCTACTGTGGGGGCTGGGGCAGCCGCTGTTCGGCCTGATCTCCGACCGCTGGGGAACCTGGCGGGTTCTCCTCTTTTCCGGCGTCTCCTACGCGGTCGGCCTCTATCTCATGTCGATCGCCGATACGCCCGGCCTGCTCTATCTCTCCGCCGGCGTGCTCGTCGGCGTCGGCATCGCGTCGGGCTCGTTTTCCATCGTCATGGCGGCGTTCGCGCGCAACGTGCCGGCCGACAAGCGCTCCTTCGTCTTTGGCATCGGCACGGCGGCGGGCTCGGCCGGCATGATGGTGTTCTCGCCCATTTCGGTGGCGATGATCGCGGCGCTTGGCTGGCAGGACACCCTGGTCTGGCTTGCCGTCTTCATGCTCGTGGTGCCGCTGCTCGGTATTCCGCTGCGGGGCGATGCGTCGACCTCGCTCACCTCACAGGACGCGTTCAAACAGAGTGTCGGCGAGGCGCTGCGCGAGGCCTTCGGCCACAAGAGCTATCTGCTGCTCGTCTCGGGGTTCTTCGTCTGCGGCTTCCAGGTCGCCTTCATCACCGCGCATTTTCCGGCCTATCTGAACGACATCGGCATCGCGGCAAAATGGGCCGGCACGGCGCTGATGCTGATCGGCATGTTCAACATCGTCGGCTCGCTGGCTTCCGGCATGCTCGGCCAGCGCCGCTCCAAGCCGCATCTGCTCGTGGTGATCTATCTGGGGCGCGCCATCGCCATCGCCGCATTCCTGTTGCTGCCGCAGACGCCGGTCAGCGTGATCGTCTTTGCCTGCGTGATGGGCCTGCTCTGGCTCTCGACCGTGCCGCCAACCAATTCGCTGGTCGCCATCATGTTCGGCACGCGCTATCTCGGCATGCTGGGCGGCATCGTTTTCTTCTCGCACCAGATCGGCTCGTTCCTCGGCGTCTGGCTCGGCGGCTATCTCTACGACATCTATGGCAGCTTCGCGCCGGTGTGGTGGATGGGCGTCGCGCTCAGCCTGTTCGCCGCGATCGTGCACTGGCCGATCCAGGAGCGGGAAGTGGTGCGGGGCGCCGCGATGGCGGCCGCCGAGTAAGGCTCAGCGCCCGGGTTTTTCGAGCGGGAAGATCGCGCAGGTCTCGGTGCCGAGGGCCAGCAGCTTGCCGTCCACCGTCTTCAGCGAGGCCTCGGAGACGGCGGTGGTGCGGCCGAAATGCGTGACCTTGCCCACGCATACCACCTCGCCGGTGTCGGCGCTGATCGGGCGCACCAGGTTGATTTTGAACTCGATCGTCGTGGAGCCCATGCCGGCCTTCATCATCGTCGAGACGGCGCAGCCGAGCGCGGAATCCATGATCGTCCCGGCCCAGCCGCCATGCACCGTCGAGAACGGATTGTAGTGATCGCGAAGCGGAATGCCGCGGAATTCCGCCATGCCTTCCGCCGCGTCGGTCAGCACGAAATTCATCAGCCGCGAGATCGGCGGGGGCGGAATCTTTCCGGCGAGCATGTCGCGCATGAGCTCGATGCCAGAACGCTCCAGCGCACGTTGCGGCGGTATGCAGCCGACTTCGGCGTCTTCGGCGATGATGCGCTTGTTCAGGTCCATGCGGCGCTCCTGTGTGCGGGACGGGCCGACCCTATCCAAAATGCAGAATTGTTCAATAGCTGAACAGTGTTTCGGACTGTCCGGGATCGTAATGCGCCCGCGTTTCAGTCGACGGCGTTCATGACGGCGCGCACAAAGCCTTCGCGCTCGTCGGGCGGGCGGATGGCGCGCGGTTCCCAGACATGGCGTGCCAGGAAATAGCCGGTCAGCCTGAAGCCCTGCGCGACCTGGTCGGCCGGAGCCCCTTCGGACGTCACTGGAACAGGGGCCGGCGCGGGCGACAGGAAGGCCGGCAGCGGCAGCAGACGGTCGGCCCAGTCCCCTGCCCCTGCCGTGGAGACCGCCCTGCCCGTCTTGGGCGAGACGAAGGCGAGATCGGCGCGTGCGCCCGTCGCCGCGCACATCGACAGGTCGAGGCCGAATCCCAGCTCGTCGAGCAGCGCCATTTCGAAGCGGATCATCAGCCGCGCCGCCTTTTGTGGCTCGTCGAGATGGTCGAGGATGACCAGGGCGGCCTCATAAAGCGAGACATGCGGGTCGCGTTCGGGCAGCAGGCGCAGATGGGCCGCCATGGTCTGCAGGCCGTAAAGGCCGAGGCCCGTCTGCATCAGCATGGCGGCACGCAGCGCATCGGCCTCGACCGCGTAATTGCCGAGATGCTCCTCCAGGCGCGCGCGCCAGGTCAGCCGCACCGAATTGCCGGCCTGCAGCACCGAGCGCATCTGCGTCGAGCGGCCGCCGCGCACCAGCCCCAGATGGCGACCGTGGCCACGCGTCATCGCCTCGACGATCACGCTGCCCTCGCCATGGCGGCGCAGACCGAGAATCACGCCTTCATCGTTCCATTCCATGCAATCGTTCTACATCAGGGCGGTCGGATTCCAGATGCCGCCCGCCGATATTTGCGCGCGCGGACATGTCGTACGCATCTGTAGGATGACCACGCCCGCGCAAGGCAGCAATCGCAAACTGTGCGTATCCTTCGCCGACCTAATCCGCTACCAGACGGACATGTTTGCCGTGACGTCCCCAGCATGAGCCCCGATCAGCCGACACAGGAACCGGATATGCCCCCGCCGGGGCCGCTAACGCGGCTGCCGATCGCGCTGCGCTGGGCATTGCTGGTGGTGGCTTCAGTCGTACTGACCGTCCTGATGGAACTGGCCGGCCTGCCCGCCGCGCCGCTGCTCGGCGCGATGGCGGCAGGCATTGGCTTCGGCATTCAGGGTGCGCGCCTGACGATGCCGAACCTGCCCTTCGTCGCCGCCGAAGCGGTCGCGGCATGCCTGATCGCTCGGTCGATCAACGCCGACATCTTCGAGACCTTCCTTACCGGATGGCCGCTCTTTCTGGGCATTGTCACCACCATCATCGCGGCGACCAGCCTGATGGGTTATGCGATGGCGCGCGCGCAGATACTGCCCGGCACGACGGCGCTTTGGGGCACCTCGGCGGGTGCGGCCGCGGCGATGGTGCTGCTCGCAGAGGAAAACGGTGCCGATGCGCGCCTCGTCGGCTTCATGCAATATGTCCGCGTCGTCGCGGTCGCCTCGACCGCCTCGCTCATGGCCGCCTACGGCTTCGGAGTCGCCCAGGGCGCAGGCGCGGCCATCGACTGGCTCGCGCCGGTCGACTGGGCCAGCCTATTCATGACGCTCATCGTCGCGTTCGCGAGCGCTGCCGCCGGCGCGCTCCTGCGCATTCCGAGCGGGGTGCTGCTGTTGCCGATCATCACGACATCGGCGCTGCATGCGGCGGGATGGCTGACCATCGAACTGCCGCCCTGGCTGCTGGCGGTCTCCTTCGCGATCATCGGCTGGCGCGTCGGTCTTGGCTTCACCCGGCGCATCCTGCGCCATGCCGCGCATGCGCTGCCGCCAATCCTCGCCTCGGTGGCCGTGCTGATCGCGTTTTGCGGCGGGCTTGCCTTCCTGCTGATCGCAACCTTCGAGATCGACCCGCTGACGGCCTATCTGGCGACCAGCCCCGGCGGGCTGGATTCGGTGGCGATCATCGCCGCCTCGACGCCGGTCGACCTGCCCTTCGTCATGGCGCTTCAGACGGTGCGGCTCATCCTGATCATGATGGCCGGGCCATGGATATCGCGGCTGGTGGCGAAAAAGCTGAAAAGATGAGTACGCGCGTCCGCTGACAATCGCGATCTAGATATTCGAGACGCTGCACCGTGTAATCTTGTTGGCGAACCGCCTGCCATTCGTGGTGACCACGTGCGAACCGCTGCATGTCGAGCCGTTTATCCTTACGGTGACATCGACTGACTGGCGAAACGCCGATCCGTCGTTACCGCGCCCCGCCATTACCCCCTGAAGCGAAAAGGTGTTGCCGGAAAAGCTGGCAGAACCCGTCGTACTTGCCGAAACCTGACCATTTCCCTGCCGGCATTTCAGCTTCATGCTCACGCTTCCACCGATCTTGGCGGCAATGCCCACCTTGCCCCCCTGCGCACTGAAGCAACTCTGATCCTTGTCGTAATAGATAATGAGATTGGCCGATCTGACTTCGATGACCTTTACATTCGTGCCAGCCGTAAATTGCAGCAATTTACGCTCAAGGGTTTGAGCGGTCGCGACATTGCAGAAACCAAGCAACCCGCAAATCACAGCTCCCGAAACCAACACCCTTACATGCATTTTCATCGACCATGCCCCCTGATCCGTCCAGCGGATCGATTGATTGCACCCGGACAGATCGTCCGGATCTCACAAACTCGAAATTCAGCCCTTCGGCAGTTCCAGTCCCATCATGCGATAGCGTTCGGGATCGTCGCTCCAGCGTTCGCGCACCTTGACGAAAAGGAAGAGGTGGACCGGGCGTTCGAGCAGTTCGGCCAGTTCCTCGCGCGCGGCCATGGAGATCGCCTTGATGACGGTGCCGCCCTTGCCGATGACGATCTTCTTGTGGCCGTCGCGCTCGACATAGATCACTTGGCCGATCTTCACCGAGCCGTCCTTCTGCTCTTCCAGGCTCTCGGTCTCGACATGGCTGGCATAGGGAATTTCGTCATGAAGGCGTAGCATCAGCTTTTCGCGGGTGATCTCGGCGGCGAGCTGGCGCACCGGCAGATCTGAGATCTCGTCCTCGGGAAACAGGAACGGCCCTTCCGGCAGGCGCCCGGCGAGCCATTTCATCAGGTCGTCGCAGCCGTCGCCGGTCAGCGCGGAAACCATGAAGGTCTCCTCGAACGAGGCGCGGGCATTGGCCCTTGCAACGAGTTCCAGCAACTGATCACGCTTGATGCGGTCGATCTTGTTGAGGATCAGCGCGCACGGCTGCTTCGACTGGGCCAGACGGTCAAGCATGGCCTCGACATCCTCCTCAAGCCCGCGTGCGGCATCGATCAGGCAGAGCACGAGATCGGCGTCCTTGGCGCCGCCCCAGGCGGTGGTGACCATTGCTTCGTCGAGCTTGCGCTTTGGTGCGAAAATGCCGGGTGTGTCGACGAACACGATCTGGGTCGAATCCTTCTGGGCAATGCCGCGGATGACCGAGCGCGTGGTCTGCACCTTGTGGGTGACGATGGAGACCTTGGCGCCCACCAGCCGGTTCATCAAGGTCGATTTGCCGGCATTGGGCGCGCCGATCAGCGCGACGAAGCCGCAGCGGGTCACGGCTTCCTTGTCCTGTTCGTTCATGTCGATGGTTCCTCGGCTTCCCAGACGCCCTCGCGCACCAGAAGGGTGGCGGCGGCGGCCTGTTCGGCGGCGCGTTTGGAGCGGCCGTCACCGGTCGCCTCGGGAAGTCCGTTCACCTTCACCGCGACGGTGAAGACGGGGTCGTGGTCGGGTCCGGTGCGTTTCGTCTCGCGATATTTCGGCGTGCCGAGACGCTGGGCATGGGCCCATTCCTGCAATTCGGTCTTGGAATCGCGCCGTGCGGCGCTTTCCTCGTTCAGCCGTGACATCCAGAAGCGCTCGATGAAGGCGGCGGCTGCCTCCAGCCCGCCATCGAGATAGATCGAGGCGATCAGCGCTTCGAGCACGTCGGCGCGCACGGACTGCATGCGCTTGCCGGTGATCTCCTTCAGGTCGCCACCGGTGCGGATGAATTCGTGCAGGCGCAATTCGTCGGCGATGGCGGCGAGTGTCTTGCCCCTTACCAGCGCGTTGAGACGCAGTGAAAGCTCGCCCTCGGCAGCTTCGGGAAAGGCCCGGTGCAGCAGGTCGGCGATGGTCAGGCCGAGCACGCGGTCGCCCAGAAACTCAAGGCGCTCGTAATGGAAGTCGTCATCGGCGCGCTTGCGCACGCTGGCATGGGTCAGGGCGCGCTCCAGATCGGCATAGTCGCTGAAACGGTAGCCGAGCCGCTTTTCCAGATCGCCAAAACGTCTGCGACCACGCTCGCGGCTGCTCGATGGGGCGTTCGGCAAGACCGTCCCGCCCCTACAATACGTCGAGCAGTCTCGACCAGCGCATGTCGGACGGCCAGCGCCAGATCGCCAGCGGATGGGCGTTGTTGTCGACCGAGAAGAAGATGATGCGCGCCGGGCCGACGAGGTTCTCGTAGGGCACGAAACCGACACCATGCTGCTGCGCACTCCAGCGGCTGTCGAGGGAGTTGTCGCGGTTGTCGCCCATGAAGAAGTAATGGCCAGCCGGCACCTCGAAGACGGCGGTGTTGTCGCCGTCGGAACGCGGATTGATGTCGAGCGTCTTGTAGGTCACGCCATTGGGCAGGGTTTCGACGAAAACGGGAATGGAGGGGCCGCCATTGTCGGGCGTCCAGTTACCGGCTGCCTCGCGCTTGACCGCCTCGCCATTGATGTGGAGGACGCCGTCGATCATCTGGATGCGGTCGCCGGGCATGCCGATCAGACGCTTGATGTAATCGACGCGGGGGTCGCGCGGCAGCTTGAACACGACCACGTCGCCGCGCTTGGGCTCGCCCTTCCAGATACGGCCCTCGAAGAGGTCCGGCGCATAGGGGAAGGAATAGCGCGAATAGCCGTAGCTGTATTTCGACACGAACAGATAGTCGCCGACCAGCAGGTTCGGCAGCATCGAGCCCGACGGGATCGTGAAGGGCTGGAACAGGAAGGTGCGCACGACGATCGCCAGGATGAGCGCCTGGACGATGACCGAGATGGTCTCGGAAAGGGCGCCACCCTTCTTCTTGTTCTCGCTGTCGACTTGCTGTGCCACGATGGTCGGTCCCGTGATGGTGTTGCGTTGCGCCTCGGCGCGCCTTGCCGGTCGGCTGGCGCCTATTGCGTGTCGGCGGCGATGCGCGCCTCGATCACGACGAATGCCTGAGCCAGGGGATAGTCGTCCGTGATGGTCAGGTGAATATGGGCTTCGTAGCCATCGGGGAGCAAATCAGCAAGTCTTTTCGCCGCCCCGTTTTCGAGCCGCATGGTCGGCCTGCCGCCGGCAAGGTTGACGACCCCCATGTCGCGCCAGAACACGCCATGCGCGATCCCGGTGCCGAGCGCCTTGGCGCAGGCCTCCTTGGCGGCGAAGCGCTTGGCGTAGGATGCAGCCCTGTTATGGCGCCGGTCCGACTTGTCGCGCTCGATCTCGGTGAAGATGCGCGTGGTGAAGCGATCGCCGAAGCGCGTGATCGAATTTTCCACGCGACGAATGTCGATCAGGTCGCTGCCCAGTCCGATGATCATGTCGCGCCGGTCCTGCCTCAGGCCACGGTGTCGGCCCGGCCGGCCTTGGGCGGCACCGAGGATCGCTCCTGGGCGCGCTCGGAAAGCCGCTTGAGCCGGGTCTGGCGGAATTTGATCGCCGCCCATCGCGTGACCAGATAGAAGATGATCGCCACCATGGTGCCGATCGGGATCGAGCCGACCGCCATGGGCTTGATCACCGGCTCCCACATCGCGTCGATCTTGTGGATCAGGCCGGCAATGCCCAGCTCGATGAGGTCGGAATGGGCGATTTCGCCAAGCCGCTGGTGGGCAGTGCCGGTCGCAGTCGTCGTCGCGCCAGACAGGATGAAGCGGCCGGTCGAATAGGTAGAAGCCCAGATGAATGGGAAGGTGATCGGGTTGCCGAAGAACGTGCCGGCGGCCGCGGCGATAAGATTGCCGGCGACGACATAGGACACCGCGAACGCGATGGCGAAGTGAAAGCCGATAAAGGGCGTGAACGAGGCGAAGACGCCGGCCGCAACCCCCGCCGCGACGGCGTGCGGAGACGCCGTCAGGCGCAGCACGCGCTTGACGAAGTACTGGGTCGATCGCAGCCAGCTTCTGCGCGGCCACAACGCAACCCTGAGTTTTTCCCGCCAGCTTGCCGGGTTCCTGCGAGAAAACAGCATTCTACACTGGTCTGACGTTCACCTGGACGCCGGCCGCGCCATATTCGGTTCAACCGGCAGTCAAATAGATCGAAAAAGCACTGGCTGAACAATAGGCAAAACGGCCTAACGTAACGTAAGCACGGTTTCCCGCGCTTTACAGATTGCGGCTGCCGGGCTTGATCGGGGGGATAGCGGCCAATTCGGGCGGAAGCTTGTCCGGCTCGTAGCTCGGCACTTCGTATTGCGCCAGCGCGACCAGCGGCACGCCGACATCGGCCTTGCCGGCGGAGCGGTCGACCAGGCAGGCGGCGGCCACGACGTCGGCGCCAATGGCCCGCATGGCCTCGACCGTCTCTCGGATGGAAAGCCCGGTGGTGACGATGTCCTCCACGATGACGACGCGATCGCCCTTCTCGATGTCGAAGCGGCGAAGCTTGAAGACCCCCTGCTCACGCTCGACCCAGATCGCGGGGACATCCAGATGTCGCGCCGTCTCATAGGCGGGAATGATGCCGCCGACCGCCGGGCCGACGACATAGTCAATCCTGCCCGGAACCGCGTCGCGGATCTCCCGGGCGAGCGCCTTGCACAGGATCTCCGTCTTGTCGGGATACATGAAGACGCGGGCCTTTTGCAGGAAAACCGGGCTTCGCCGGCCAGACGTCAGGATGAAATGGCCTTCGAGGATGGCACCGCAGGCGCGGAAAATCTCGAGAACTTCTTCGGTCTTCAAGGCTTGGCGTCCCCCATTTGGTGAATGCGTGTTCGGATTGCGGCGGCCGAAATGCGGCCTTCGACGCGTCGTCAGCCGGCAGGAGCCGAAGCGCGCCGGATGATCAATCCTTGCCGACGATGCGTTCGGCCATGGAAACGACCGGCTTGGCGGCAAGCTGGCGGATGATGCGAGTCAGATGATTGAGGTCCCATACCTCGATATCAAAGACCATGTCCATGAAATCGGGCGCGGTGCGGTGCATTGCGAGATTCTGGATGTTGGCATCGTTGCTGGCCATCACCTCGGCGATGGTCGCGAGCGTTCCGGGCTCGTTGATGGCGGCGACCTTGATGCGGGCGGGGAAGCGCTCCGACGAGCCCTCGTCGATGTCCCAACGCACGTCGAGCCAGCGCTCGGGCAATTCGTCGAACTCCTTCAGTTCCGGCGACTGGATGGGATAGATCGTGATCCCCTCGCCCGGTGAAAGAATGCCAACGATGCGGTCGCCCGGCACGGCGCCGCCATCGGGCGAGAAACGTACCGGCAGGTCGCCGGACGCGCCGCGGATGGGGATGGCGGCGCCGCCATCCTTCTTGCGCTTGCCGCGGGCGCGGGCTCCGGGAATGCGGAACAGCATGGAGCCGCCAGCCTTGAGTCCGAACCAGCCCTCGTCCTTGTCGGGCGTGCGGTGGTTGACGCGCTCGTCCTTGTAGTCGGGGAACACCGCGCGGATGACATCGACGGAGGCGAGTTCGCCGCGGCCGATATCGGACAACACGTCGTCGACGGTCTCGCGCGCCAGACGCGGCAGGGCGCCGGCGATCATCTCGGTGTCGAAACTGCGCGAGGCGCGGGCGAAGGCGCGTTCGAGAATGCGGGTGCCGAGGCCGGCATATTGCTTGCGCACCGCCTCGCGGGTGGCGCGGCGGATGGAGGCGCGCGCCTTGCCTGTGACGACGACCGATTCCCAGGCCGCCGGCGGCGTCTGCGCCTTGGAGCGGACGATCTCGACCTCGTCACCGTTCTTCAGCTCGGTGATGACCGGCATGATCTGGCCGTTGATCTTGCAGCCGACGCAGGTGTTGCCGACATCGGTGTGGACGGCATAGGCGAAATCGATCGGGGTCGCGCCTCTGGGCAATGCAATGATGCGGCCCTTGGGCGTGAAGCAGAAGACCTGATCAAGGAAGAGTTCGAGCTTGGTGTGCTCGAGAAACTCCTCCGGGTTCACGCCCTCGGCGAGCTGGGCGATGGTCTTTCTCAGCGAAGCGAAGGCACTCATCCGTTCGCTGCCGTCGCTGCCCGGCTTGAAGCCGTCCTTGTAGAGCGTGTGGGCGGCGATGCCGAATTCTGCGACCTCGTGCATCTGCCAGGTGCGGATCTGCAATTCCACGCGCTGTCGCGACGGACCGATCACCGTGGTGTGGATCGATCGGTAGTCGTTCTGCTTCGGGGTCGAGATGAAATCCTTGAAGCGCGCCGGCACCATCTGCCAGGTCGTGTGCACGACGCCGAGCGTGCGATAGCAATCCTCGATCGAGTCGACGATGATGCGGAAGCCGAACAGATCGGACAATTGCTCGAGGCTGAGGCGCTTGTTCTCCATCTTGCGGAAGACAGAGAAGGCGCGCTTCTGGCGGCTCCTGACCGTCGCCTTGATGCCCTCGCGCTCCAGCTTGGACCCTAGTTCGCCGGAAATGGTCGAGACCAGGTCGCGATGCTCGTTGGCCAGATCGGCCAGTTTCGACGTGACCATGGCGTGGGCCTGGGGATTGGCGTGGCGGAAGGCCAGCTCCTCCAGTTCCTCGCGCATGCCCTGCATGCCGATGCGACCGGCCAGCGGCGCATAGATATCCATCGTCTCGGCGGCGATGCGGGCGCGTTTTTCCGCCGGCATGTGGTCGAGCGTGCGCATGTTGTGCAGGCGGTCGGCGAGCTTGATCAGCAGGACGCGCACATCGTCGGAGATCGCCAGCAACAGGCGGCGCAAATTCTCGGCCTGCTCGGCCTTCTTGGAGACGAGATCGAGACGCTTGAGCTTGGTCAGCCCCTCGACGAGGAAGCCGATCTTCTCGCCAAACAGGCCGTCGATCTCCTTGCGGGTTGCATCGGTGTCCTCGATCGTGTCGTGCAGCAGGGCGGCGGCGATGGTCTCCTCATCGAGCCGCAGATCGGTCAGGATCGCGGCGACCTCCAGCGGATGCGAGAAGAAGGGGTCTCCATTGGCGCGCTTTTGCTGGCCATGCTTCTGCATGGCATAGATGTAGGCCTTGTTGAGCAGCGCCTCGTCGGCGTTGCGCTTGTAGCCATTGACCTTTTCGACCAGTTCGTATTGGCGCATCATGGCCGTCTACGCCTTCGAAACCGTAACTGCGACGCTTTGCATGGGCTACATATGCACCTGCTGCGCCGGGTTTGAAAGGTCTGTGATCGTCCTTGCGGCGTCGTGGCCAGCGTGCCGGGCGGAACACAAAACAAAACGGGCGCGCCGAAGCACGCCCGTTCGAATTCTTCAGACGGTTGAACCGATCAGTAGTCGTCGGTCTTTTCGGGCGGAACGAGGCCCTCGATGCCGGCGAGCAGTTCGTCTTCCGACAGGCGGTCGAAGGTGACTTCCGGCTCCGGCTTGTCCTCGACATCCTCGAAGACGGCGGCGGGCTGCGAGGCTTCGGCGATGGCCGGAACGTCCTCGCTCTCGTCATGCTCGGGTTCGTCGACCTCGACATGCTTCTGCAGCGAATGGATGAGGTCTTCCTTCAGGTCGCCCGGCGAAAGGGTCTCGTCGGCGATCTCGCGCAGGGCGACAACCGGGTTCTTGTCATTGTCCCTGGCAACCGTGATCTGGCTGCCGGACGAAATCTGGCGTGCCCTGTGGCTGGCCAGCAGGACCAGTTCGAAACGGTTCTCGACCTTGTCGATGCAGTCCTCGACTGTAACGCGTGCCATTCATGGCTCCTGGAGATTTTACTTGTTAGGGATTGCGTGGCGACCTATACCGAAAAGCCGCCGATTTCAAGGCAATTCGCGGCAATAAGCATACTGGGCGCCAACCAATTCGCCAAAAACAATGGGAATTGTGCTTTGGTAGCTATTGCGACCGCACGATAGCAAGTTGTATGTGCGGCAAAAGGTCAATTGCTAAATATGTGATTGCCTCAATTTTGCCGCCTGAACGAGTAGCTGTCGCATTCGGCTCGCAGGACGGACCGCATTCTACCGGGGCATCGGATTCCATGATGAAGCCGATTCGCCTGAGACCGGTATTCACCCTTTTATGCCTCATTAATACCCGATCGAGGAAATCATGTTCGACCAACGCGAGAAAGTTGCCCTGTTCATCGACGGCGCCAATCTCTACGCGACTTCCAAGGCACTCGGCTTCGATATCGACTACAAGCGGATGCTGACCTATTTCCAGGAACAGGCCTACCTTTTGCGTGCCTATTACTATACCGCGCTGGTGGAAGATCAGGAGTATTCCTCCATCCGTCCGCTGATCGACTGGCTCGACTACAATGGCTATCGCGTGGTGACCAAGCCGACGAAGGAGTTCACAGATTCCAGCGGCAGGCGCAAGGTCAAGGGCAACATGGACATCGAGCTCGCCATCGATGCGCTGGAGCTGGCCTCGACGATCGACCACATGGTGCTGTTTTCCGGTGACGGCGATTTCCGCTCGCTGGTCGAGGCAATGCAGCGGCGCGGACGCAAAGTAAGCGTCGTGTCGACGGTTTCGACCCAGCCGCCGATGATCGCCGACGACCTGCGCCGCCAGGCCGACTATTTCGTCGACCTGGCCAGCATGAAGAAGGAAATCGGTCGCGACCCGGCCGAGCGCCACGAGCGGGCTTCCGCGCGTGTTGTCGAGGATGACGACGATTACGAGGACGACGAGGACTATTGATCGTCCGCCGGGATCGACACCGCATGCCTGAAGCCATGACCGGCGGCCCAGCCGACCCGGGACGCGACTGCCCCGACTGCCCGAGGCTGGTGGCATTCCGCCATGACATCAGGGCCTCCGAACCGGACTGGCACAATGCGCCCGTCGACAGCTGGGTTTCCAGGGCCGGCGACGATGATGTGCGGCTGCTCGTCGTCGGGCTTGCGCCCGGCCTGAAGGGTGCCAATCGCACCGGCCGGCCGTTCACCGGCGATTATGCGGGCGACCTGCTCTACGCGACGCTAGGCAAGTTCGGGCTGGCGGAGGGCACATTCGACGCCCGGCCCGATGACGATCTGGTGCTGACGGGGTGCGCGATCACCAATGCGGTGCGTTGCGTGCCGCCGCAGAACAAGCCGACGGGACCCGAGATCAACCAGTGCCGCACCTATCTGATGCGCACGATCGCGCGGTTTGCCAATCTGACGACCATCGTCACGCTGGGGCGGATCGCGCATGATTCCACGCTGCGCGCGCTGGGCGAGCGGCCGACCGCCGCGCCCTTCGGCCATGCCGCCGCACATGACGTGGCTGGCTATCGTCTTTTTTCCAGCTATCACTGCTCGCGCTACAACACCAATACCGGCCGCCTGACGCCGGAGATGTTCGAGGCGGTGTTCACGATGGCGTGTGAGCATTTGCGCCGAGCTGCAGCCTGACCATCTCACGGGTGACACAATCTCGCTGTTATGGCATTGATAAAGCATTCTCCGATCGGCAAATGATTCAGCCCTCCAGGGGTGGCGATTGCACGGAGAGCAGGGGGTGATCCGCTTGAACGTTGACAAGACATGGAGCCACAGATGACTTCCACTAATCGTGCCGGTCGCATCTCCGCAGCCGCGAAGCTCGCGGGACGCGGGATCGCGATGGCCGCCGTCGCGGCATCCCTGACGATTTCAGCTCCCTCGGTGGCGAGCGCCAAGACCTATCTGGTGAATGGCGTCTTGAGCGCCACGGCCATCGGCTACGGCTTCAAGAATTTGAAGAAGAAGATTCCCGGCGCCACCCTGTTCAACAACATGATCGGCGGCGAAGGCACGATCCGGCGCACCATCGTGCAGGATATCCGCAAGCGCTTCGCGGCCAACCCCAACGAGCAGTTCACGCTGGCCGGCATCTCTTCGGGTGCGAACGTGATCCTGCAGGTCGCACAGGACGTGGCGGCAGACGGCATTCCGATCTTCTATCTCGGCATCGTGGAGAGCAGCGGCGGCGCCCTGCCCGGCAATGTCCAGAACGCCGACAATTTCGTCTGCGCCAAATCCGGCCCGCTGTGCACCAAGGCGATCGTTCGCGGCGCCAACACGATTCCTGTCAATACCGGGCATATCGACATGGGCAACAGCCCGGTCGTGCACAATCGTGTCGTCGCGATGGCGCGGTAACGCCTGAGCAAGCAGCCGGCGGCGGGCGCGCTCAGGCAGGGTTGATCCCCAACCAAGCGAGCACGTCGGCGGCGCTACGGTCGGGTGGAAACACCGGATAGAAGGTTTTGACGATGGTGCCGTCGCGCACGATCATCGTCAGGCGCTTGAGCAATACCGGGTTCTGTCCGGTGACTTCCGCTTCGAAGACCGGCAGGCCGAGCGCATCTCTCAGACGCAGATCGGAATCGGACAGCAGCGCGAACGGCAGATGCAGCCTTTCGACCGCCTCGAGCTGATAGTGGCTCGTCTGGGTCGAGACGCCGAAAACCTGGTCCGCGCCTACAGCGCGCAATTCCGCCATATGATCGCGAAAGGCACAGGATTGCGGCGTGCAGCCACGCGCGCCAGGAATCGTGTCCCAGCCCTCGGGCAAGGGCGTGTCGGGGCGCCCGGTCATCGGATAGGCATAGAGGACGGTCGTGCCCGAAAGGGACGCGAGATCGACAGAGGTGCCGTTGCTGGCGGCAAGCTCAAGGGGGAGCATCGTCATGCCGGTAAGGTGATCGGCCGCGCCGTCATCTTCGGGCACCGGCAAATCCTCGGGCAGATCGGTCAATCCCGCCACGGGCCGCCTACCCCTTCTCCCTGAGCAGCCTGCCCTGTTCGCGCTTCCAGTCGCGCTCCTTGGAGACTTCCCGCTTGTCGTGCGCCTTGCGGCCCTTGGCGAGCGCGATCTGGAGTTTGACCAGTCCGCGATCGTTGAAATAGAGCCGGTTCGGCACGATCGTCATGCCGTCGCGCTGCACGGCGGAAATCAGCTTCACCATTTCCTTCCTGTGCAGCAGCAGCTTGCGCCGCCGCTTCGGCTGGTGGTTGAAGCGGTTGGCCTCGGTGTATTCGGGAATGTTGCTGTTGATCAGCCAGATCTCGCCGCCTTCCTCGGTGGCGTAGCTCTCGGCGATGTTGGCCTGGCCGGAGCGCAGCGACTTGACCTCGGTGCCCGTCAGCGCGAGCCCGGCCTCCAGCGTCTCGACGAACTCGTAGTTGAACCGCGCCTTGCGATTATCGGCAATGAGCTTGCCGTTCGAGGAATCCTTTTTCTTCGCCGCTGCCATGCATCTTCCCGATCGGTCAGTTGATCAGGCCGGCATGAACCATGGCGTCGCGGATCGCCGACCTCGTGTTTTCCTCAAGCGTAACCATCGGCGAGCGAACATGTTCCTCGATCTTGCCGAGCACGCTGAGCGCATATTTCGGTCCCGCCGGATTCGGCTCGATGAACAGCGCCTTGTGCAGGGGGCCGAGCTGGTCCTGAAGCTTCAGCGCCTCGTCGAAACGGCCGGCAAGGCAGGCCTCCTGGAATTGCGCGCACAGGCGCGGCGCGACATTGGCCGTCACCGAGATGCAGCCGACCCCGCCATGGGCCATGAAGCCGAGCGCAGTGATGTCCTCGCCGGAGAGCTGGACGAAATCCTCGCCGCACAGGCGACGCTGTTCGGTGGCCCGGGCAAGGTTCGCCGTCGCGTCCTTGACGCCGACGATGTTGGCATGGCCATGCGCCAGTTCGGCCATCGTCTCCGGCACCATGTCGATGATCGAACGCGGCGGGATGTTGTAGATGAAGATCGGCAGGTCGATCGCTTCGGCGATGGCGGCAAAATGCGCCTTCAGGCCGCGCTGGCTCGGCTTGTTGTAATAGGGCGTTACGACGAGCACGGCGTCGGCGCCGGCCTTTTCGGCGTGACGGGCGAGGTCGATCGCCTCGGCGGTGTTGTTGGAACCGGCGCCCGCAATGACCGGCACGCGGCCGCGCGCCACCTCGATGGTGATCTCCACGACCCGCTTGTGCTCGTCATGGCTCAGTGTCGGCGATTCACCGGTCGTGCCGACCGGTACCAGACCGTGACTGCCTTCCTCGATCTGCCATTCCACGAAGGTGCGGAACGCTTTTTCGTCGAAGGTGCCGTCGCTCGTGAACGGCGTGATCAGCGCCGGCATCGACCCTTTGAAGGCAGCGATATTCATGCCTGAATTCCCCAGTGACCAGAACCGGTAACCGCAACAATCCCTGCCGGTCGCGCGAGCACCCGGTCAGCGAGCGGCGACCATAACGGCGGGCCGGTCAATCCGCAAGCAGATCGCCCGCCCGCGCCGACGCGAAACGATGACAAATTTTGTCGCTCCGATAAGCTTTCGTTAACCTGCGTTTCATCGATTCGGACGATATTGCCTCAATGGGGCTGCATTTCGCGCGAATAAGGGACCGGTTCGAACCGGTCGATGCTTTCATGAACACTTTCAAGGTTTGGGCGCCGCTCAGGGCCGCAACCAGAATGACCACCGCCGGAACGGTTGCCGCTGCGCTGATCGTCCAGATCGCGGGCACGGCCATGGCCGATCCGTCCGTCGTTCCGTCACCCGACCGGATTCCCCTGCCGACGCCGCGCCCGGCCTATTCGTCGGACCCGATCGCCTTCATGGCGACCACCGGCACGGATGCGCAGACCGTCTCCTCCGTCTCGGCGATTTCGCGCCTGGTCGCGCAGAACCCGACCATGGCAGTCGCTGGCACGACCCAGCTCAAGGTCGCGCCGATGTCGGGCGATCTGAAAAGCGGGCTCGACTCGATCGGCCGCAAGGATGCGCGCAAGGCGCTGGCGATCCGCGCCGGCATGCGTCCGGGCAGCCTGGAACGCAAGGTGCTCGCCTGGTCGATCGCGCTTTCCGGCCTCTCCGACATTCCGGCCTCCGAGATCGCGGCGATCGCCAACGACCTTCGCGACTGGCCCGGCCAGCGCGCCATGCGCATCTATTCGGAACGCGCGCTCGCCAATGAGAACCCGCCGGCGCGCACCATCGTCGCGGCGTTCGGCAATACCCCGCCACAAAGTGTCGAAGGCGGCATCCTGCTCGCCAAGGCCCATCTGGCGCTCGGCAACCGCAAGGCAGCCAATGCCGCCATCGCGCCGTTCTGGCGCGAGGACGCGCTGAGTGACGCGCGCGAGAAGTCGATCCTCAAGGAAGTGGGCAACGCGCTGACCCGCGACGACCATCGCGTGCGCATGGCGATGATGTTCTATCGCGAGCGGGTGAATGACGGCCTTTCCGTCGCTGGGCTGGCCGGACAGTCGAGCCTTGCCAAAGCCTGGGCCGCGGTGATCCGAAACGACAAGAAAGCCGCCGCCCTGCTGGAAGCAGTGCCGGCCGCCGACAAGAAGACGGCAGCCTATGTGTTCGCGCGGATGAAATATCACCGCCGCGCCGGCAATTACAAAAGGGCCGCGCAGATCATCGCCGACGCGCCGCGTGACGCGGCAAAGCTGATCAACCCGGACGAATGGTGGGTGGAACGGCGCATCATGGCGCGCGGCCTGATCGACGAGGGCGATGCGCGCACCGCCTACAAGGTCGCGGCCGAGCACGCTGCCGAATCCGCCTCCAAGCAGGCGGAAGCCGAGTTCCATGCGGGCTGGTTCGCGCTGCGCTTCCTCAACGATCCGAGGCGGGCAGCCAGGCATTTCGAACGCATTCTGGCGGTCTCCTCGACGCCGATCAGCCAGGCGCGCGGGCATTACTGGCTCGGCCGGGCGCTGGGCGGAGCGGATCGCATCAAGCACTATCGCGCCGCGGCGCGCCATGCCGGCACCTATTATGGCCAGCTTGCCGGGCAGGCGCTGGGCGTCCAGAAACTGCCGGTCAGCAGCCCCTCGCCGAGCGCGGCGGCACGCGCGCGCTTCGAATCGAATGAATATGTCCGCGCCATCGTCGCGCTGGAGGCCGCCGGTTACGACTGGCGCGCCGACGTCATCTATCGCGAACTCGCCGACCGGCTCACCGATCCGGAGGAGCTGGCGCTGCTGGCCTGGCGGGCGGAACGGCGCGGCGACAACACGCTGGCGCTGCAGGTCGGCAAGATTGCGCATGTGCGCGGGCTGGAAGTCGACACCGTCTCCTGGCCGATTGGCGCCATTCCCGACAAGGCGCGCATCGGCGATACCGGTCGGGCGCTCGCCTACGCCATCGCGCGGCAGGAAAGCGCCTTCAACATCAGTGCCGTTTCACCGGCCAATGCCAAGGGCCTGCTGCAATTGCTGCCGGGCACGGCGAAGATGATGGCACGGAAGACCGGCCTGAAATATTCGAGCAAGCGGCTGGTAACCGACCCTGCCTACAATGCGACGCTCGGCTCAGCCTATCTTTCCGAACAGCTCGACACCTTCGGCAATTCCTACATCCTTACCTTCGCCGGCTATAACGCCGGGCCGGGACGGGTGAAGGAGTGGATCGGCACTTATGGCGACCCGCGCGGCAAGTCGATCGAGGAGGTCGTCGACTGGGTGGAACGCATACCGTTCACCGAAACGCGCAATTATGTGCAGCGGGTGATGGAAAACTATCAGGTCTACAAGGCGCGCATCGCCAATTCGAAGCTCGACATCGTAGGGGATCTGCGGCACGGCCGGCGCTGAGCCGGCAGTTAACCCAGCCGCTTCCTCAACGCAGCACGTGGACCGCGCAATTGGCGTGACGCACGACGCGGGCGGCTGTCGAGCCGAGCAGATAGTCTTGAAGCCCCGGTCGATGCGAGGCAATGACGATGCAGTCGACTCCGTTCGCCTCGGCATGGTCGAGAATGGCGCGGCTCGGCTGTCCGGATGCGACGGCGGAACGGACATCCTTTCCGACCGATCTTGCAAGCTCGACGAGTTCCGCCTTGCTCAGCTCCAGGTTGCGTTCGATCGTGCCTGAGGGCAACTGGGTCGCGACGAAGCCGGGGATTTCCTCGACGGCGTGAAACAGCGTGATCTCCCCGCCGGCCACAAGCAATGCCTGGGCGACCTCCATCGCGGCGGTGACATTCGGTTCGTGGTCGAACACGACCGGCACCAATATCTTTTTGTACATCGAACCTGCTCCCTTTCTGGTCCGGCGCACCATGAGACCGCGAAGGCCTGTCCACCTTGATCGACATCAACATCGGATCAATGCCGGCAATACCCATAGGGCATGGGGACGCACTGCGCGCGGACACACTTGTCATATCACGAACCACACGAGACACTGCACAGACATTCGAGTCGCCCCATCCCCGACCTGGCCGCAACGAACATGTACGATCCTGAAGACGATTCGAGAGGCTGGACGCGCCTCGACTATTCGGCATCCGACGGGTTGCGGCTGGCCGGCCGCTGCTACGGCTTCGAGCATCATGACGTATTGCCGGTCGTCTGCCTGGCGGGCCTGACGCGCAATTCCGCCGATTTCCATGACCTTGCCATGCATCTCGCCCACAAGGCGGCGGTCAAGCGCCCGGTGCTGTGCCTCGACTATCGTGGGCGCGGCATGTCGGCCTGGGACGACGATTACGAGCATTACGATCCGCTGACCGAGGCCGATGACGTACTCGCCGGCACGACGGCGGCGGGCATCGGCGAAGCGGCCGTGATCGGCACGTCTCGTGGCGGGCTGATCACGATGATCCTGTCGGCAATGCGTCCGGCACTTCTCAAGGCGGTCGTTCTCAACGATGTCGGCCCGGAGATCGATGCGCGCGGCCTGGTGCGCATCCGTGCCTATGTCGAGAAGGGCCGGGACTATGACAGCTGGCGCGACGCGATCACCGCGCTCAGGACAATCGCTGAAAGCCAGTTTCCGGGTCTTTCCGACGAGGTGTGGCAGAAGCAGGCGAGGCAGATCTACGAGGAGAAGAACGGCAAGATCGCGCGCCGCTACGATCCGAAGCTCATGAAGACGCTGACCTCGATCGATCTCGACAGCCCCCTGCCCTCTCTGTGGCCGCAATTCGTCGGCCTGAAACAGGTGCCGCTCCTGTCGATCCGGGGCGAGCGCTCCGACCTGCTGTCGCGCGAGACGGTGGAAAAGATGCAGGCGGCGCATCCCGGGATGCGCTCGATCACCGTCGCCAATCAGGGCCACGCACCCGATCTCGGCTCAGGCGACCTGCCGCAGCGCATCGCGGCGTTCATCGAGGCCGCGGAAGCGGGTTAGCCAGGGGCCGACCGCTATCCCTCGCTCGACGGCACTTCGCCGCGCGCCACCCTGCGCGAGAAACGGGTTTCCTTGCCGCGCGCCAGTTTCTTCGCCTGGCCGACCCAGTCTTCGCGTTCGATGCGTCCCGGAAAGGCAAGCTTGCCGCCCCACTCCTTGCGGTCGGCTGCATTCCATGCCGCGATCTGGGCGAAGCTGTGAATGCCGAGATTGTGCAGCCTGATTTCGATCTGCCGGCCGATGCCGCGTATCTTCTTCAGATCGTCAGGCGCCGGCGCCTCGCCTGCCGGCTCTTCCCTCGCCTGTTCTCTCTTGGCCCGTTCCCCCTTTTGCGGAGAGGCCTTGCGCGCCGCCCGTGGACGCATGCCAAGTCGCGCCCGGGGTGGCGGCCCTTCCAGAGAAGGCGACGGCCCGCGCCATGACAGCATCGGGATCGTGCCGTCGAAGCCCTCGCCGAAACTGCGATAGGCCAGCGCGCCGAGTGAACAGCCCAGGACGAAGGCAAGCGCCAACAGGAACGCGGTCTGCGCCAGGAACGCGATCATGACGCCTCCTCCGCCTGCCGCACGCGATGCGCGGTGAACCAGCCGACGGCGATGCCGATCACCAGCGACAGGAAAAGCAGCCAGGCGATCTGTCCGGCCAGATAAAGCATGTCGTCTTCCTCCTGTTTCAACTGCGAGTGTCCGGGACCGATTGGTTCTACTGGACGATACGAAACTCGATCCGCCGATTGCGCGCCCTGCCCTCCGGCGTGGCGTTGTCGGCGACGGGAAGGCTTTCGCCGTAGCCCTTGGCGAAGACGCGGCTGTAGCGCACCCCGGAACGCACGAGACGCTCGACCACCGCGCGGGCGCGCGCCGTGCTGAGCGCCAGATTGGCTTCCTCGGTCCCTTCGGCATCCGTATGGCCGCCAATCTCGAAATAGGTGTCCGGGCAACGACGCAGGATGAAGGCCAACCGATCGAGCAGGCCCAGCGACTCGCCCCTGATGTCCGAAGAACCGGTCTCGAACAGGATCGAGGCACGCCGCAGCTCGGTCGACAGGCCGGCCTGACAGTCCTGCGCCGTCAGTGCCGCACCGGGGGCAAGCATTTCGATATTGGCCTGCAGTTCAAATCCCGGCGGAAGCGCCGTGGCGATACGATTGCGCGTCTCGTTGGCGGCGGTGCCGGTCAGCGCCTGCCCGCCGACGACGATCCTGTCGCCGGAGAACGAGGCCTCCATGTCGGTCAACCGGCCGGCGGTACCGATCACGGCGAGCACGGCCTGCTCGAACCCCTGCGGCGCGCCGGACGCGACCTGCAGGTCGTTCCGGATCCGGACGTCCTGCCCGAACTGGGCACGCAGCGCCTCTGTCAATTTCTCGGCGAACGCGCTGCCCGGCACGTAACCGCCCAGTTCGGCAGTCCCGTCTTCGGCAATATGGATCGACCAGGTGTAGGGATCGACAATCGGCCGACTTATGTCGGCCGAGGCTAGCGTGAGACCGGCCGGCAGGTCACGGTCGAAGGCGGCGACCAGCGCAGCGAAAGCCTCCGGATCGGCAGCTTCACCCTCCAGCGTGACGACATGATCGCTCACCGTAACGGATGCGTTGGCGAAGTGTGACAATTGTTGCCCCAGGAAGACGGTGGCAGCCTGCCAGTCGACGCCTTCCTCAAGTCCGGACGCGATTTCCAGGTGATTCTCGAGTTGCTCGTCAGTGAGAATGTCGCGCAGGTCAGCGATGATGCCCGCCCGCGCCTCGCGCGACGGGGCATGCCCGGATAGTGCTACGGTTTGCCCCTTGCGCGACAGGTTCCAGACGAAGGGCGAAACCCGGGGCGGCGCGATGTCCGCTTCAGCGAGTTCCCCTCCGGGCAGCCCTGCCTCCAGCGCGTCCAGCACATTATCATAGGCGCGAGGTGATGTGGCCGTGCCCTTGATCGAAAGGCGTGCATCCGCCAGTTCGATCCTTGCATCGCCAAGGCCGGCCAGCTGTGCTGCGGCATACCCCACGAGCGGCAGGAAATGCTCCGGCGCACCTCGGGCAAGCGCCAGACGGTCGTCGAACGCGCTCTCCGGCACCGATGCCGCAAGGATGGAACGGATCGAGGCGCGTGTCGCCTCATCGGGCACAAAGCCTTCCATCGTCACGGTCCTGCCGGCGTGCGTAATGCTGAGGCGATAGGGAGACTCGAGCGCGAGCAATTCGGCGTCCGAATGCGCTGTGCGAACACCGCGGACCTGCCGGGTCAGTTTGAGCGCATCGGCACTTGCCGCTTCGGACGGCGCCGTGCCGCTCAAGACGACATCCCGGCCGTCGGCTTCTACCCCTGCCCAGCCATGGCGGGCTTCGAGTATCTCGCCAACTCTTGCCGAAAGATCGCTTTCGACCCTGTCCTTGAACAGGAAGGCGGATGCCACGGTGAGCAGCACAACCGTGACCACTCCGGGTATGATCCAGCTTTTCCAGACGAACATCGCGTTTCGAGCCCTCCAGGACGCAGGTCATGCCGCCAACCGGTCGCATCGACATGCGTCTGCCGGTCAAGCGATGCCGGTATCGAGCGCCGGACGTGTTCACGCCTGCGCACGATCCTTGTCGCGCCCCCGATTCGGATGTTCGGGAAAGTCTATCAAATGGTTCGGGGAATGGTAGCCCGTTCGAGAAGACGGGCCATGGCCTGTTGCACCGCGTTGCCCGCACAGCGTGGTGAGACCTTCGCGGGCAACGAAAAGCTCCCGGACAAAAAAGAAGAGGCCCGGGTTTCCCCGGGCCTCAACCTGTAGCTCTGTCTAATCAGACGATTCGCAGGGACCAGCGGCCGTAGTTGCGGACCGTCGTGCCGTTCTCGTTGTCGAATGCCGTTGCCGTGTATTCCGGCTGGATCAGCAGGCCCGGAACGATGTTCCAGGAGATACCTGCGGTCCAGGTCTGGTAGTCCAGGTCGGAACCGGCAGCGGTGAACGTGTCGTCATAGACGCCATAACCACCGAACAGGGTCATGTTGTCGGTCAGGTTCATCTTGGCGGTGATGCCGAAGGCGTGACCCTTTACGTAGTCGGTCTTGCCATCGTCGGACATGTACCAGCCACCGAGGGCGAAGCCGTTGGTGCCGAAGTCGTAGTCCGCACGAACCTTCCAGGCGCCGTCGCCGGCCGAAGAGTCGTAGTAGTAGATACCGGCGAGGTACCAGCCGCTACCGGAGTAGGTCACACCGGCGTAGACGTCCGGCTGACCGGATTCACCCGAGGTGTTGCCGTCTTCGACACCGACCGTGGCCGTCCAGCCATTGGCGGCATAGGTGTAATCGAAGAACAGGCCGTTGCGGAAGCTGTACGGGCCGTCGAAACGGGCGTTGTAGTAGCCGTACGAACCAGCAGTCGTCCAGTAGTTGTCAGCGAAACCGACGCGGAAGCCGGCGAGGCTGATGACCGCCCAGTCGACGACGGTGTTGGCCGAGCCCGGACCTTCGGTTACCGACACGAGGTCGTTGTGACCGCCTTCGGAAGAAGCCGCGACGAAACGAATGCGCGAAGCAAGCGTGCCGTACTCGGTCTCGTTGTTGGCGTAGACGTTCAGACGAGCGCGGTAGTTCCACTCATGCAGCGACGTGTCGTCGTAGCCAGCAGGGGTGAAAACAACGCTGCCGGTCGTGCCGCTCAGCGCGTAAGAACCTGCAGTGTAGGAACCGTCGCCATCATGATAGTGGGTTGCACCGTACTGAATGCGGACGTCGCCGCTGAACTTGATGCAGGTTTCCGTACCCGGGAT
>JBHIWX010000001.1:0-113249 GCA_041987205.1 Rhizobiaceae bacterium | reverse complement strand
CCGGTGCGATCTGCCAGCAATTGATGGCCGATTACGTTGCCGAGGTTCGTGGTCGTCCGGCAGTCAAGGCTGCCTGAACGACGCCACGCTTCGCAGACACGAAATTTGCCGGCGGTCCGAATGGGCCGCCGGTTTTTCGTTTTGCGGCCCGTCCTGCCTGTGGATGAGGCAAGGTGAATCGTCTTTGAACTTTAGTATAAGCCGACTATGCTTTATCCGGTCATGGGCATTCGCCCATTGGCGAATGCGGCAACAATAAGTGGCGGGAGGCCAATCATGGAAGCTCTGGTTCCAATCATCATTCAGGCGATTTCAGGTATTGTCGGCGGTGCGGCTGTCAATACGGTACTCAAGCAGGCGGCGATGGCGATGCTGCCGAAGCTGATCTCCGGCGTTGTCGGCGGTGTCGGCGGCGGCATGGCGCTCGGCCCGGTGATCGCGGGCATGATGGGCGGCGGCGGTGGTGCGATGAGCACCGGCTCGATCGTCGGCGACATTGTCGGCGGCCTGGTCGGCGGCGGCGTGCTCAACGGCGTCATCGGCGCGGTCATGGGCGCGCGCAAGTAAGTATCGTCTGCCGGATACGCTCCGGCGGAAGCGCCAGAAAAGACTTGTCGGCGTCGCCATGGCGAACTAGGCCTGATCCGGATCTTCGTGGAGGGCCAACATGGATTCGCAAGGCAAGGATCAGGACGGTGCCACCGGCACGACAGGGCGACTGCAGGTCGCCATCGTGCCGGTCACCCCGTTTCAGCAGAACTGTACGCTGATCTGGGACAGCGAGACGAAGTGCGGCGTCGTGATCGACCCGGGTGGCGATGTCGAGCGGATCCTCGATGCGGTCAAGCAGACCGGCATGACGGTCGAGCGCATTCTGCTGACCCACGGTCATATCGACCATGCAGGCGGCGCCGAGGCGCTCAAATCCGCGCTGGGCGTCGAACTCGTGGGGCCGCACGAGGCCGACAAGGGCCTGTTGAGCAGCATCGAGAAACAGGCGGAAATGTTCGGTGTTCCGGGCGGTTTTCGTAACGCCTATCCCGACCGCTGGCTGGAAGAAGGCGATACGGTCGAGATCGGCGGTCATCCCTTCATGGTGCTGCATTGCCCCGGTCATGCGCCGGGCCATATCGTGCTGGTCAACGAGGCGGCGCGCTTTGCCCATGTCGGCGACGTGCTGTTCAATGGCTCGATCGGGCGGACCGATCTGCCGGGCGGGGACCATGAAGCACTGATCGCCTCGATCAAGGAGAAGCTGCTGCCACTGGGCGACGACATCTCCTTTATCTGCGGGCACGGACCGGGCAGTTCGTTCGGTCACGAACGCCAGACCAATCCGTTCCTGTCCTAGCCATATCCTTCAGAAGACGTGCATGTCCGCGCCGCGCGCGGCCTTAACGTTCTGATTTCAATGACTTTCCCGACGCCGCGATTGCGACCGGCAGGCTGAAACACGCGTCATCGGCGGCGCAACGGCAGATAACGGGGCGGCCTGGTCATGCCTGTCTGCGGTGACGGGTGTGAGGGATCGATATGTTTCCAAGAAGCGTCTCGACGCCTGGAAACACACCGGCGCGGGTCCTGTGGGGTCGTTGCCGGCACCTGGATGTTGGGGGGTGGGTAGGTGCCGATCCCTCACATCCAATGGGGTAATGTAAACATCCTTGCCATGAAGTTAACGGAACGATCACATTTGTCGGGAAGGCGACGTGTCGGTGCGGACGGCGCGAATCCATCCGGGCCATCCGCCGCCATTGACGCGAGGCGGTGGCAGAAAACAGGCGAAACTCCTCGAGGCGGAAAACCCGCCGGCCCCTGGCGGGGATGCCTCGCGACCGGCTTCAGGCGTTACATGACCTGAAGATTGACGGCCTTCGGTCCCTTGCCGCGACGGTCGGGTTCCGTCTCGTAGGCGACCTTCTGGTTTTCGGCAAGGCCGGTCAGGCCGGACGCCTGTACCGCCGTGATATGCACGAAAATGTCGGGGCCGCCATCGTCAGGCTTGATGAAGCCGTAGCCCTTGTCGGTGTTGAAGAACTTCACGATGCCGCTCTGGCTCATGGTTCGCTTTCCTTCATGTCATACCGGCCTCTGTCCCGGCCGGGCATCCCTGGAGTCGATTCTAGGCTTCCCGCCGGACGCAAGACATCACCGCCGGGAAACATGGCGATCCGTCCTTCCCAAGGGGGAGAACGGTTAACAGGTGCATTTTGACAGTCGTGGAAAGATCCCTATTGCCGTGCTGCCTATGTCCGAAACCTGCCCATGCAGCGATCCCGAACAGGGCCCCGCCTGCTACAAGCCCAAGCGGCACCCGGGATATCCTATTGGCGCTCCCGGCGCGCCATTCCCGCCTCCAAATACGGACGATCCCCGTTTGCCTCATTCCATTCCCAGTTTCCCGTCGGGAAAAGACAGCTACCGGATCGCTTCATCCGCATTCAACGACGAGCTTATGCGGTCTTTCATTCGAGTTCGCAAAATGCCCGAACCTCAAAAGAGTGCTTGGTTTTACTCGAATTGACAAGCGAAACTTTGGTGTCAGACGCCCGGGTCCAGCAAAGGCGGGTCGCGATGCATGCACCCAGGGTCGTTTCGGGTGTATTTCAGCTTGCGACCGGCCGGATATACACGTCCGCTTCCCAGCGGCACGGCTGGCCGGCTTCGCCGTCGTGTTTGCCTCGAAATAACCGATATGTTTCAGGCGCTCAGATGGGCGACGATCTCGCGGCGGTGGGGCCGGTCGCGGTGCTCGAACAGGTAGATGCCCTGCCAAGTGCCGAGGACCGGCCTGCCGCGCGCAACGGGAATGGACAACGAAACCTGAGTCAGCGCCGCCTTGATGTGGGCGGGCATGTCGTCGGGGCCTTCGAGGCGGTGGACGAGATAGCGCATCGACGGATCGTCGGCGCGCGGCACGAGGCGGGCGAAGAAGGCGTCGAGATCGCGGCGCACGTCCGGGTCGGCGTTTTCCTGGATCAGCAGCGAGCAGGAGGTGTGGCGCACGAACAGCGTCAGCAGGCCGGTATCGGCGACGGAAGCCTTGACGAAACTGAGCACAGCGTCGGTGAACTCGTACAGGCCAGGGCCGCCGGTCTCGACAAAGAGGCTTTGCTGCATCGGGGCGTGTCGCTCCGTCCTTGATGGAGGGTTGGTCGCAGGGCGCCGACGCAGCGCGCCCGGTCAGCCCTTGTCCGCGTTCGCGCGTACGATACCCAGATCTTCCTTGAATGTAAGGGTGCGATAGGGGAACGGGATCTCGATGCCGGCCTCGTCGAGCGCGCGTTTGACCGCGGCGACGACCTCGTCGCGCGAGCGACGGATGTCCACCGGGCGCGATCCGGTCCACCACGTAACCTCGTAATTGATCGAGGAATCGGCGAATTCGCGCGCGAAGATCTGCACGTCCTTGCGGTCGGTGATGACGCTGTCGCAAGCTTCGACGGCTTGCGCGATGACCTTGCGGCCCTCATCGACATCTTCGCCATAGGCGATGCCGCAGATGATGGTGGAACGGCGGATGTCGAGATCGGTCCTGATGGTCAGCGGGTTCTTGAACAAGAGCGAATTGGGCACGATCACGAGCTGGCCGTCGTTCTGGCGGATATGGCTTTCGCGCACGGCGATGCGTTCCACCTTGCCCTCCAGGCCCTCGCATTCGATGAAGTCGCCAATGCGCATTTCGCGCCGGAACAGGATGATGACGCCGGCGAGGAAGTTCTCGAAAATATCCTTGAAGGCAAAGCCGAGCGCGACCGAGCCGAGGCCCAGTCCGGCCAGAACGCTGGCGGGCGTCAGTTCGGGGAAGATGACGACGGCGGCGACGGTGATCCCGAACAGCCACACGCCGATCGAGAAGAGCAGGACGAAAAGGTCCTTCAGGCTTGCGCGCAGGCGCAGGCCGCGCAGCAGGCGGCGCATGATGGCGCGCCCGGATTTGGCGACAAGCCATGCGAGCGCCAGGACGAGGATCGCGACGAGCAGCTGGGGTACCATCGCGATGGCGGCGCGAAGGATGCCCATGACCTGTTCTTCCATGATCGATAATGGATGCATGCGTCGGCGATCACCCGCTGGGCCGTTTCATGGCGCAATGATGTTTCACGGGGTGAACGCGCGTGCAGGGGAAAGGTTCATCCGCCTGTCGCGTGAGGACGTCATGCGAGGGCCTGAAACACGAGCCCGGCAAGCACCGATCCGGCAAAACCCAGGCCCAGATAGGCGAAGAATACCTCGCGGCGGACGAGCGCCCAGACTGCCGCCATGGCCGGGACCGAGGAAACGGCGCCGCCGACCATGAAGGCGAGGCCGGCGCCGGCGCTCATGCCCTGGTCCATCAGGCCGGCGACCAGCGCGGGGGCGACATAGCCGTTGAGATAGGCGGGCATGCCGACGGCGGCGGCAAGCGCGATCGTCGTGATCCCTTCGCCGCCGACAATGCCGGCGATGAGCGAGGCCGGAACATAGGTGATCAGCAGCGCCTCGAGCACATAGGCGAGTGCCAGCCATTTGACGAGGAACAGTGCGTTCTCGACGAGCTGGTCGCGGAAGGTTTCGCGGCGCTGCTGCTCGGTCCAGAAGCGCCAGACCGGCCGGCCGTTGAAGGGGGAGGGGCCGCAGCCGCATGACTTGACGGAGATGCCGCGCGCGGCATTGGCGAACAGGCCTGCCGAGGTCGCCGCGCGCATCGTGAAACCGCCGAACAGGCCGAGACCGATAGCGGCTGCAGCCTTGGCGACGGCGAAGGGCCAACCGAGTGCGGCGGCGGTGATGAACACGGTGGGCGGGTCGATCAGCGGCGAAGACAGCCAGAAGGCCATGATAGCAGAGAGCGGCGCGCCGACGGCGAGCAGGCCGGCGACGAAGGGGATGACCTCGCAGGAACAGAAGGGCGCCAGCCCGCCGATCAGCGCGGCCAGCACGATCATGCGCGTCTCGCGGCCTTCGAAGGCCTTAGAGATGGCGGCCTCGGCGCCGGCGGCCTTAAGCCAGGCGATGGTCAGCACGGCGAAGCCGACATAGGGCAGGGTGGAGAGGAAGGCGCGCGTCGCGATGGCGAGGATGTCGACGACATGTGGGCGATCGAGCAGCAGGACGAGCAAGGGTGCAACCAGTACGACCGTCCATGGCGAGGACAGGATCTCGCGCCAGCGGTGGGCTGCGGGAAGCGTGCGATGGGTCTGGCTGGTATCGGTCATGATTTTTTCTCGTCGGCACAGCATTCGGAGAGGATGTAGCCGGCGAGCTTTTCCAGCCGGTCGTAGACGGCGCGATTGCACACGGTGCGGCCCTGCTTGTTCTGGTCGACCAGGCCGGCCGATGTCAGGAAGCGCAAATGGTGGGCCAGCGTGGAGGCGGCCATGCCGGTCCTGTCTTGTATCTCGCCGACCGACAGCCCCTCGCGGCCGGCCCGAACGAGCACGAGCAGAACCTGCAGGCGTGCTTCCGAGCCAATGGCAGCGAAGCCCTGGGCGGCTTCCTCGATGGTGAGTGTGTCAGCAATTGATTCCATATAACTAGTTTTATAGTTATATTGGATTATGTCAACCCGGGGTTTTCATTCGGTTGCTCGGCGGCTGCGGGAAGGGGGCCTTGTGCGTGTGCGGCCAATACCGGCTCGGACCGCAAGTGCCGGCGAACGAGCCCTGTTTGGGGAGTTATGAAGGCGGGTCAACGCCCCGGCCTGATGCGCCAAGGCGATGCGAGCAGCGCTTTGTGGGGGAGAAGGCCGATCAGGAAAAGATCGAGTCGCCCTGTTCGGCGATGACCTGCCTGGCCTTGCGCAGCGCCATGGAGGTGGCCTCCTCGGCGCTTGGCAGCATGTCTGCGCGGATGAGCCGGTGTTCCTTCGTCTCGCCATTCACCTCTTTGGTGATCGTGGCGCAGACACGGTATTGCCCGCTCTCGGCAATCGGTGCCGGACGGATCAGATAACCCTCGTGCTCGATCGGTTCGACTTGTGCGGGCGCGGCTCCGCCGCCGCCAAACAGTTTCTTCAGGAAGGACATGGCTGGTCTTTCATCCGGTTTCATCCGTTGCGGCACTTCTAGGACAATCGGGCACCGGATGTCGAATACTGGGCGGGCCTCAGACCCGTTTCACCGGCTGGCGAAGCACGGTCTTCAGTTTCTCCGGAGCGGTGCGACGCGGATCGGACAGGTAGATCTCGTGGTGATTGCCGGTCTCGGTCAGGCCGTTGGCGGGCAGGAATTCGTCATGCAGGCGGGCGATGGTCGGCGCTTCCGCGCTGTAGGGGCCGATGTGCATGATCTGGACGCTCAGCCCCTCGTCATAGGTTTCCAGGCGCAGGCTTGCCGGCGGTTCGCCCTGCTTGCCTTTCACCTTCTCGATCGCGGTATTGAACATGGCGCGCGTGATCCAGTCTGGCTGCATGATCATCATGGTCCATTGCCAGTCGGCGCGGTCGCCGGCGGTGAAGACTGCCAAGTCTTCCGCCCACCACAGGCCTTCCAGCGGTGGCACGGTGTAGTCGCGTTGCAGCTCCTTCTTCGACATGAATTTCAGCGTGTAGGACAGCCCGTAGAGCCATTGCACGGCGGCGGCATAGTCGGGCGAGACATTGGGGTCGCCTTTGCCGTCGATCATGGCGAACTGCATGGCGGGCACCTCGACAATGGAAAAATCCTTCGCCGTTGGATGCCACAGCGTCTTCATCGTCTTCCTGAAGTCGATTTTCTCCATGCCGGTATCCTCCCGCGTTTTCAGGAACTGCATCAGCCAGTTGGCCTCGGCGCGCATCTGGCCGAGTGAATAATCGAACATCGCCTCGACGAAGTCGGGCAGTGGGCGCTGGCTTTCGCGCCGTGCCGAGATTTCCGCGATCCTTGCTGCAAGTGCCGCCTGTCGGCCGCGCAGCGCCTCGACGGCTTCGCCTTCATCGGCTGCCGGCCAGTTGGCGAGGCCGAGCAGCAGGTTGGAAGATGTCGCCACGGGCTCGCCCAGCGCCTGAAGCGTTTCGGCCTCCAGGCAGGCCATGCCGTCGGCGGTGGCGGAATAGGTCTTGCGGGACTTCGCACCGGAAAGCTGCACCGACTGCACAAGCCCGCGCGCCTCCAGTTTCGACAGCACGAAATAGATCGAGGATGTGCCGATATCGGCCCAGTCCCGGACGCCACGCCCGGTCAGCGCTTCCTCGATCGCATAGCCGTGGCGTGGCGTCTCGGCGACGAGGCCGAGCAGCACGAACTCGGCTCTTGTCAGCTCGCTGCCTTTCATATTCCAGTACTAGAATAGTGGCGAAAAACGGTCAAGCACCTGCCCGGTCAGCGGCTCATCAGGCGCGTCGCAAGTTTCGGTGCGAATACGGACAGGAAGGCGATGATGCGTGTCGGGCCGATCAGCGCGCGCTCGCGCTTTCCGTCCATGACGGCGATGATCGCGTCGGCGGCTTGCTCGGGCGTGATCTTGCCCTTGCCGGTTTCGGGGCCGCGGCCTGCCGTCATGGCGGTGGCGACCAGTGGCGGGAAGATGTCGAGCACGCGCAGGCGCTCACGTGGAAACTGCGCGCGCATGCCCGCCGAAAACATCTTCAGCCCTGCCTTGGTGGCCGAATAGCAGGCGGCATTGTCCTTCGGTGCGAAGGCGAGCGCCGAGACGAGATTGACGACCAGCGGCGTTTCGCTTTTCAGCAGATGCGGCAGGAGCGCCCTTGTCAGCACGATGGGGGCCGTCAGATTGGTGGTCACCTCGTCGAGCGTGACCTGCTGACGCTGAAGCCCGAGGCACGCTATCGAAAACTCGCCGAAACTTCACCCGGCCTTGTCGCCCGTGTGTCGCAGAAGGATCTGGCGGCCTATCTCGGGCTGACCCCGGTCGGGCTCAACCGGATCGTCAAGCGGATCGAAAAGGCAGGTCGGGAAGACTGACGTCAGCCGGCCCTGAGCATCTGCGCGGCCAGCTTTGCGGCGGCGAGGAGGAAGGGCGCGCCGTGCATGAGAAAGTCGAAGATGTCGATCGGGCGCGACAGCGTGCCCGAGAACAGCATTTTCAGCTTCTCCCAGATGTGCGGTTCGGGAAAGAACGGCGCAAGCCCGAGTGTCAGGCAGGCGATGATGACGAGGTTCCAGGGCAGATTGTCGAGCCCGGACAGGACGGTTTCCATGGGGGAATTCTTTATATTAGATTTCACTAATATTGTAGATGCCATGAACCGCGCCGGACTGCAAGGGGCGGCGATTTCAGGTGACCGCAGGGGCCGACCTTGTGTGCCGCTTCAGAGCGGGGCCTGCTCCGGCAGGGGCGGTGGCGCGCCGTAGGTTTCGGTGAACGCGTCCGGCGGCATCAGGCCGAGCAGCGCCTGTTTCTCGCGTTCGAACAGTGCCCATGCCGCGTCATAGTCTTCGCCGGCAGCGCGCCATTGCCGTATGAGCTCGCGCTTGCGTGCCGGCATGGTTGCATGGTCGAGCAGATCCCGCAGCCTTCGCAGGCCCTTTCGCGGCGGGCGCTTGAGGATGACGCCGCAGCCATAGTCGGTGTCGACGGTGAAATGGCGAACCCGTTCATTGCCCAAGGCAAAATCGAGAAACGCCTTGTAAGTGACGCCGCACCATTCGCCTGAGACGTAGACCGGTGATGCAATGGTCGCATCCGGCGGGTTGCAGTCATGCACAATCAACGCGCCGGAGGTGCGAATGAGGTCGAAGGCGTCCGCGATGTCGCGCGCGGAGCACGCATAGGTGTGGTGCGGGTCGACGAGCACGACGTCGAAGGCCAGGCCCTTCGCCCGGATCTGCGCGATGGCATCGCTGGTGTCGTCGCCCTCGAGCGGATAGTCGATCGGCTGCTCGTCATATTTCTTCCAGGTGCCGAGCCGGTAGACGACACGCCGGCAATCCTCGAAGCCGGCACGGCGCGCCTCTGTGTAGACATGCCCGGTCTCGCCGGTGGTGATTTCGAGATAGCGCCGGTAGTCGTAGCGGGCGGCCAGCGCGCGAACGATGTCGAGCTTGCCGAGTTCGCGCTGCGCTGGTGGTGCATTCTTCAAATGCAAGGTCCTCGAGCTTTCAGAGACGTTCATTGTTTCCAAAGGAAGGAGGCCTCCGCTGCCAGCAGCGTTCAAGGTGCCGGCGTATCCAAGGTGCGTTCGCTCGCGGCTAAACTACCTATCCTATTTGCTCTCAGAAGATTTTTCATTGTTTCCAACGATCGGTGCAAGTGCTTGCAGGAACGTTTGAGGAAGTGCTCCTTGAGTGGCGCATGCGAGGGCCATAGCCAGGATCAGCCATCTCGCCAAGCGCACAACGGCATCTATCGCCGCAATGCGCACATCCTGGTCACCGGTCGAATGCATGGAGAAAAGGATTACGCATGCTAGAAATGCTGACCAGAATATTAAGATTAGCGACAAGACGAGAATAATTGCCAACATGGTTAACAAACTCCTGTTGAAGCTGTTCATGTCGACAGTTTGCGCTATTCAAGACATTGAAAAGA
This sequence comes from Rhizobiaceae bacterium, assembly GCA_041987205.1. Lineage (GTDB taxonomy): Bacteria > Pseudomonadota > Alphaproteobacteria > Rhizobiales > Rhizobiaceae > BOKV01. Next base: position 103,796 of record JBHIWX010000001.1, on the reverse strand, counting down.
AATGGTTTTTTCTGATATTTGCGCCAGTTAAAAATGGGCGAGTCAGGTTTGAAGAGCTTGGCCAATGTTCATTCTTGTAATGCCTGAAGATATCCCAAATTAACTTGGCCTGGGATATGCCAGCATAAAACTTCTCTCTTTAATTCATTGAAAAAACTGAATAAATTGTAGCGAAACACATCTCGTCACGTCTTGGAATGTCCTGAACCCTGCGGACACGGTCTCTCACACTCCAAAATCGCAAGAAACTTGACATGCAACCTTGTCATGAACGTAATTGTCCTGAAACGTCCTGAGACGAGCGGGACTGGGGACAATGAACGACAACGCGCAAAACAGTACTTTCGAACTGGCCGACGTTATAACGTGGCTCGACCGCGCATCCGCCAAGGAGCTGGATGCCGTGAGTGCGTTCCTTGCGCGCCGTACCAAGACACCCCTCGATAGCAAAGATACCGAGGAAGTTGTTAATCCTTTGTTAAACGACAAACTCCTGTTGCCACTCAGTGAACTCATCAAGCGGGCAAAGAAGCCTGAAAACGTTTCCGAACTGGAAGCGCTGAAGTTGGATGATTCGGCTATTAGCAATGGTAAACTCAAGAAATCTTCTGCACAAGACTTGTTTCAATATTTCATTATTCAATCTGGAGGTATAATAAAGTTCAACAATGCAAGATATTACTACAACAATGCAATGAATAACGCGCACGGAACGATGAGTAAACCTGAGGATTCCACGTTGCGGAGCTGGATCAGTGTCTGGAAAGAGGCCGGATATGTCTTCAGTGTTGAAGGGCTTCGTGGGGCCTATACCATGACTGAGAAGATGGTTGAGGAGGCCTTGAAACAGAATCCCTATCTGGAAGGCTTTGATCCGGACTTCAATTTCCCCCCAGCCAACCGAGTGCCCATCCACAATCCTAAAGCGTAAGCGAGCAGATCGAACAAAGGTCCATATTATGGCCTCTGCAATCAAGGCTTACCAGGACGATTGAGTTTTCGTAGAGCTCAGAAAAAACCCGGCCATTGGCCGGGTTTTTTGCCTGGTATGCTGTTTTTTAGCCGATCAACTATCCAAAAAGCTCCTGAGCTTCCGGCTGCGGCTCGGGTGCTTCAGCTTGCGCAGCGCCTTGGCCTCGATCTGGCGGATACGTTCGCGGGTGACCGAGAATTGCTGGCCGACTTCTTCCAGCGTGTGGTCGGTGTTCATGCCGATGCCGAAGCGCATGCGCAGCACGCGTTCCTCACGCGGGGTGAGCGAGGCCAGAACGCGGGTCGTGGTCTCGCGCAGGTTCGCCTGGATCGCCGCATCAATCGGCAGGATCGCGTTCTTGTCCTCGATGAAATCGCCCAGATGCGAGTCTTCCTCGTCGCCGATGGGCGTTTCGAGGCTGATCGGCTCCTTGGCGATCTTGAGCACCTTGCGCACCTTTTCGAGCGGCATGGCGAGCTTTTCTGCCAGTTCCTCAGGCGTCGGCTCGCGGCCGATCTCGTGCAGCATCTGGCGAGAGGTACGGACGATCTTGTTGATCGTCTCTATCATGTGGACGGGGATGCGGATGGTGCGCGCCTGGTCGGCGATCGAACGGGTGATCGCCTGCCGGATCCACCAGGTCGCATAGGTCGAGAACTTGTAGCCGCGGCGGTACTCGAACTTGTCGACCGCCTTCATCAGGCCGATATTGCCTTCCTGGATCAGGTCCAGGAATTGCAGGCCGCGGTTCGTGTATTTCTTGGCGATCGAGATCACCAGGCGCAGGTTCGCCTCGACCATTTCCTTCTTGGCCTGGCGCGCCTCGCGCTCGCCCTTCTGCACCTTGTGGACGATGCGGCGGAACTCGGTCGGCTCGAGGCCGGTCTCTGCGGCGAGCTGCTGGATGTCGGAACGGATCGCCTTGATGGTCTTGGATTCGTTGCGGTTGAACTCCTTCCAGCCCTTGGCGGACAGGTTGGCGATGCGACGGATCCAGTTGGGATCGAGCTCGGAACCGAAATATTCCTTGAGGAAATCCTCGCGTGCCACGCCATAGGATTCGGCGAGGCGCAGCAGGCGGCCCTCGAAGGAAACGAGGCGCTTGTTGATGTCATAAAGCTGCTCGACCAGCGCGTCGATGCGGTTCTGGTTGAGCGAAAGCGACTTGACCGAGGTGACGATGGTGTCGCGCAGTTCCTTGTAGCGGCGCTCCTGGGCGGGCGACAGGGTCTTGTTGTCGAGCGCCTTTTCGACGAGCTGGTCCTGCAGCTTGCGAAGCTTCTTGTAGGAATCGGCGATGGTGTCGAAGGTGGTCAGCACCATCGGCTTGAGTTCGGCCTCCATCGCGGCCAGCGACAGGGCGTTCTCGTATTCGTCGTCGTCCTCGTCATCATCCTCGGACTCGGACTTTTCGCCTTCCTCGCCGTCTTCGTCGGCATTGGCGCTCTTGGTCGGGCTCGAGGGCGCCTCGTTGGTCTCGGCGGGCGTCTTGGCGGCCTCGCCGTCGGCGGGGCGCTGGACCACGGGCGCAGCCTTGGCCTCGGGGCCGGCATAGGTGGCTTCCAGGTCGATGATGTCGCGCAGGAGGACCGTGCCCTCGTTCAGTTCGTCGCGCCAGATGATGATGGCCTGGAAGGAGAGCGGGCTTTCGCAAAGGCCGGCGATCATGGTCTCGCGGCCGGCCTCGATGCGCTTGGCGATGGCGATCTCGCCCTCGCGCGACAGAAGCTCGACGGAACCCATCTCGCGCAGATACATGCGCACGGGGTCGTCGGTACGCTCGGAGGGCTCGCGCTTCTTGGCTGCCGCCAGCGCCTTCTCGCCGCCGGCCTCGGTCAGCTCGGTGCTTTCCGACTCCTCCTCGACCTCGTCTTCCTCGACCACGTTGATGCCCATGTCGGAGAGCATCGCCATGGTGTCCTCGATCTGCTCGGAGGATACCTCGTCGGAGGGCAGAACCGCATTCAACTCGTCGACCGTGACGTAACCGCGCTTCTTGGCGGTCTTGATCATCTTCTTGACCGCGTCATCGGAAAGGTCGAGCAGGGGGCTGTCCTGGCTTTCGCCGGAGCCATCCTTGTCGTCGGAATCGTCCTTTTGCTGGGCCGCGTTGCGCTGTGCCGTCTTCTCGGTGGTCGCCGCCTGCCGGGCGGCGGTCTCTTTTGCCGCCTTGGTCTGCTTTTCGGCGGTTTCGAGATTGTTTACGGTCATAGAGAGCGATTTCCTGTGTGCGTTTGGCGGTGCCGCTTCACTTCGTTACCACAACATGTTCGATAATGCCGGTCCCGAATGCGAAGTGCCGTCCGATGTCAAACCTGTCTGGCGTGGCATTCCATCGTTTCGCGAAACCGATGGCCTGCTCCCAGCCTTCATTCTAGCGCAATTCCGCAAGGATAGACCTGTTCCACCTTGCCCGGAATTGATTCTGCCTCCTACATCGCCCGATTCGGCCGAATGCGCGAATCAGTTGCGTGCGAATCACCTGGCGATTCGTTGCCCCGGTCTAGGCCCATCGGGTTAAACCGTGATTAACCATCAATCCCGCTGTCCCGGTCAAGTGCCCGTTTGGGCCTGACGAAGTACCTGGCGAAGATTGTTCCGGCCTGAAGCTCCAACCGGACCGATCCTGTTGTTTTTCCCCATCCATGCGGCCGCTTGCGGCCTTCTGCAGTTGGAAGTCTCATGTTGATTCCGGGTTGCCCCGGTTTCGTCAAGCCAAAAAATGGCCTTGCCGGCCTGTCGGCCCGGCGTTTCAGAACGATCGGGCCGGCCTGCCGGATGACATTCCGAAGCCCTCGATCAGCGCTTCGACCGTATCGGTGCGTGCGATTTCACGGCGAATTTGTACAAGACGCTCGAAATTTCGCTCGCTGTCCTCTTCGGCCAGCGCGCCCTCTGCGGCCTTGAGTTCCCTATGTAGGGTGTGCGTGCGCATGTGCAAGGCGTGCGCCTGCCGCCATCCGTCGAGCGCGTCCTCGAAGCCGGCTTCCGGCAGGGCCTGCCACAGGCGATTGTCGCGCAATTGCCGGTCGAGCGTGGCGATCGTCTCGGCAAGGCCGGCGCTTTCGAGCGTTCCGGCCAGCATCCGGGCGGCGTCTTCGGGGACCTCGCCGTCCCATTCGGCGAAACAGTCGATCACGGCGCGCTGCAATTGCGATGCGGTGCCGGCGGTCAGGGTCAGACTGGCGAAGTCGTCGAACAGGACAGCGAGGATCGCCGGATGATGGACCACGCTCATGACGAGGGCCGCCTCGCGCAGGGGAATGCGGCTGGAGCCGCGCTTGACCAGCGAGGAGTTCAGCAGCGAGGGGCTTAGCGCCAGGCGGGACTGGCCGGCGGGGCCGCTGCGCATGAAGCCCGACTGGCCGAAGCCGCCCTGATTGCCGCGCCGCCACGGTTCGTTGCCGCGCTGGCGTCGGTCGGGGCGCTCGCCATAGCCTTCGCCGCGACCCGCGCGGGCGTGCGAGCCGGCGAAGAATCCGGCCAGGCGTTCGCCCATGTCCTGCATGTAATGGCGCCGCACGCTCTCGTCGCGGATCGTGGCGGTCACCTCGCGCATGCGTGCTTCCAGCGCGGCGCGCTTTTCCGGCGTCTCGAACATGCCGGACGCCGTCTCGCGGCGCCACATCATCTCGGCAAGGGGCAGGGCCTCGTCGAGGACGGAGCGCATGGTGCCGGCGCCTTCGCGACGGATCAGGTCGTCGGGATCATTGCCCTCGGGCAGCAGGGCGAAGCGCACCGAGCGGCCGGGCCTGAGCGCCGGCAGGGCGAGGTCGATGGCGCGCCACGCCGCTTTCAGGCCGGCCTCGTCTCCATCGAAGCACAGGGTCGGTTCGGGTGCCATGCGCCAGAGCAGTTCGAGCTGGTTTTCGGTCAGGGCCGTGCCGAGCGGGGCGACCGCGTTCTCGAAGCCGGCGGCATCGAGCGCAATGACGTCGGTATAGCCTTCGGTGGCGATGACCGTGCTCTTCTCATGCGCTGATTTCCGCGCGCGGGCGAAATTGTAGAGTACGTTGCCCTTGTGGAAGAGCTCGGTCTCCGGCGAGTTCATGTATTTCGCCGGTACGTCGGCGCGCAATGCGCGTCCGCCGAAGGCAATGACGCGGCCACGCGAATCCGGGATCGGGAACATCACCCGGTCGCGGAACCAGTCATAGGAAACGGGAATGTCGGGGCCGTGGCGGACCAGGCCGCAGGCCTCGATCTGCTCCTTGGTGACACCCTTGCCGGCGAGGAATTCCTTCAGCGCGTTGCGACCATCCGGGGCATAGCCGATGCGAAAGCGCTTCTGGGTTTCGGCGGAAAGGCCGCGTTCGCGCAGATAGGCCCGCGCCTTGGCACCCGCCGGCTCCTGCAATTGCGCTTCGAAGAAGGAGGACGCCATCTCCATGACGTCGAACAGTGTGGCGCGCTTCTGCTCGCGTTCCATCTCGCGCTTGTCCATGACCGGCATGGGCAGGCCGGCCTGGGCGGAGAGCCGCTCGACGGCCTCGGGGAAGGACACGCCCTCGAGCTCGGTCAGGAAGCGGAAATGGTCGCCAGAAACGCCGCAACCGAAGCAATGGTAGCGGCCCTTGCGGTTTTCGCAGTGAAAGCTCGGCGTTTTCTCGCCATGGAAGGGGCAGCACGCCCAGTAATCGCCGCGCGATGCGTTGGTCTTGCGCTTGTCCCAGGTCACATGCGTGCCCACGACTTCCGAAATCGGAAGCCGCTCCCTGATCTCGTCGAGGAAGGATGGGGGGAAGCGCATCTGGGATTACTTGCCGTCTGTTGCGGTCCATACAATAGGTGCAAGACCGTGGCGATACAAAGCCGGACTTGGGCGTTTAGGCGCATTGGTGTCAATGGTCCACAGGTGGTGCACAGATAGCATCCTGCAAGGGCAGGGCGCAGGGTTGTCTTTTCCCTGCGTTCGATTGTCGTGGATCGGGTCTGCTTGCGTTGCCGGCGGGTTAGCGACTACTATTACCTGATTGGTCCAGTCATGTTTTGGGGCGGACCGTTTTCGGTGTGTTTTCACGCGATTGGCCGGCACAAGGTCGCTCGCACTCGCCATTCCGGTCGAAGATTGGCGCCGATCACGGGACGTGTCGCAAGAGGCGACAATGTCGGATGGGGTGGCACCTGCAAACAGTGAAGTCCTGCTCGCGATCATCGACGAGCCGGCGATCGAACGCGGCCTGGAACTGGTCTGCAATCGGCTCGATTTCGCGCATGCGGTCTACCATCTGGCGCAGAACGTCAATCTGAAGATCGACCTTCCCTATCTGAAATCCACCTATCCCTCCGAATGGATCGGGCATTACCTGCACAAGACCTATTACCTGATCGACCCGGTGGTGTCGGAAGGCTTCACCGCCAGGAAACCGTTTCTGTGGAGCGATCTGGAGGTCACCACGCCCGAGCAGAAGGAATTCTTCGCCGACGCCGAAAAGCACGGCATCGGCAATTGCGGTTATACGATCCCGATCATCGATCGCTCGGGGCGCCGGGCGGCGTTCACGGTTACCGGGCAGGACGATCCGCAGGACTGGGCCGAGCGCATCCAATGGCTCGATTTCACCCTGCAGGAGCTAGGGCAATTGTTCCACCGGCGCGCGCTCGTTGAACTCTACAAGGGCGAGAACATTCCCTCGCTCAGCCCCCGCGAACTCGAATGCCTGTCATGGACGACGCAGGGCAAGGACGCCAACACGATCGCCGCGATCCTCGAGATCTCCGAATACACTGTGCGCGACTATCTGAAATCGGCGCGCCAGAAGCTCGGCTGTGCGACCATCGCGCAGGCCGTCTACCAGGCGACCCGGCTCAGGCTGATCAATCCGTAAGGCATTCGCCGGCTTTCAGTGCGCGAACATCAGATCGCGCACCAGCGTCGGCACGGCCTGCACCGCGCGCAGCGCGGCAGCGAGATCTTTCTTCCGGCTTCTGGACAGGGCGGCGAGGTCGATGAAATTGGTCGCCTTCCTGCCGGCGGCGATGTCGCGACCCTGACTTTCGAGCACCAGGCTCATGCACAGCGCATGGGCTGCAATGAGATCGCCGAGCTGGCCTTCCGGGCCGATGTCGCGCTCGATCAGCGCCTCGATACGGGCGCGCGTCGAACGTTCCTGAATGTCGTGGCGGATGGCGAGCGTGCGGGCGAAGGCTGCGACCGGGAACAGGGCGTGCAGCTTCAGATCGAGACGGTTGCCATCGCCCTTGATGGCACCGAACAGCGAAAAGGGATTGGGCACCGAGGCCAGCGACTCGCCGAGCAGCTTGGCGAAATCGACCGACTGGTGGCCGCGCTCGTAGGCCTGAGCGAACAAGGCGTCGCCGAGCTGCAACTGGCCTGCGACCGGCATGGCGTCGAAGAAGATGTCGACGTTGAGCAGGTCCTGCGGGCGCGAGCGCCGGACCCATTCGTCGACGCGCGCTGTCCAGGTGGCGGTCGAGCCGCGCCATTGCGGGTTCTTCGCCATGACGCCGCCCTTGCACAGTGGAATGCCGGCCTCATCCAGAATGGCGGCAAGCCGTGTGCCGAGCTCGGCGAACCAGCGGTCGTTGGCACCGTCCGGCTCTCCCTCGGCGAACACGATGGCGTTGTCCTGATCGGGCACCAGCATGCTCTCGCCCCTGCCGCCGGAACCCAGCACCATGACGGCATAGGGTACGGGCGGCGCGCCCAGCCCCTCATCGATCATGGAGGCTTCGGCAAGCTCCGTTGCCCGGCGCGTCATGGCCCGGATTTCCTCCGACACGATGCGGCAGACGATCGCAGCGTCGACGTCCTCGCCGATCAGCGAGGAGACCACGCCCGGCAGGCTCGACCATGCGACGGCGAGGTCGCGCGACGACCGGGCCTCCTCGATGGCGTCGTCCAGCGCGATCGCGGGATCGGAGCGCAGTTTCAGGAGATCGCGGGCCGAGACGATGCCGACCAGCCGGTTGTATTGCGAGCGCACGCCGAGATGGCGGTATTTGAGGCGCGCCATGCGGCCGACCGCGCGATAGACGAAGGCGCCCTCGCGCACGGTGCGGACGGGGCTGGATGCGATCTCGCCGACTGGCATGTCGAGCGCGTCGGCGCCGACGGCGGAGATTTTGCGCATGATGTCGCGCTCGGTCAGGATCGCGTAGGCGGAGACGTCCTCGCCGCCCCGTGCCGGTGACGCGACGAAGACGGACGAGATGGCCTCGGCGGCCATCCGGTCCATGGCGGCCTTCAGCGTCGTGTCTGGAGCGACAACGGCGACCGGGCTCGACATGATCTCGCCCACGGTGTGACGATAGGGAAAGGTGTCGAGGCGGGCGGAAAAGGCATTGGCGCGCGCCTTCGCCGCTTCGCCTGCCGGTGCGATCCAGCCGGCCTCTTCCTGCCGGTCGATCTCTGGCTTCAGCCGCTGGCAGGCACGCTCGACCTCGGCCAGGGTGCGCATGCCGGCGGCCTCGAGTTTAGGCACCAGTGCGAGGAAGACGGCGCCGGCGGCTTCCGAATCGCCCAGCGCGCTGTGACGTCCGTGGATTTCGATGCCGAGCCAGGAAGCCAGCGCGTCGAGCGAATGGTCGGCCAGCGTCGGTGCCACGAGCTGGGCGAGCATGCGGATGCACAACGAACGCGGCGGCGAAAAGGCGAGGCGGTGGCGCCTTGCCTCGGCAGACAGGATGGCAAGGTCGAAGCCGATGGAATGGCCGATTGCGACGCGGCCCTCGATCGCCTTCATGAAGGCCGGCCAGACGTCCTTCAGGCGCGGCGCGGCGGATGCCATTTCCTGCGTGATGCCGTGCACGGCGGTCGAGAAGGCCGGAACCTCGATGTCGGGATTGACGACCTGTTCAAGCGCGGAGGCGGCGACGAGTTCCCTGCCCGAAATGTGAACGGAGCCCAGCTGGACGATGCGCGCGCTGACGGGGTCGAGCCCGGTCGTTTCGGTGTCGAGCGCCACCGCCTCAAGCGCAAACAGCGGTGTCGCATCCGTCGATCGCTTCATGTCTCCTCCCCGTGCCGGCCTCCGACCCTCCGCCGACAATTGCGATCATGCCCGAACTCGACCGGCTTGTCGCCTCCCGGCAAGCGGGTGCGCGCATGCTGCGGACATCTCGCTCGTGACTTCTCCAAACCTCCTTCGACGCAGGAAAACCCGCTGAAAATGCGGAAATACCCCCGACTTTCGGAGATCGCGGCGAGGAGTCCTTAAGAATTTGGTGGTTTTCTGTCGGGTCAAGGGCGGCACGTTGCGCGATCGGACAAGATACGGTTCGACGGGCGTTGCCTGGAACAAGGTCATGAAACCAACTGTCCGGCTGGAGACCATCCAGTTCCTGCGTGGTGTCGCCGTCCTGGCCGTGGTGATCAGCCACGCCACGCACGAGCTCGCCTCGCTGCTTGCCGGCCATTTGCGGGATTTCGACGAGAAGCGATTTCCCGGCGATTTCGGGGTGGATCTGTTCTTCGTGATCTCCGGCTTCATCATGGTCCATGTCTGCCGGGACATGTTCGCCCGGCCCGGTGCGGCGGGCGATTTTATCCGCCGGCGCCTGGTGCGCATCGTCCCGCTCTACTGGATCATGACGACGGCGATGATCGCGGTGGTCGTGCTCCTGCCCGACAGCGTCGACACAGCAACGAATGACTGGCACCAGTGGCTCGCCTCCTATTTCTTCTTTCCCTATGAGCGCGCCTCCGACGGTCTGGTCCGGCCGGTGCTGGGGCTGGGCTGGTCGCTGCAATACGAGATGCTGTTCTACGTCTTGTTCGCGCTCGGCCTGCTACTGCCGAGGCGGTTCGGGATTCCGGCGGTGGTCGCAATGATCGTCGCGGTCTGGCTCGGCGGCAGCATGGCCATCGGGACGGGCGGGAGCGGCGGAGGCGCCAGTGGAGGTGCATGGGCGCAGTTCCTGAGCCGGCCGATCGTGCTGGAGTTCGCAGCGGGCACGCTGCTGGGCTGGGCCTTCGTCAGGGGCGCTCGGCTGCCATTGGGTGTCTGTGTCTTCTTTGGCGTTCTGGGCGTCGCCCTGCTCTATGCCGCGCCGACCTTCGACGAGATGGTCGATCTCTCGCGCCACATACTCTACGGCGTGCCGGCCCTGCTGCTGGTGGTGGCCTTCACCTTCTTCCCCGGTGCGGCGCACATGCGGGTCGGCCCGGTTTCGCTGGAGATCGGGGAGACGTCCTATGCGACCTATCTCACCCATCCCTTCGTGCTGGGCGGCCTGTCGCTTGTCGCCGACCGGCTCGACCTGACGGCGATCTTCGGGCCGCAGTTCTTCACGCTTGTCTACATGCTGGTCGCCTGCGTCTCCTGCCTGGCGGTGGGCTATTGTGTGCACTACCTGCTCGACCGGCCGCTGACGCACCGGATTGCGGGTCTCGTCGTGGCGCGCCAAACGACCCGTTCGGCGGGAAGCGCGGTCAACCAGACCCACTCGCGCGGCCTGTCCGGCTGACGTTTTGCCGGATGAACGGGAGATGAATGACGGGTTCCGTACCGGTTCAAGCCGCCTCCGCCATTGTGCCTTCGTCACTCCGCCATGGAAGAGGAAGGAAAACGTCATGATCAGCAAGACCATCAAAACGGGCATCGCGGCGGCCACGCTGGCGCTTGCCATTGCCGGAACCGGTGTCGGCGCCGCGAGCGCGGCAGGCACGCAGGCCTTCGGTGCCCCGACCGTGGAAGCCAGGGAAAGTGGTGCCAAGGGCGTCGTGAAGGTTGAACATCGCCGGGACCATCGCGACTGGCGGCGCGGCCGTGACTGGCGTCGTGGCGACAACCGCAGGCATCACAGGGGCTGGCGCGATGCGCGCACCTGCAGCCCACGCGAAGCCGTTCACAAGGCGCGCCGTATGGGCATTCGCCGCGCGGGCGTCGCGCGCATCAACCCGCGCGCCATCGTGGTGACCGGGCGTCACTGGGGCCGGCGCACGAGCGTCGTCTTCGCCCGCCAAAGCCGCCATTGCGCCGTGATCGGCAGGCGCGGCTTCTGAGTTGGCATGTGCTTGAGGGTGCAAGATCGCGGTTTTTCCCGTAGTGCTCATGCCCCTGACGTAAATGCAAAAGAGCCGCCCCGAGGGGCGGCTCTTCTGTTTCGACATGACTGCCGTCTGTCTCGTTACTGAGCGATTTCCCACGTCACGTTGACGCTGACCGAATAGGTGCTTTCGCCACTGGCGACCGGCACGGATTCGGCGGCAGCGTCGGCGGCGGCCATGCGTGCCATCGCCATGGGGCGCGGGGAATTGTAGTTCTCGCCGATCTCCAGGATCGGGCCGAGTTCGACGCCGGCAGCTTCCGTCAGCGTGCGTGCGCGATCGATCGCGTCCTTCATGGCAGCAGCGCGGGCCTGCTCGATGATGGGGTCGGGGTCGATATTGCCGAAGGAGATGTTGCCGCCGGAATTGACGCCCAGCGTGACCGCGCGGTCGAGTACGGCGCCGAGGCGCGAGAGATCGCGAAGGCGCACCGACAGCGCGTTCGACACCGAGTAGCCGGCGATCTTGGGCGGTTCCACCGTACCGTTGCTGTCACGCGGCGGTCTGGTGTAGCGCGGCGACACCGAAAAGCCACTGGTCTGCAGGTCGCGATCCTCGATGCCCTCGGCCTTCATCGCGGCCAGCACCTCGGCCATGGCGGCGTTGTTGGCGTCGAGCGCCGCGCGCGCGGTGTCGGCCTCGCGGATAACGGTGAGGCCGACGATCGCCATGTCGGGAGCAATCGAGACCTTTCCCTCGCCCTGAACGCGAATGGTCGGCACGGGGCGTTCGGCGAGCGGCCTGTCCTGTGCCGCCGCCATCCCGGCCGGCAGGGCGACAAGCGCCATGCCCAGCGCCACGGCGCGCAGCTGCGAGGCGAACCCGCGAGGCGTCTGCAGGGGCAGGGCGGGCAATCGCGGGGAAGCGGGGGAAAGGCGGGCGGTCGGGTTCATCGATTTCTCCTGGTGAGGGTAGCCTAATTGGCTGCAGGCAATGCGGAACGTCTCTCCCATCCAATTGCGGAAGCAATTTGGCGCGTACCTATCGGCGATCGGATCGCGGGGCGCCTGCGCGTAACGACGGAAAGGGGATTTCGACAAGGTCCCCAGCGGAATTGCCCTTGGGCATGCCGGTGTGACTTGGGTGGGGTGACCCGTGATATCCCCCTTGGCCGGCTCCGATACAAGCCAGGTAACAACTTGCATGATCTCTGGCTGCAGGCGCGTGCGGGTTAGGGGATGCAGCCTTCTTGGCGGTCGGCATAAGGGCAGGGCGGTGCGTGCCATGTCTTGCGACCGCAGGCGCAACGCCACATGCTTGCCCGACCCCGGCAAAGCGTCTACATGGGCTGGTGTCTCCGCCTGAACAGCCGGCGGAAGGCGGGGTCTGTAGCTCAATGGTTAGAGCCGGCGGCTCATAACCGCTTGGTTGGGGGTTCGAGTCCCTCCAGACCCACCACTCAGTCTGCCGGTTTCAGGCAGTTTACAACCGACTCCGAATAGCGCCGACATTTCCGTGGCTTACGGACAATGGTTGACGAACGTTTGGATATGAGACCGGATTTCAGGCGGAATTTGCCGCATTTCCGAGTCCCGTCTCTGTTGGGGCATTTTCGTGTCCAAACGTTTGGAGGAGACAATCGCGGCGAGGTGGCACGAGTAATATGCCGGTCACGATGAGGCCGCTCCGCGGCGACAGCTGAGCCAATTTCGTCCGTCGTTGCGGATGTGAATCGACTTGTTGAAGTTTACTTCCGCTTGGATTCTGTGTCGTCGCCGCGCCTAATCAGAACCCAAGCAGCGCTGCCTGTTCGTTCCAAGTCGTAGGCATATCCGAGATTCGGGACAGACGCTGTGCGGTCAGATCGACCGGTTGCGTGCCGGCCAGAATGGATTGCGTGATCTTTGGGGAGAGAAAGGCGAGGGGCAGAAGGCGGCTGACCTCGGAGAGTTCCGTCTGATGCTGTTTGGCAACATCGGTCAGGCTTCGACCTGTACCATCGGTTAGGGAGGCCAGATAACGATGCGCCCGGGTAATCAGATCGATCAGCGCCGGATCGTGTGATGTAGCCTGTGCCGTCGCATCCTGCAGAACCAATCTGGTCTCGACACCGCGGCGCTTTATGGTCAGAGGCCGCTCGATGATGAAGACTGGGTTTGCATCTTTGGTTTCGAGTTCGAGTTGGTTCTGATCCGATTGTGGCAGTGCTTGTTCCGCGCCTTCCATCAGCCATTCGAGCAGGCGGGTCCGGTTCAGTTCCATCCTGATCCAGCTGGGCTTCAGCGCGATGCGGTTGAAGAGCTGGGCGAGCGTCGTCTTTCGCTGCTGTAGCGTTTGACCTTTCCATCGATGCTCTGCTCTCTCGCTGTGTTGCAGCAATGCCGGGATGCTATCTTCAGCAACGATGGGCTGGACCGCCTCGATCAGCCGGTTGTGGTTTGCGAGGAAATCGGACATCTCCCGCTCGATCAGTTGCTCCAGTTGTTGCGCCGGGACTCGCCAGCCGGTTGCGGTGGAATTGTAGGTGGTAGGGTCGTCAGCATTCGCGGCATCCGCCATTCCGACCTTTACTCTCCGCTTCTGTATCAACCGCTGCGAGACATAGTAGCGGTATCTGACACCCTGCTTTCTGGCATGGGTGGGTGAAAGCCTGTCACCGGTTTCGTCGAAGATGAGGCCGGTCAGCAGATGGGTGTCGGGATTGTTGGTGGCGTGGGAACGTCTGGGTGCCTTGTCGGCCAGCAGTTTCTGAACCCTGTAGAATTGATCTTCGGCGATGATGGCTTCATGCTCGCCATCATAGACCTTCTCCCCATGGCGGACCTTACCCACATAGATCGGGTTGGAGAGCAGGTGATAGAGATTGCCCCGGCCGAAAGGCCGGGTGATGTACACGGACCCGTTCCTTCTTCTGGTGCGCCTGATGGTCAGGTTTGCCTCTTGTGCCTCTTCAGATAGCAGCCTGACCGATCCCAGTTGCAGATAGCGCTCGAACAGGAAGCGTACCGTTGCTGCCTCCTGTTCGTTGATGATGAGCTTGCGATCACGGGCCTCATATCCGAGCGGCACGTTACCACCCATCCACATGCCCTTCTTCTTTGAGGCGGCAATTTTGTCCCGGATCCGCTCAGCGGTCACCTCGCGTTCGAACTGGGCAAAGGACAGCAGCACGTTGAGGGTCAGGCGTCCCATGGACGTGGTGGTGTTGAAGGCCTGGGTCACCGAGACGAAGGAGACATCGTTACCATCGAAGATGTCGACCATCCTGGCGAAGTCCATGAGCGACCGGGTCAGGCGATCGATCTTGTAGACCACCACGATGTCGATCCGGTTCTTCCTGATGTCCTCCAGCATGTGCTGAAGACCGGGACGTTCCATCGTGCCGCCGGATATGCCGCCATCGTCATAGCGATTGGCAACCAGCTTCCAGCCTTCGCCTGCCTGTGACAGGATGAAGGCTTCGCAGGCCTCTCTCTGGGCATCAAGCGAATTGAAGTCCTGATCCAGACCTTCCTCGGAGGATTTGCGCGTATAGACCGCGCAGCGCAATTGTCTGATCATCAACGATCCCCCTCCAATCACAGGCCGAAGAAGCGTGGACCGGACCAGTGGGCACCGGTGATCCGTCTGGCGATGGCCGACAGGGAACGGTAGCTCTTGCCATCCCAGACAAAGCCATTCTCCGTTACCTCCACCACATGCATTCGTCCGTTCCATTCCCGGACCAGCCTGGTCCCAGCTGCCGGCTGGGCACGCAAGGGCGGAGACAGGGTGGGGGCATCTGGAACGGCGTCATTTGTTTGCGAGGCCGGATTCACTGGGGCATCTTCCTGAGCATCCGAACCGCCGCTGTGCAAATCGCACGCGGGTGATTGGATCGCATCACCAATCACTCGCTTCAGCGTTCGTCTGACATCTGGCTTGAAGCCACCCAATCGCTTCGCCTGCAGATGCCAGGCAGCGGACCGTTCCAGCAGCCCCCGCTTGATACCCTTGGGTGGAAGGCTGCCATGGGCCTTGACCCATTGATCGACGAGTTCCTCGCGGGGGAGATCGCCGATCGTGGCGACCTCCTGCTCCAGTTCCTTCAACCGGGCCATGGGAGCCTCAGCTCTCAGACTTGCCATCGGCGATGCGGTATCGCCGGATACCGTCCTTGCCGGCCTCACTTACCAGTTCGTACCCGAGCTTCTTCTTCACCGTTCCCGACAGGAACCCGCGAACCGAGTGGCTCTGCCAGCCCGTCGCATCGACCAGTTCCTCGATCGTCGCTCCCTTCGCAGTCTTCAACTTGCGGAGGATGATCTCCGTCTTGGTGCCGGGCCGGAAGGATTTGGACTCTGCGGATTGACCGGATGCCGGGGGCGCCGAGTTGGCTTTTGGCTTCTTGCCGGAGCGTTTGGCGGATACGGCCTTGGCCTTCTTCGGCTTTGTTGGTGCCGGTGTTGGAGCGTCGCCCGTGGAGGCTGTTCCCTCCTGATCGACCGATGCGCTCTTCGGGTTGTTCGCGAGGTCAGCGTTTGCAGTGGGTTGAGTGGTATTGGTCATCATGCTCTCCGTCAGTTCCGGCGCCGGACCATCCGGCGCCTGTACTGACACAAGCCCGCGATCGGCGGGCGGAGCATGTAGGGAGCGAGGTTCGTGGCCGTCAGCTCACGTCAACACCAATGCTTGCCGTGCCGATGAAGTCCAGTGGGAAGTGCAGAGCTGCAGGTAGTTTTTGTTCGGAATGGAATGCGTCTGTAATGCTGCCGGGACACGGGACGACCTGCAAACGCCCTCACTTGAATGACCGCTTTGCGCCCTCATTTCCGACGTCCAAGCGTCCATTCCCGCACCCCGGAAGAGGTCGTTCATTGCAATTCGGCAAATGGCTTGTTTGCGACGGAAAGCGGAAGTCTACTGCAGTTGGCACGTGCGCCTCAAAAAGCTCTCCAATGGCGGCTGCGAGCCGACCGCTTACGGTAGCAAGACACCGGAGGCTGGGTGTGGCACTCTCGACCTGCGAACACCATTTCGGGCGGAATCATTCAGTCATCGGCCCGAAAGGCTGGCGCGAAGGTTTCCGACTTCGGTCACGGCATTCGTCACGTTTCGTGTCCATTCGGCATTGAGGCGGGCGTTCGGGTAGCGCTTGCACATGGCGCGTGCAACTTCCTGGATTTCGATGCGCGCCAACATCTGGCCGAGACAGCTGTAGGCGCCGCCGCCGAATTGCGGCGCACGTTTCAGCCCGCGGTCGAAGCGGAAGCTCTGCGGGTCGTCATATTCGGCTTCATCGAGATTGGCGGACCGAAGCGAGACGAATACCCAGTTGCCCGCGGCCAGTTCGAGGCCGTCAAGCGTCGTGTCGACAGAGGCCCTCCGGAAGATCGTTCCGAAACGCGGATGCAGCCGCATCGCCTCCTCGATTGAGGGCTCGACAAGTTCCTGATCCGCGGCGACAGCAGCCCAACGGGCCGGATCCTCCAGCAGCGTGGCGAGCACGAGGCCGATCTGGTGCACCGTGTTGTCGACGCTCGCCTGGAGCAGAGCGATGCCTTCGTAGATCATCTCCTCTTCGCTCTGCGAACCGTCGCGATGCTGCCTGATCATGATCGACGCGAAGTCATCGGCCAGTTCTGTCTTGCCACGCTCGGCAAGATGCTTCCGGACAAAATCGTACGTGGTCCGAAACGCCTCGATGCTCTCCTCGCGGCGCGACGGATCCGAAGTCAGGATCGGCGCGAGCGTGCTGTCCGATAGCCGCGCAGCAAGCGGCGATAGTTCCTTCGGAGCGGCAACAAGATGACAATAGGTTCGCGACGGGATTTTCCAGGCGAGTTCCGCCATCAGGTCGACATGGTCCAGGTCGCCGATCTCGTCCAGAGCGGCCTCCACAATCTCGCCGATCGCCTCCTGGAGCGTGCGCATATGCGGCCCGCGCAACAGTTTGACAAAGGGCTTGCGAAGCGCGCGCCGGCGGTCGCCTTCGGTGGTGACCAGCATATCGTTCCACCAGGAGCGCGCTTCGGTACCCTCGGTGATCCCGATCTCGTCCAGTCGCCGCTGGAAGGAAGTGCCTTTTTCGAGGGCGGGGTGGTCCAGCACCGCGACGCCCTGCCGGTAGCGCAGAACCTCGATCCCGCGATCGCTGCGCACGGCCCAGCCGGCCCGCCTCAGTTCCGCCAGGCGCGCCGGGTCTTCGCCGATCGCCCCGATTGTTGCCAAACCACCGGACAGTGCGATCAGCTCCAGCCTTCGGGTTTCATCTCGGAGAGGACTTCGTTGGCGGCCTTGAATGCATCGAGGCCGGCAGGGATACCGCAATAGACAGTCGCATGCAGAAGGATCTCGCGGATTTCCTCGACCGTCACGCCGTTGTTGATCGCGCCGCGGACATGCAGCTTGACCTCGGCGGATCGGTTCAGCGCTGTCAGCATGGCGAGGTTCAGCATGCTGCGGGTCTTCAGGTCGAGCGTGTCGCGTCCCCAGGCATAACCCCAGCACCATTCCGTCGTGATATGCTGGAATGCGCTCATGAACTCGTTGGCGGAGCTCATGGAACGGTCGACATATTCGGTGCCGAGAACCTGCCGACGCAGGCTCAGACCTTCCTCGAAGAGAGTCGATACGGTTTTGTCCTTGTCGGTCATGTTAGTCCTCTTGTTCTTTGACATACAAAATTACAATATGACTGCAATCCGCGCCGATTCATGGTGCGACTGCGGGCCAAAGCGAAAACGGCGCCGCCGAGTGCAATCGAGGAGCCTGAAGAATGATCGTCACCGACGACCTTTCCATGCGCGTGCAGACCTTGCCGGGCCTTCGCGAGCAGGTCGCGGAACGGCTGCGCATGGCGATCGCCACCGGGCGCTTTCCGGCCGGCACCCGCCTGATCGAGCGCGAGCTCTGCGAGATGATGGGCGTGTCGCGCACGTCGCTTCGCGAAGCCCTGCGTGAACTGCAAGCCGACGGCCTTATCACGCTGCAGCCCAACAGGGGCATGAGCGTTAGTGTAGTCAGCGAGAAGACGGCCCGGTCGATCTACGAGGTCCGTGTCGTGCTGGAAAGTCTGGCAGCGCGTCTTTTCGCCCGCAACGCCACGCCCGCCCAGATGAAACAGCTGCGTGAGAGCGTCGATCGTCTCGCGGAGGTCTACGAGGATTTTTCCGCCGAGACCTTCATCGCGGCCAAGACCCGGTTCTACGACATCCTGTGCGAGGGCTCCGGCAACGAGGTCGCGGCGGACATGCTTCGGCGCATCCACACTCGCGTCTCGCAGCTTCGCGTCGTCTCGCTCGGCAGCGAGGAGCGCGCTCGGGAATCGATCCGCGAACTGCGGGAATTCCTGTCCGCCCTCGAGGCGCGCGACGAGGAACTGGCCTTTAAACTTTGCGTGGCGCATGTCGAGGCGGCGGCGGAGGCCGCGCTGAAGACGATTTCGACTCGCAAGGACTGAAGGGGCGAACGACATCGGTTTCGGCCGTTACATCGACTTGACGGTAATGCCGCCGTCGACATGCAGGATTTCGCCTGTGATGAAGGAGGCGTCTCCGCCGATCAGGAATGCGATGCCCGCGGCGATTTCCTCTTCCGCGCCAAGCCGGCCGAGCGGGGTTTGAGCGCGGCGCTTTGCATATCCGGCCTCGTCGACGATAGCACGCGCCCCGGGCGTCGGCACAGCGCCGGGCGTGACCGCATTGACGCGGATTCCTTGCGGGCCGAGTTCGACGGCGAGCTGGCGCGTCAGCGCGGCGATCGCGCCTTTGATGGAGGTGTAGGACGCGGTGTTGGCCGTGCCGAGATCGGCGACGGGAGAGGCGATGTTGACAATGCTCGCGGGATTGTCGCCGCGATGCGCCAGCAGCGCCTGCACGCCCCAGAACGTCCCTTTGAGGCCGACCGCCAGCATGCGATCGAGCGTCTCCTCGGTGACGGCCTCTACCTGCTCGTAACGAATCCACATCGCGTCGTTTACCACTGCCGTCAGCGGGCCGAATTTATCGCGCAGCGCGGCGGCTGCATCCATCATCGCCTGGCGGTCGGACACATCGGCGGTGATCGCTATCGCCTTGCCGCCGGCCTTTTCGATCGCCCCGGCGGTCTCTCCGGCCAGTTCCGACGAGATGTCGAGAACGCCCACTGCGGCGCCGCGTTCGGCGAGAATGCGCGCGGCGGCCGCGCCTATTCCGCGGCCCGCGCCGGTCACCAACACCACCTGGCCTTCAACACTGGATGACATCGACTTCTCCCTCGAATTTCCGTTCGTCATGCGGTCGGCAGCTTGGCGACGCCGCCATACATGCCCCAAAGTCCGGTTGCGCTGGTCCCGGCGTCGACCGGCAGCTCGACGCCGGTGATCGCGCCGGCGTCTTCCGACAGCAGGAAGGCGATCGTACTGGCGACTTGTTCCGGCTTGACGAGCCGTCCAAGCGCCGTCTGATCGATCATGGTCTGAGGATCGCGCTCGCCGCGCGCATAGCTCGCCTCGACCGCCGGCGTCCTTGTCGGACCGGGACAAACGCAATTGACGCGAATGCCGCGACGTCCCCACGCGACCGCGAAATTGCGGGTCATGTTCAGGATCGCGGCCTTGGTCGGGCCATAGGCCTGCAGCGGGCTGGAGTTGAAGGCGGTAATCGAGCCGATCGTCACGATCGAGCCGGAACCGCGTTCCAGCATGCCGCGACCAAACTCGATCATCGAACGGAAAGTGCCGGTGAGGTTCACCCGCAGGATAGCCTCCCACTCGTCGTAATCCTGCGCCTCGGGCATATGCGGATTTTCAAGATGCGCCGCGACAGCGGCAAGCCCCTGGCAAGGGCCGAGTTCGCTCTCGACCCACCGCGCGGCGTCCTCGATGCTGCGGGCGTCGCCCAGATCCATCTCACGGGCGACGGCGCCGTGCCGCTCCGCCACTTCCCTTGCGAGGTCGGCGTTCAGGTCGAGAACCGCAACCTTCCAACCCTGGTCCCGAAGCCGCTTTACGGTCGCCTCGCCGATGCCGCCGGCGCCGCCTGTAACCGCCGCGACCGGCGCCTGCGTCGTTTCGGTCATGGTTCAGATCGCCTCGTAAAGCGCTTCGATGATGCGGCGGGCGCGTGGGCCGTTGTCGCCGCGAGCGTGCATCTTGTTGCAGCTGTAAGAGAAGCCAATCTTTGCATCGGGGTCGCCCATGCCGATCGAGCCGCCGAAGCCGTGATGGCCGAAGGCATGCGGGTTCGGCCCCATCCATACCGAGACCGGCGTATTGAGCAACACGCCGCGTCCCTGGTGATACGGACGCTCCTGCATGCGCTCGGTCTGGTTGTGCTGTTCCGTCAGCATGTCGCGGATGGTTTCGGGCTTCATCAGCTTGACGCCGTCGAGTTCGCCACCGCGCGAAATCGCGGCGTAGACGCGCGACACAGCCCGAGCGTTACCGTGCCCGCTGGCGCTGGTGATCTCGGCGCGGCGCCATTCCGTCGAATTCAGGATTTCCGGCATCGGCGCATCAGGAAACTGTGTGAAGCCCTTGGAGATCAGCGCATCCGGATCGGTGTCGCGGCGCGACAGCAGCGTGCCCTCGACGGTCGGAACCAGCGTGGCGCAGCGAGCAAGGTCGGCGTCCGACAGATTGCCGTACTGATAGTCCATGCCGAGCGGTCCGGTTACTTCATCGCGGATGAAAGCCGGGAAGCGTTTTCCGGTAAGGCGGCGGACAATTTCGCCCAGAATGTTGCCCTGGGTGTGGATGT
Organism: Rhizobiaceae bacterium; assembly: GCA_041987205.1. GTDB lineage: Bacteria > Pseudomonadota > Alphaproteobacteria > Rhizobiales > Rhizobiaceae > BOKV01. Next base: position 83,152 of record JBHIWX010000001.1, on the reverse strand, counting down.
GGTAGGCCGCGACGGTGCCGGGCTCCCAGAGCGGCGCCTGCTTCTCCAACGCGTCGACTGTCGCGTCACAGTCGAAGATCGCGCCCCGCCACATCGGCTCCATGACCACAGGCAGGCCGGCGGTATGGTCGAGCACGTGGCGCACGAGCACGCCTTCCTTGCCGTTCTGCGCGAATTCCGGCCAGTATTCGGCCACCGGTTTGTCGGGATCGACAATGCAGCGGTCGATGAGGATGTTGAACGACATGCCGGCGATGCCCTTGGCGACCGACATCATGCAGACGATTGTGTCCTCGTTCCACGGCTGCGAATAATCGGGATCGCGGTAGCCGCCCCAGAGATCAACGACCTTCTTGCCGTCGACATAGACCGCGGTGGCGGATCCGATTTCTTCATCGACGGCATAGTTCTCGGCGAAGGCTTCGGCGACGCGTGCGAACGCCTCGTCAAAAGAACCGTGCAAATGGAATTCGTGCCCGCGCGCGGACACCGTCTTGTCGAACTGCATCGTTCCTCCCGGAGGTCTCTGTTTTCGATGATGGGTATCAGATTGTATGACAGTACGTCAACATTATTGTCGGCTCAAGAGACCGGCGCAAGGTCGAGGCGCAGAATATCGGGATGGGCAGGATCGGGCGCCGGCCAGCGCTCCCGGACCTCCGGATCGTGGCCGGGGATCAGCAGATCGTCGCGCCCGCCGGCGAGCGCCTCGCAGCGCAACAATCCCTCCATCATTTCACCGACATGGAAGACCAGCGGAAAAGGAGCGCGTCGCTTTCTGTTCTCGTTGAAATGGAAGGCGTCGGAGGCGAGGATCAATGGGCCCCGTTCCGTTGCCACCTGCACCACCTGCAATCCGCCCGAATGGCCGCCAACGCGATGCAGCGTGATGCCTGGCGCGAGTTCCGAAGTCCCGTCGTGGAACCGCACGCGCCCGGCATGCACCAATCCGACCGCCTCCATGACGTCGCGCACATTGAATGGCGCGCTCAGGCAGCCATGGCACATGTGACGCCCGGTCGCGTAGCGCATCTCGTCGTCCTGCAGATGGAATGTCGCCGCGGGGAAAGCATCGAGCGAGCCCGCGTGGTCATAATGCAGATGGGTCAGAATGACGTCCGCGACGGCGGCCGGGTCGACGCCGGCATCCGCGAGAATCGCGGAGGGCTCGTGCAGCAGAATACGGCCGCGTTCTTTCGCTGCATCCGCGCCGAATCCGGTGTCGACGACGAAAGTGCGGTCGCCGCCCCTGATGACCCAGATGTAATAGTCGAGCGGCATCGGACCGTCGTGAAGATCCATTCCCGGAAGGAAATTCTCTCTTCGCGGGCGCAGCGGGTCCGTTGTTGCATATCGAAGAGCGAGCACTTCGTAGTTCGGCATCATGTTTCACTCCGACCGGATCAAACTCCGGCTTGAATTATCATACCGTCATGTTGTATGACAAACTGTCTTTGTGGCAGGAATATCCTTAGGGATCAGCGCCGGAGAGCGCAAAACACACACTCGTTCAGGGAGGATCACCATGAAACTGCTCCATATGATAACAGCCGTCGCGGCGGTGGCGTTCGCCATTTCGCCCGCCAAGGCGCAAGACTATCCGAAAATGACGCTCCGCTACTCGTCGAACATTCCGGAGGTCGTAAACACCTCCAAGATCGACACCTATTTTTCGTCGGAAATCGAGAAGCGTTCGGGCGGCAATATCAAGATCCAGCATTTCTGGGCGAACACGCTCGGCGGCGAAGCCGAGATCGTCGACCTCGTCGGCTCCGGCGCGATCGACCTCGGCCTGATCGTCATGGGTAACCAGCAGGCTCGCATGCCGTTCGCGGCAGTCACCAACGCGCTGCCGGCGACCTTTACCGACGGCCCGACGGTCAACAAGATCACCCGCAATCTGTTCACCAACAACGAGACCATCAAGGCCGAGCTGGATGCTGCGAACCTGCATCCGTTGATCTATCGCTACCTGCCGGACTACCGCATCTACTGCAACGATCCGGTCAAGACGATGGAAGACTTCAAGAACCGCAAGATTCGCTCCTACGGCTCCTTCGTTCCGAAAATGTTCGAGGCGCTCGGCGCGGTTCCGGTTAACATCCCGCCGGTCGACATGATCCAGGCGATGCAGTCCGGGGCGATGGATTGCACCTACATGTTCAACTCCGCGGTCAAGGCGTTCAAGGTCGATCAGGTCGCTGATTACGGCACCGATATCAGCTTCGGCGTCATCAGCGCCCACACCCTCTTCATCTCCAAGGAGAAGTGGGAATCCTGGCCGGACGACGTGCGGACCCTCTTCGAAGAGACGGCTGCCGATGCCGAGAAGTTCGGTAACGAACTGATCGCCGCTGACGAAGCCAAGGCGATTTCGGAACTCGAGGCCGCCGGCATGGAAATCGTGGCCTTCGAGGAGATGGACAAGCTGAAAGCCGCCACTCCAGACATGCTCGACCTATGGGTCAAGCAGATGGCCGACACCACCGGCAAGGAAGCCGAGGCGAAGGAAGTCGCGGACTACATCCGCGAAAATCGCTAGAACCTCAGGAAACCTTCCGGCAGGCGGCGGTGCATGACTGCATCGCCGCCTGCACATCTGTCACGGCGGTGCTCGAATGTGGATCTTCAGACGTCTTGACCTGCTTTTGCGCAGGATGTCCTACGTCGGATTTCTCGCCGCCTCGGCCTTGCTGCTGATTGTTGGCCTTATCGGTGCGGCGGATGTCGTATCGACCAACCTCTTCCTGAAGCCGATTCCCGGCATGGTCGAGCTCTCGGGCGCGCTGCTCGCCGTCATCGTGTTTCTGGGCCTCGCCGAGGCGCAGGCGCGCGGATCGAACATCGTGATCGATATCGCGACACAGCATCTGAAGCCGACGGCGAAGCGCGTGAGCGCGATCTTCTCTTTGACAATCGGAACGATCTTCATGGGCCTAATCGCCTGGAAGGCGACCAAGCTCGCCGGCACGTCGTGGCACTTCAACGAAACCGCGCTGGGCGCCCTGGCCTTCCCCGTCGCGCCGTTCAAGACAGTCGCCTGCTTCGGCGCATGGCTGGCTGTCGCAGAGTTCGCCCGGCAGCTTGCCTACCGCATTATCGGCCTCGAAATGCCGGAGCACAGGACCGATGATTGATCCTCTCTACATTGGCCTGATCGCGATTGTCGCGATGCTGGCGCTCTCGATCGCCGGCGTTCCGGTCGGCATGGCCATGGGCGCTGTCGCCGTCGTCGGTCTTTGGATCACCGGCGGTCCGGCCTTTGCGTTGAACGTGCTGACGAACCTGCCTTTCGCGACCGCGTCCGATTATTCCTTCGTGGTCATTCCGATGTTCGTCTTGATGGGCGCCATCGCGTCGAGCTCGGGGATCACGCAGGAACTGTTCGGCTTCTCGAACCTGATTCTGCGCTCCACCCGCGGCGCGCTCTACCAGGCGACGATCCTTGCTTCCGCCGGCTTCGCCGCGATCTCGGGTTCGACCCTCGTCAACGCCGCCCTGTTCACCCGAATCGCACTCTCGGAGATGTTGCGCCTCGGCTACGACCGTGCTTTTTCCGCCGGCTGCATCGCCGCCGCCGGCACCATTGCGGCGCTCATTCCGCCGTCGATCAGCTTCGTCATTTACGGACTGCTGACGGGGGAATCCGTTGCCGAGCTTTTGATCGCCGGTGTCGTGCCCGGCGTGCTGACGGCCGCCGGCTACATGATCGGCACGGGCTTCCTCGTGCGCGTCCGCAAGGATCTAGCGCCCGAGCCGCAACCTCGCGCCACGCTGCGCGAGATCGGCATAAGCGCGAAAGCGCTGTGGGCCACCTTCCTGCTCGCCGCGCTGGTCATCGGCGGCATTTATCTCGGTTTCACAACGCCGTCCGGCGCGGGCGCGTTGGGCGCGATCGGCGCCTTGCTGATCGCTCTCAGCCGCCGCCGTCTCTCGCGGGCGGAGCTGGCGGATTGCCTGCGCTCGAGCGCGGGCGTCACTGCCGCACTGTTCATCGTAATAATCGGCGGCCTGATGTTCACGCGCTTCTTACTCGTGGCGGGAACCGTGACGTCCGCAACCGATCTATTGCAATCCTTCGAGCTATCGCCCGTTGTCTTCATCATGCTGCTGGTGGTCGTCTTCTTGGTGCTGGGCATGTTCATGGACCCGCTCGCCATGCAGGTGATGACATTGCCCTTCGTCTACCCGATGGTGACGTCGCTCGGTTACGACGGTGTCTGGTTCGGCGTCATCATGGTGAAGCTGGTCGAACTCGCGGTGCTGTCGCCGCCGGTGGGGATGAACCTCTTTGCCGTCATCGGCGCATCGGAGGGCAAGGTGTCGCTCAACGATATCTATCGCGGCATATTCCCGTTCATCGTCATCGAGGCGATCGTGCTGATCCTACTCATCGCCTTCCCGCAACTTTCACTGTGGCTGCCGCAGCAGATGTTCGCAAACTGATCTTACAAGGAGCCTCACCTGACCATGCATGAAGACAAGCCCAGAGTTGGCCTGATCGGCCTCGGAGCGATGGGGCATCCGATGGCGGCCTGCATTTCCCGGGCCGGCTTCGCGCTGACCGTACTGGACGCCGATGCCAGCCGAGCCGCCAGCGTCGCCGGCGAACTGTCGGCCACAGCGGCCGAAACGGCGGCCGATCTGGCGCGGCAGGCGGACATCGTGGTCACCATGCTGCCGAACAGCGCCATTGTCGGCCAGGTGCTCGGCGGCGAGGATGGTGTTCTTGCGGGCTTTCGCGACGGTGGCGTGATCCTGGAAATGTCGAGCGGCGTGCCGGACATGACGCGCGAACTCGCGGTCCAGGCGGAAAAAAAGGGCGTCACGCTTCTCGACGCACCGGTCTCCGGCGGCGTGTCCCGCGCCAGGACCGGCGAGCTCGCGATCATGGTGGGGGGGCCGGACGAAGCCTATGGCAAATCCGAAGCGGTGCTCGCCGCCATGGGCAAGGCTATCCGCACAGGCCCGGTCGGCAGCGCGCATGCCATGAAGGCGCTGAACAATCTCGTCAGCGCCGGCGGCTTCCTGATCGGCATCGAGGCGTTGTTGATCGGCTCGCGTTTCGGCCTGGATCCCGAATTGATGGTCGACGTGCTCAACGCCTCAACAGGCATGAACAACTCGACACAGAAGAAGTTCAAGCAGTTCGTCCTGTCGCGGCAATTCGATGCCGGCTTCGGGCTCGACCTGATGGTCAAGGATCTCGGCATTGCCATGGGTGTCGCACGCGCGACCGACACGGCCGCGCCGCTGTCGGGACTGTGTCGCGACCTCTGGTCCGGCGCGCAGAAATGGATGGGACCGGGTCAGGATCACACGGCGGTCGCCCGCTTCAGCGAGATGCTGGCCGGAAGCGAGCTGTCGCCTGGCGCAAAGGACGAACCGGGCACATGATCTCCGACCGAATGGACGGCGAGCGCGTCATCGTTTTCGGCGGTTCGTCCGGCGTCGGCCTCGCGGTTTCCGAACAGTGTCTCGCCCGCGGCGCGCAGGTCACGATCGCGTCCAGAACCCGCAAACGGCTAGATGCAGCCGCCGCGCAACTGGGCGCGGTCGAGACCATCGCGGTCGATATTCAGGATGCGGAAGAGGTCGCGCGTATTTTCGAGGAACGCGACGCCTTCGATCACGTCGTCGTGTCAGCCGCGGAATTGCAGGCCTCGCCATTGAGGTCGCGACATCTCGCCGAGGCGAGAGCCGCGATGGACAGCAAGCTTTGGGGTGCGCTTCATGTCGCGCATGCCGCAAGTATCCGCGATGGCGGCAGCCTGACCCTCGTATCGGGCATGCTGAGCGTCCGCCCTTCTGGCGGCGCAACGGTTCTGAGCGTCATTAATGCGGCGCTCGATACCTTGGCGAAAGCGCTCGCGACTGAGATGGCCCCAGTGCGCGTGAACTGCGTTTCCCCCGGCCGCCTCGACACGCCGTGGTGGGATCACTTGCCGGAAGAGAAGAAACGCGCCTTGCTCGATGCCACGGCAGCGCGATTGCCGGTGAAACGCGTCGGGCACGCCGACGAGATCGCCGGTCAGATTGTTCACATCATGCTGAACGGGTTCATGACAGGGAGCGTGATACTGGTAGACGGAGGCGGAAGCGTAAGCTGAGCTTTACTTTCAAGGATCGCGGACTGCCGCGATCGTCGAAGATCTCCTTGCAAAACTCGGCCCATACTGCGTGCCACCATTCTGGGAAAAGACAACACCATCGAAGTTCAGGATGAAACGCTTATCCTGTTTGAATGTCCGCAATCCCAAAGGTGAGTGCCAGGAGTTGTCTGTCAACTCTCGGCGTCATCTCGGTCATACCGGCAGTGCGCAACAAGAAACTCAACGGTCGCTAGGCGGCTATTCGCGTTTTGGAGACGAAGTGGGCATTTGAAACATCTGCTATTTTATTGACGTGCTCGCTCACACGCTGTTCAGATATTCATGGACAGGAGATTGGAATGCCGAAAAGTCTTTCATTCACAGTTCCCAAGCAACTCGAGAAGCACACTGGGGCGGCCATCTGCCGGTTATGTTATTTGTATCCGGCTTTGGAGTTTCATGTTGAAGGCGGCGCCCTTGTAGTTAATGGGAATGATAATGATGGCTTCCAGGAGCGCGATTTGTTTTACGCGCTTTATCGAGAAAAACTTGCCGAGCAATCGGTCAGCGCAAAATCCAGATTGATCGACGCACTTACCTCTGCATGAAAACCTGGCCGCTCAAATTCCGTGAACATGCTGATGGCGGGTTGCTCTTTGAATAGCCCCGAGTTTTCTAGACGCCCTCGGTTCTCATTTTTTCCTGCCGTTCGAACTCGACGGGCGACAGCATCCCGTTCCTGACATGCTTGCGCTTCGGGTTCCCGGTTCGGACGCTATGGCTACCGGCGCATCCACTGGCTGCTTGAGCAAGACGGGTGGACCGTCAGCCTGAAGCGGGTCAAGCGCATCTGGCGGCGTGAAGGGCTCAAGGTTCCGCAGAAACAGCCGAAGCGGGGCAGGCTCTGGCTCAACGATGGTTCTTGCATCCGGTTAAGACCGACGCATCGCAACCATGTCTGGTCCTACGACTTTGTCATGGATCGCACCCATGATGGCAAGGCCTTCCGCATGCTCAACATCATTGATGAGTTTAGCCGGGAGAGCCTGGCCATCCATATCAGGCGCAAGCTCAACAGTCAGGATGTCCTGCATGTGCTCGGCAAGCTGTTCCTGCGCCACGGCCCACCGGAACACATTCGGTCAGACAACGGGCCGGAGTTCGTCGCCGATGCCGTTCGCGAATGGCTCGGGAGGTTAAACGTGAAGACGCTTTACATCGAGCCGGGCAGTCCTTGGGAGAACGGTTACTGCGAAAGCTTCAACGGCAAGCTGAGGGATGAATGCCTCAACCGGGAAATCTTCTACTCGCTGCAGGAAGCCCAGATCCTCATCGAGCAATGGCGGGTCTTCTACAACACCGAGCGACCGCATAGCTCATTGGGATATCGGCCACCAGCCCCGAAAGCCATCTTGCCACCACCAATCCCGGCGGCCTACGGTGCCGGTCGGATCGTCCAATCACAGATCCAAGTCCATGCCGGATTCTAACTCCAGCGCTGGACCACCAAAGGGACCCCGGTCACTTTCCGGGACCCAGGTCAGCTGCACGATCCAAAACTGATCGACACCTATCTGGGCGGCAGGTGATCTGTCCTCACCGATCGCAGTTTGTCGCCGGTTTCAAGAAGCAAGCTGGTCATGCCTAAACCGTTTGAGATAGCCGCGGATTATCGGCGGCTGGCCGCCTCTTCCTTCCAGAGGTTCCAGGGCCGGTGCCATTGCGGCTCGACATTCTCGACGCAGGCCCTGCATTCTTCCGGCGTCAGGTATTCGACCTCGCCCAGACGCATGGCCTCGCACTGGTAGCGTGCGTTCAGTTCGGCGTAGACGGCGCGGTAGACGGACCTGGGAACGCAATCGGCGACCACGGTCGAACCATGGCCTCGCATGAGGACAATGTCCTGGTCGCCGCAGCAGCCTGCGAGCGCGTGACCGAGCTTATTATCGCTGATCAGCAGGTCGGTCCCGGTTCCGCCGTGATCGCGAATCTCGAAGAGTTGCGCCTCGCGTCCGATGAATCCCGCCATGTGGAAGACCGGCCTCAGCCTGGCCGTCTTCGAAATGGTGAGCGGCAGCACCGCGTGGGAATGGCTGTGCACGACCGCATGAACGTCCTCACGCGCCTTGTACATTTCGCCGTGGATGAAGCGCTCGAGATACACCCTGCGACCGCCGGCATTCACCGGCTCGCTGTCGGAGGAAAATTCCAGGATATCGGACGCGTCGACCTGTCCAGGCGCCATGTTGCGCGCCAGAAAGAACCGGTCCGGCCGCTTGTCGTGGCGGGCACTGACATGGCCGAAAGCATCCACCACGCCTTGGTCGAACAGAATATGGTTGGCGTCGACGAGGTCTGCGATTAGCGCCGGGTCGGGAAGGGGATCGCCGAACCCGAAACGCCGGAGATCGTCATCGGTGAGGTTGTGGTGTGGGTCGTTTGGCATGCAACCGGCTCCGTTATGCAATCACTCTAGAGGACAATGTTGAGCACTTTCGTCTCCGTGTAACTCAACAGTTCTTCGATCCCTTCCTCGCGGCCAACACCGCTATTCTTCATGCCGCCATAGGGCACGCCCAGATAGTGCGGGCCGACGCCGTTGATCCAGATATGGCCGGCCTGTATCCGCCTGGCCGTGTTCAGCGCATTCTTGATGTCGCGCGTCCAGATCGCGGCCGTGAGGCCGTATTCCACGCCGTTGGCCTGCGCGATCGCCTCGTCAAGCGAGCGCCATTTGCTTACCGACAGGACCGGTCCGAATATCTCTTCGCGCCATATGCGCATCCCGGGATCGACATGGGCAAAGACGGTCGGCCTGATCCAGTAACCCTTTTCGAACGGCTTTCCTTCGGGCCGCTCGCCGCCGGTCATCAGACGTGCGCCCTCGTTCCGCCCGTGGGCGATGTATTCCAGCACCCTGCGATAGTGACCGGCGGAGTTCAGCGGGCCCATGTCGCTGTCTTCTCGTGTCGGATCGCCAACCCGAAGTTCCGAGACGATCCGGGTGACCCTGTCGAGAACCGCGTCGTGGAGGTCTTCGTGGATCATCAATCTGCTGGTCGAGCCGCAGGACTGGCCCTGCCAGGTGAAGTTCATGCCTGCGACCGCCGCCCTTGCGATCTCGTCCGGATCGTTGTCCGGAAAGACGATCATCGGATTCTTGCCGCCAAGCTCCAGCGTCACGTGCTTGACGCAGACCTCGGCCGCCGAACGCTGGATCGCGAGGCCCGTTTCAACCGAACCGATAAATGCGATGCGTTTGATTTCCGGGTGTCGCACGATCGCGTCTCCGACCGTCCGCCCGCCGCCCGTGACGATATTGAAGATGCCGGCGGGCAGGGAATCGCGCGCTATTTCCGCAAGGACCATCGCCGACAGCGGACTGGTCTCCGGTGGCTTGACGATCACTGCATTGCCCGAGGCGAGCGCGGCTGCCGTTCGAGCGACTGCGAACATCAAGGGATGATTGAACGGAACGATCCGTGCAACGATCCCGTAAGGCTCGCGCACGGTGGCATGCAGGTGGTTGGGTGCGGCCGGTATGGTCTGGCCCTTCAACTCGTGGGCAATGCCGGCGTAGTAGTTGAGGCTGTCGACGGCATGACCCACATCGCCACGCATCGGCGCGATGGTGTTGCCGGTGTCGGCGACCTCTATCTGAAGTATCTCGGCGGCGCGTTCCCGCAGTTTCACCCCAAACTGGCGCAAGATCTCGCCGCGCTCCTTCGGCGATTTTTCCGCCCATGCGGGCCAGGCCTGCCGGGCCGCGGCTACCGCCCGGTCAACATCGGCAGCGGTTCCTGCAGGAACACGGCCGATGGCTGTTTCATCGGCGGGATTGATGGACTCATCCCATGCGCCGCTTGAACTCTCGACCAGTTCGCCGCCGATCAGCATCCGGTCCGCTGTCGTAAGATATCCCATTTCCATTCACCATGCTTGCCGTTGTCCCATTGTGCGTCCGAACTGGTGCGGCTCAGCTGCTGACCAGTTCCCAGGGACGTTCCTTGAATTTGAAGTCGCCCACATAGGCCTGACACAACCGCGCCCAGCGCTGTCCGCATTCGCGGGCGTTGGCGGCGTGCTCTTCGGGAAAGTCGTCATAGGGCGGGCGCACCGGGCCGCATTTGCTGTAGCCGGCGGCATTGATGCGCGTCTTTTCCATCTGGATGTTGTAGTGCGCGAATGCCTCGGGATTGGCGACCAGCGGAATGATCGGCTCGTTCGCCCATGCGATGGCTTCGGCCATTGTGCGGATGGCCTCGTGGTCGCGTGACTGGATCGCCTGCATCATCGCCACGGCCGGGGTCGGGTTCATTCCGGAGGCGGTCGCCCAACAGGCGGTCGTGGTGTCGGGCGAAAGTTCGAAGAATTCGTGTACGACCATCTCGCTCGGGATGAAATTGATACGACCCTGTGTCGCGTCGATCAGTTCCTTCAGGGCGTTGGCGCGCGAGAATTTGGCCGCCACCACGGTCGGCGCCACGCGGGCGATCACCGACCAGAAATCGACCGGGAAGGTATATCGGAAAGCGCGGGCATTCGCGTAGACCATCACGGCGAGGTCCGGAAACGCTTCCGAGACGGCGGCATAGAAATCGACCGCCATGGTGGTCGTGACCGGTTGCCACATGGGCAGGCCGAGAAGCGTGCCTTCGGCACCCTGCTCCTTGACGAATTTCAGACGACTTGCGATCTCATGGCCACCAAGCGCGGTTGCGCCGACAAAGGTCGGGATGCGGCGGGCAACCGTTTCGAGGACGCAACCGACATAGGTGCGGTAGTCGGCATCGGAAAGCGTCGCGCATTCGCCCGTCGTTCCCAGCACGATCAGACCGTCGGCGCCGTCCCGTATCAAATTGTTGACGAGCTTTTCCGTTTCCTCGACATCCACGGTGTCGGTCGCATCGAGCCGCCCCGCATGGGGGAGCGCCGGTGTCGCAATGATCGCGTACATCCCACGAATGTCGCTGGCAGTAAGCATGATGGGTAACCTTCCTGTCGGTTGAAATGTGTCCGCCTCCGGAGCTTGCCGGGAACCCTGTGCACAGCGATGGAATGAAGCGGTGGTGTTTGGTCTTCGAATATTCCCCGATACGACGAGTCCCAATTGCGCGGCTCCTGGCTCCTCCCATGAGACGGGAGCTCCAGTGGCTGCCGGCGGGCAGAAAATTGAATTCTGTTATACAGAAGTAAATTCCATTTTCAAACCGGAATCGATGAAAACCGTATCCCAAAGAACCTGCCTCCAGGGATCTTCGTCTCCGCAAGAGGGGAGGTGATGGCGGGGCAACTTCGGTCGCGATACTTGCTGGCTACAAAAAAATGGCACATACGGTTGCAGGCGATGCGCCAACCCTAGAAATATAGCAAAAACAAGGTGCTATGTGCGTACTGCTAACAATACGAATTGCATGGTTCGGCGAGCTAACGCTTCCCGTGCGACTCGTTCCGAAGGCCTGCGGCGGAGTCGGGTCGTTGCCTGAACTGGAATTCCGCAGGCGAAAATTATATTCTGGATTACAGAATTAAATTCTGGTAACATCGCTGAAATTGCCTGTTAGTCCGCTCGGATATATGGGCGGCGACGATGTTGCGATGGCCTGGAGGAATTGATGGCAGAAGGTGTGGCGCTGCTGGTGCTCGATATGCAGAACGACATTATGAGCTTTCAGGACAAGGATGCCCTGCCCGCGGTGGTCGCCACGATCAGCAGGCTTCTGGCATGGGCGCGCAGCTCGCACGTGCCCGTCATCTATTCGAGGGTCGCGTTCAGGCCTGGCTATGTCGACGTCCTGCCGCAACTGCCGGCCGTCAGGACGTATGGCATTCTCGACGAAACCAAACCCGGCTCCGATGTCATCGACGAACTGGCCCCGCAGGAGGGCGACATCGTTGTCGTCAAGCGCAGGGTGGGTGCGTTCTACAATACGGACCTCGAACTGGTCCTGAGATCTCTTGGAATCGGTACGCTGCTATTGGCTGGAGTCTCCACCGATCGGGTGGTCGAGTCGACTGTGCGTGACGCCAGCGACCGCAACTTCCGCAACATCGTCGTTTCGGACGGCTGTACCTCGTCCACGGACGGGCGGCACAAGGCGGCACTGGAATCGATCGCGGACTTCTTCGGGGAAGTGATGTCCGCCGACGAGGCGATGAAGGTGCTGGCCTGAGAAGAATACCGGGTGCCTGCCCGCGACGCTGCGGCGTTTCGCGCGTCCCGCTGCCGGTCTGCGGGAAAATTTTTGTGACTGACCATATTCCTGGCTGCCAGGAATGCAACTGTCCTGAAGGACACATGTAGGGAGGGTATTATGAAGAGAGCATTACTGATTGCGTCGCTGATCCTTGCGGGATTAGGCGCAGGGCCGGCCTATTCGGCCGACAAGATCAAGGTCATCAGTTCCCTGAAGGGCTTCTGGGATACGACCCTTGTCGAGTACGGCAGGGAAAAGGGAATATTCGCGGACGAAGGCCTCGACGTCGAAGTCGTGTTCGTGAAGGGCGGCGGCGACGTGCTGCAGACCGTGATTGCGGGCGGCGGCGACATCGGAGTCGGAACCGGAACTGCAGGCGCTCTGGCGGCCGTTACCAAGGGCGCGCCGCTTGTGATCGTCGGTGCCGAGTTCACGGGCGCTAGCGACGTGTTTTTCTATGCGAAGGGCAGTTCCGACATCAAATCCTTCAAGGACCTCGACGGCAAGAAGCTTGGCATCTCGCATCCCGGCTCCACGACGACCACGATCGCATCGCTTCTTGCCAAGAGCGAAGGCGTCAATATCGAGCACGTTGTGACCGGCGGTCCTCCGGCGACGATCACACAGGTGATGACGGATCAGGTCGATGCAGGCTGGTCGGTCTATCCCATCGGACTCGACAAGGTGGATTCCGGCGAGTTGCGGATCATTGCTTCGGGCAATGACGCGCCCAACATGGCTTCCCAAAACGCCCGCGTTTCGGTGGCCTCGAAGGACTTCGCCGAAAACCACACCGATCTGCTGAAGCGCTTCTACAGGGCCTATGGCAAGGTGCTCGACTGGGCCTATTCGACGGACGAGGCCCTGCAGAAATACGGCGATGCCCATCAGATCTCCCTCGAAAAGGCCAGGGAGACGGTGCAGACAGCCTATCCGCGCCAGGCCGTCGAACCCGGAACGATTGCTTCGCTTGATGTCACGATGCACGCGGCGGTCGCCAACAAGGCGCTCGACAGGGCCCTGACGGACGAAGAGCTTTCCGAGATACTGCGTACAGTGAAGATCGCAAACGAGTGATTGCGCCCAAAGCCGGCGGCCGGCAATCTGCCGACCGCCGGCCGGAGTTTGCCCGGGATGCGGCAAGACAGTAATCCGGCCAGCCTGCTGCATAGGGTCTGCCGCGCGAAGAAACAGAGGGAGTTAAGTCGCCTTGGGGAAGAAACCTGTATTGAGCGTTCAAGGGGTCTCCAAATCCTTCGCCACCAAGGAAGGGGGTACGGTAACCGCACTCGACGACGTTTCGCTGTCCGTGGATACGGGCGAGTTCGTTTCGATCATCGGGCCGTCCGGCTGCGGGAAATCCACGCTCTTCAACATCATTGGCGGCCTTCTTACGGACTATGAAGGGGAAGTGACCATCGACGGAGCGTCGCTAGACGGTCCCCATTCGCATATCGGCATCGTTTTTCAGGAGGAATCCACTTTCCCCTGGCGTACGGCCCTGGGCAATGTAGCGTTGCCGCTGGAGCTGGCAGGCGTTCCCGCGGCAGAACGCGATGCCCGTGCCCGCGAGCTCATCAAGTTGGTGGGACTTGAGGGCTTCGAGCATCGGCACCCCGCAGAATTGTCGGGTGGGATGAAGCAGAGAATAGCCATTGCGCGGACCCTGGCATTCCAGCCGCGCATCCTGATGATGGACGAGCCGTTCGGCGCGCTGGATGAGCAAACGCGTCTCCTGCTCGGGGACAAGATTCTTCAGATCTGGCGTGAAATCAAACAAACGACCCTTCTGATCACCCACAATATTTCCGAGGCCGTCCAGATGAGTGACAGGGTGGCGATCATGTCCTATCGCCCGGGCAAGATCAAACGTACCGTCGAAATCGACCTTCCGCGCCCGCGCACGTCCGAAGTAATGGAATCAGCGGAATTCGGCGCGTATGTGGGTCAGATATGGCGAGAGCTGAGGGTCGAGGCGTCTCGTGGAATGCGCGAGGCCGAGAAGCAGTCCCAGGCCGTCGCATGAGGCAGAGAGATCGAGTCGTGCCCATGGCACTTGCTCCTTTGCACCCCGCGTATCCGCCTGCGATGAAATCCGGGGCTTGCGAGGCATGCGATGAGATGTTCCGAGGCGCCCGTTCGCGCATTGCAGCGTTAGCGTTTCGATCGACGGGTGCCTGGATTGGATCGAGAAGATGACTCACTCGCGCGTGCTGGTCGGCTTTCTGAGCGTGATGTTCGGCGTTGCCATGTTCGCCCTGCTTCAGGGCGCGGTAAGTCTGGGCCTGGTCTCTCAGTATATCGTTCCTTCTCCGTCCGACATGCTGTTTGCCATTCCGGAACTCTTCGTCGAGGAGGGCCTAGTCGAGAAGTTTATTCTGACGTTCAGCACCACGTTCGGTGCGACGCTCCTGGCTGTAGTCATCGGCGTGCCGTTCGGCTGGTTCCTGCACGCCAGGCCGGCATTCGGTCGAGCCTATGAGAGCTGGCTGGGGACGGCGTTTTCCGCTCCCCTTATCCTTCTCTATCCGCTGTTCATGGTGATCTTCGGCAGAGGTACCCAGACCCTTATCGTGATGGGGACGATCGCCGGTGTCATTCCGATCGTTCTGGGGACGCTGCAAGGGCTGAGAGGCGTACCCAAGGTCTACATCAATGTGGCCCGCAGCTTGAAAATGACCGAATGGCAGACGGCAACGAAAGTGCTGTTGCCGGCCGCGATCCCGACCATATTCACAGGCATTCGCCTCGGCCTGATCTATACGTTGATCTACGTCGTCGCCATCGAGTTTCTTGTCAGCATCGGCGGGCTTGGCTACCTCATCAGCGATCTTCACAGTCGGTACGACATCCCCGGAATGTATGGCGCCGTCATCTTCGTCGTGCTGGTCAGCGTCCTGTTTTTTGCCGCAACGGAGCGAGTTGAGCGATGGCTGAAATCTACATGAACTCCCGCTTGGCACTGCGCCGCGGCATATTTTTCGACGAGACCACCCGCATTCAGCTCGTCACAGCCATCGTATTATTGGCGGCGTATGAAGGGATCGCGCGATCCGGATTGCTTTACCAGGACGTGGTCCCGTCATTGCTCGCCATCGGGCAGGCGCTCTTTGCGCTTGTGACAACCGGCGAATTCTACTTTCACCTGAGCGTGACCGTGATCGAAATCGCCGTCGCATTCCTGATTGGCACGTTCATCGGGGTGGCCGCAGGGATATGCTTCGGGCTCTGGCGCCTGCTGGGTGAAATACTCGACCCCTGGGTGCACTATCTGGCGCCCACGCCGAAAATCATATTCCTGCCCATCACCGTGCTGATTTTTGGAACCGGAATAAGCTCTAAGATCGCGATGGGCTCGCTGTCGGCGTTCTTTCCGGTCGCCGTTGCCACCTATGCGGCCATGCGGCTCGTGCGGCCGGTGCTGGTAAAGGTGGCGAAGAGCTTTCATGCAACTACTTGGCAGACCGTGAGGCTGGTCTATCTGCCGTCTCTGGTCATGCCTGTCATCAGTTCCATGCGTATCGGCCTTGGGGCGACCGTCATCGGCGTGCTGCTGACCGAAATCAAGATGTCTCAGGCGGGGCTCGGCAATCTGATCGCACAAGACTACAATTTCTTCCGGATCCCCGAGATGTACAGCCTGCTCCTCGTCATCTTCGCAGTTGCGTGGGCGGGAAATGCCGGCATGGAACTTCTGGCAAAGCGATTGAGCCATTTCGGACCCTAGAGCGTCGCAACAGACGCCTGTAGCCCGGCGGTTCTCACTGCCAAGGTGATCTGAAAACAGACCTCCGCATGAGCACGGCATACTAATAATTTAATGAACATGTTCATTTTTTTATGGACAAGTCCATTTTTTTGAAGAACTCTAAGAATGGCCGGCAGTGCTCAATGGGTGGGTCGTCCGGCTGAATGTCGGGAGCAAAGGCGATGAATGTGACGCGGAAGATCGAGGCGGCGATCCCGTCCTACCTGTCAGGGATGAAGGAAGACCTGGAGCAGGGGCTGGTGCCGATGCGCATCTTCAACGATCAGGGCATCCATCGCCTTGAAATGCAGGGCATCTTCACCCGGTCTTGGATTTTCATCGCGCATGAATCCGAGATTCCGAATGTCGGGGACTTCGTGGCCCGGTCGATTGGCGAGGATCCCTATGTCTGCGTTCGGGACGAGAATGGCGACATCCGGGTTCTGCTGAACAGCTGTCGTCATCGCGGCGCCCATTTCTGCCGTGTCGACATGGGCAATGCCAAGACGTTCACCTGCCCCTATCACGGCTGGAGCTACAAGACGACCGGCGAGCTCGACGGCGTGCCGGCTCCCCGACAGGGATATCGCGGCCTCAAGCTCGAGGAGTGGGGGTTGTTCCAGGCTCCCCATGTCGAGAACTACAAGGGGCTGATCTTCGCCAATCTGGATCCGGATGCGGTGCCGTTCCTCGACTATGTCGGCGACTACAAATGGTACCTGGACATCCAGTTCGGCCTGACCGCCGGGGGCATGGAAGTTCTGGGCGAGCCGCATCGCTGGGTCATCGATGCCAACTGGAAGCAGGGGTCTGAGAATTTCTGCGGCGACAGTTCGCACACCCAGACAACCCATCGTTCGGTGCTGGAGGCCGGTCTCGCCCATTCCTCGGCCGCCGGCGCGCCGGGCAAGTTGTACGGCCTGCACATCTCATGCGATGGCTATGCGCTGAGCGTCCGCCAGGACCCCGACAAGACCATCTACTGGAACTACCCGGAAGAGGTTTACAAGCTCTTCGGATCGGGAGAATTGAATGAAACGCAGCTGGAGATGGCCAGGACGGCCATGGTTCATAACGGCACGCTTTTCCCGAACTTCTCTTTTCTGCATTTCGGCGTCACCGACACCCAGGAGCGTGCTCCATCCGGGTTCCTGACCATGCGAGTCTGGCAGCCCAGAGGGCCGGGAAAGACCGAGATCTGGAACTGGATTCTTGCGCCGAAGGAAGCTTCCGAGGAATACAAGCGCCGGGCCTATCAGGTCGGCATGAGCAGTTTCAGCCCCTCGGGAAGCTTCGAGCAGGACGATGTCGCGCTGTGGCCGGGCGTGGCGCGATCGGCTTCCATGACCTATGCGCAGGTCAACAACGTCAAGGCGAACTATCAGATGGGCCTCGGCCCCATGTCGGATGTTGAGCCACTGAAGGACTGGAGCGGTCCTGGCGTCGCGGTTCCCTCCAATGCTGGCGAGAGCGGCCTGCGTACCTTCTACAACACCTGGTTCGACCGGCTGGCCTCGGCCGGCGGCACAAACAGCAAGTAGAGGGCATTCGACATGAACAATCACACCGTCCGCGAATTCGGATTGCTCGAAGAGGGCCTTGTGGAGAGGGTGAGTGCATTTCTCTACCACGAAGCCAGATTGCTGGATCATCAGGAACTCGCAGGTTGGCTTGAGCTCCTGTCCGAGGACATCGTCTACTCCATTCCGGTTCGAACCACCCGGGAAGCGACGAACGAACGCGGCTTCAGCACGACCTCGTTCTTCCTCGATGACGACTATCCTTCCATGAAGACCCGCGTCATGCGTCTCCAGTCAGACTCCGCCTGGTCGGAGCATCCGGCTACGCGGACGCGCCGGATGGTCGGCAATATTCAAATATTGTCAGCCAATCCGGATGCCGTGGAATGCGCCAGCAATTTGGCGGTGTATTGCTACCGAGGCGATGCAAGTACGCCGATCGTCGTGACGGCGGAGCGTCTGGATCGGTTGACGAGGAAGGAAGAGCGCTGGAAGCTGAGCAGGCGGATGGTCTTGCTGGACTCCACAGTCCTGGGCCTCGAGTCGCTTTCGATCTTTCTTTGATTCACACGGAGATTTCGATGCCCGAAGCACAGGTCAATTCAGTACACAGTGTCGAGCTCGGCGTGACCAACCTTCGACAATCGGTCGCGTTCTACAGCGAGGTGTGGGGTCTCGATCCGATTCTCGCAGAAGGTGACAGTGTTCATCTGGGCGCCAGGGGCGGGACGCAGCATGTCCTGACGCTTCGCGAGCGAGCGAAGACCAGTCTCCTCGGGGTGCATTTCACGGCTCCCGACAAGATGTCAGTGGACGCATTGCACGCCAAGACCAAGGCATTCGGCGTCGAGATCGGGAGTGACCCCGCCCAACGGTCACACGGTTTCGGCGGAGGATACGGCTTTTCGTTTCAAAGCCCGGAAGGCGTCGTGCTCAACATCACGTCGGACTTGGCAGCGCGAAATGGCGGCTACAAGGACAGTTCGAAGCCGAACAAGCTGTCGCATGTCGTGCTCAACAGCGCCGATGTCGAGAACCAGACCCGGTTCTTCATCGACGTGCTCGGGTTCAAACTTAGCGATTCGACCGACATGATGGATTTCATTCGCTGTTCGGCCGATCATCATTCCGTCGCGTTGGCTCGTGGCAACGGACCGTCCGTCAATCACATTTCATACGAACTGCAAGGCATCGACGGTCTCATGCGCGGCGCCGGCCGCCTGATGAGCAGGGGGTTCAACCCCGAATGGGGGCTGGGCCGGCATGGTCCGGGCAACAATGTCTTCATGTACTTCATCGACCCGAACGGCTTTGTGGTGGAATATACCACCGAACTCGAGCAAGTCGACGAGACGATCCATGTCGCCAATGACGCGAAGTACTGGCGCGAATTCCCCCAGCGGCCCTGCCGATGGGGCGTGGCGACGCGCCCCTCGGATCGCGTGATGGCAGCATTCTCCGGAGATCTGAGGGTCGCCGATCCGGAAGACGGAAAGCGTTGCGAAGAGATCATTGCCACTCGACTTGCAGGATAGTCATGGTCGCCGAGGTGCGACTCTGGTGTGAGCATCGTCAAATTCGGAGTGAACCGTGAAGACCACATCGTTCGAGACTGAAGAGCCCGTACGTGCGTCCCGGCAGCATGCGAAACCAGATGAAAAGGCCTCGGTGCGCGAACACAAGAAGCACCTGAAGCGCGACCGGATCAAAGCAGCGGCGAAGGAACTGTTCTCCAGGCAGGAATACGAGAAGGCGACCGTTCGCGAGATCGCTTCGCGGGCCGGCGTGGCGCTGGGCACGATATCGCTGTACGCCCAGGACAAGCGCGACCTCATCCTGCTCGCCTACAATGATGACGTGACGGACATGATCGCGCGCGGGACGAATGCCTGTCGCCGTGACGGACCTTTCGAAGATAATCTGATCGCTTTCTTTCGGGTGTTCTATGAAGGCTATG
Source organism: Rhizobiaceae bacterium (assembly GCA_041987205.1). Classification (GTDB taxonomy): domain Bacteria; phylum Pseudomonadota; class Alphaproteobacteria; order Rhizobiales; family Rhizobiaceae; genus BOKV01. The sequence goes on along the minus strand of JBHIWX010000001.1, from coordinate 63,638 downwards.
CGGCCAATCTGCAGCTGGCCAGAACCTATCTGCAGGTCAACTTCTTTTCGTATGGCATCAATTCGAAGGCGCTCGCCCAGAACAGGCAGCGCAAGCTCGATGCCGTCGCGAAGATCGTGCGCGATGGCCAACGCCGGCGCGAAGTGAGAGCAGACATCAAGGCCGACATCATTGCGATGCAGCTTCTGCTGCTCCACAGCTCTGCGGTGCGAACGTGGGTTCTCGAGGAACGCCCGTCCATCGTCGAAGGGTTGGTCGAGATGCGCAAGCTCATCGAATTGCAGACCCAAGGCCTCAATCCCCAGCCGAAATGATCGAGCGATCTGGGTGTTTGCACGCAACGGTCCGAGCACTTGGCGTCTCCTCCAAAGCCAAAAGAATGACAGGAGTGACGATTGCGATATGGCTGAACTGACCAGACTCTGTGGAACTTCCGAGCTTGCTGAAAACGAAGTGAAGGCTGTTAGTGTGGGGGAACTCACACTCGCCGTCTACAATATCGAAGGCGAGTTCTTCGTCACCGACGACAGATGCACGCATGGCGCGGCCAGCCTCGCGGAAGGCGTGCTGGAGGATGGCGTTATCGAATGCGCGCTGCATGGCGGCGGCTTTAACGTGCGGACAGGGGAGGTGGTGTACCGACCCTGCGTCATAGCGCTACGAACCTACAAGGTGGTTATCGACGATGATGATATCTGCGTGGACCTGGAGAAGTCTGCGGGAGACTAGCCGGTCGGTTACCAGATTTGCCGCCAGGTTCGGCCCGGTACTTCGTTAATGCGTAGGGAGGTGAAGGTGACAAATCTTAACACGGTCGAGGCTTCGTCGGGCGGGTTGCCGCGTTTGGTTCTTCCGGATTTACTTTGGACTGGCGGCTGCCTGCCACTCGAGTATCGCGGAGAAGTGGTTCACGGGCACATGGGTGTCTTTCTCGTGCGAGGCAGCGAGAAGACGATCCTCATCGATTCTGGAAATCCGCTCCACTGGGAGCAGATTAGAAGCGCGGTCGAGGAGTTTCTCGGCGACCGGCCACTCGATTACGTCTTCCTGACGCATGGCGAGTTCCCGCACGCCGGGTTGATGACGCAGTGGCTGGAAAAGTACCCGCACGCCATCGCGGTCGGCGATCTGCCCGAATATCCCTTGCTTTACCCGGAGCTTGCGCATCGCATCAAGCAGGTAAAGGCCGGGGACAGTCTCGGTCTCGGCGACAGAAGCATCTTCTTCCTGCCGGCGGTCTGGCGCGATCTGGAGACGTTGTGGGCCTTCGACAACAAGGATCGCGTCCTGTTCGTGTCGGACGCTTTCGGCTATCTACACTGCCACAAGGATGGCGAGTGCGATCGCATGTCGAGCGAGATGCCGCCGCCGGATGCGGTCATGATGCAGTTCGTCAACGAGCGCGCGCTCTACTGGACCAATCACACCGACGTCGAACTGACATTTGCGGATCTGGACGAGATCCTGCAGCGGCTGAAGCCGCGCCTGATCGCACCGGCACATGGGGGAATCGTGGACAACGCCGAGGTGACCACGGACCTGTTCAAGGAAGGCATGAAGACCATGTCGGCATCCGGCAGGTCGGCCGACGGTCCGTCATCCACCAGGAGCGCGGCGCGTGTTCGGTCGCCTTCACTTGTCGAGATAATCCCGGGTACACTCCATGCGCTTGGAGGAAGCGTCCTTGCTTCGCGCTCGCTGCCCTGGACCGCGCCCGTCCTGGAAGGGTGGATGCCCTTCCAGTGTTACGCCTTCAAGAGCGGTGGGAAGGTCCTGTTGATCGACGGCGGGCTTGCCGTGCACCGGCGAAAGATTTTCGACGCCCTGTCCTGCCTGCTCGACGGCGACACAAACTTGAGCATGATGATAACGCGCCGCGACATCGACTCCATCAACAACATTCCGGCTCTGTTGAGGTCGTTCGACATCGATCTGATCAGGTTTCCCAACGCCGACTTCACGCCGCTCGATTTTTTCACCGCATTCGATGAGGCCAATGCCAAGGCGCAAGCCTATTCGGTCGCTTCGCCATCCCCGGTCGAATGGACGCCGCCGGGACAGGTCATCGAGTTCGGCGAATTGCGGATGGAGTATCTGCGCACCAGGATCCGCGTGCTCTCGACCAACTGGCTCTACGAGTCGCAGACGCGCACGCTGTTCTGTTCCGATTCCTTCGGATTCCTGGTTAGCGATTCACCCGGAGGGCCACGGGTGGTGACGCCCGGTCCCGACAGCTTCTCCACCCAGTCGATCGTCGATTTCCTCAACTGCAAATTCGATTGGCTCTGCGGGTGCGACGCAGGGCCGATCGTCGAGGAACTGGAGCAATTGATCGCCGACCGGCCGATCGACCGGCTGTGTCCAAGTTACGGCTGTATCATCGAAGGCAGGGAAGCAGTCGCGCTTGTGCTCGATCGGACCATCGAAGCCTTGAAGATCCTGTCGGCCTTGCCCAAGCCCAGCGTGCTCAAGGATTTCGATTGGTCGCGATATCCCGGCGATGCGATCGCGCAGGAAAGCGCCTGAACTAGCGCGATGCGCTCCACAGGCGATCGCGCAGCTTCTCGGCCGCTTCCTTGGCGCCTTCGATCCACAATGCCTCGTTCTTGCGGGTCATTCGCGTTAGGGGCGCGCTGACGCTTACCGCGCCGCGGCCTACGCCGTGATGGTCGACAATGGCGACCGCGATGGAGCCGACACCTTCGGTGCTTTCCGCACGGCTCTTGGCGTAGCCGGCGCGGCGGATGCGCGCCAGCTGTCTCTCGAGCTCCGCGAGCGTGGTGACCGTCCGGTCCGTCACGGTCGGCAGTTTCTGTTCGGGATACAGGCGCCTCAATTCCTCGGGTGAAAGGGTCGCCAGGACAGCCTTTCCAAGGCTGACGCAATGAGCTGGCACGAAGCTGCCCGCCCGCGTACCGCTGCGCAGTTGTTGCAGGCTCTCGACACCTTCGACATAGAGTATTTCCCGGCCGTATGGGACACCAAGATGGATGGTTTCGTTCAACCTGTCGCGAAGTTCCTCGAGGATGGGTCGGGCGTGTTCCCGGATGTCCAGGTCACGGATGGCCGCGAAGCCCATTTCGACGAAGGTCGGCCCTATCTGGTAACCGCCACGTTTTTCGTCCTGTCTGGCGAATCCGTGATGAACGAGCATGGACAGCAGTCGATGCGCGGTGGATTGCGCGACTCCCAGTCTCTTGGCGACGTCAGAGACCCTGATTTCCTTCTCGTCGCAAAGCATACGAAGGATCGTGAACGCGCTATCGACGGACTCGATCGCATAAGCCGGCGTGCCCGATTTGCTGGTTGGCGCCACGATGCCCCCTTTCAAGGCCGGGCAGTGGAACCGGGAAGGATCCAGCCGGCTAATTCTGGAGAACAGAAATAATCGCTTCGCCGGATACGCTCAACCGCTTTCAGCGGGATGTGAACGGCAGAAAGATTCTTTCCACCGGGAATCTGGAACGTGCGCCGGATTGGTCGGTCAAGCCCTGGCCTTCAGCATTGCGGCGAACGGTTGGTCCGGGTCGGCGAGCGCCGCGGAATCAACCGGGATGCCCCTTTCGATCAGCCGCCGGATCATGGCGATGTCGCGCTGGGCGTTGATGCCGGTAGCGCTGCGTACGAGGCCATCCCGAACATCGACGATCAACGCGCTGTTGCCTTCGAGCGGACGTCTCACGCTAACTGCCTGCGGATCGGGCCAGCCCACGCCCTGGATATAGAGATCATATTGCTCCGACCAGAATGATGGAACCGGGCGGTAGACATCCTGCTCACCGGCGGCGTTGCGGCCAGCCACGCTGCCTTGATCCAGTGCGTGCCGCCAATTCTCGAGCCGTGCCATTCCTTCAGGTCCGGGAAAACGTGTGCAGTCACCTGCCGCAAAGATTGCTGGATCGCTTGTCCGGCACTTTTCGTCGATCAGGATGCCATCATCGGTGTTCAGTTCCGCATTCGCGGCCAGGGTATCGTTTGGAACAACTCCCGTACCGACGACAACATGATCCGCAAGGCACACATCGCCACCGGTGGTTGTCAGTCTCAGGCTTCCGTCTGCCTGTCTGGTAACGTCCCTGAGCATGGTTTCAAGTCTGATCCCGACACCTCTTCTGCGATGTTCGGCGAGGACCTTCATGCCTATTTCTTCGCAACAGGCGCGGGCCATCACACGCGGCGCCGATTCGATCATCGTCACCTCGAGACCGAGTTCGGCCGCCGACGCCGCTACTTCGAGCCCGATGAGGCCAGCGCCGATAACCGCGATGCGCCTGCTTTCAAGCAGAGCGCCACGAAGTGAGCGTGCATCCGCCTGCGTCCTGAGATAGTGGACACGGTCCATGTCAAGCGGCAGGGCGGGCAATTCGCGGGGCAGGGAGCCTATCGCGATGACCAGCGCATCGAAGGGTAGGTCCCCGTGGTCTGTGACGATCTTGCGCGCGGCGCGGTCGATCACCTCGCAGCGTGTAGCGAGCCTTACAGATATGCCGTGAGAAGCAAGCCCATCCAGCCCGGCGATGAGCGCCTCGTGCGGTTCGGACTGGCCGAGAAGCACCCCCTTGGAGAGTGGCGGCTTCTCGTAAGGCTCGCATGCCTCTTCTGTGACGAGGGAGACGTTGGCCTCGCTGCGGTGCAGTTTTGCCTCCATCGCCGCAGCCACCGCTGCAGGTCCGCCGCCTACGATCACAATTTCCATTGTTTCACCATTCTCCGCTGCTGCGCCCGCATGCCGTTCGTTCGCCGCTCAGTCGTTCACCGGCACCTGGTGGTGAAGGAGTATTTCCTGCCGGGTGCGAGCCGATTCCAGAACGGCAAGCGATGCCTCCATCGTTGCCTTTCCCCAACGGGCATTGTGAATGGGCTCGTGATTGCCAAACACCGATTCCAGCAGCTCGTCGATCACGGCTTCCTTGTCAGGAAAGGCGCGACCGACCGGTGCGGCGCGCTCCACCGTGCCTTCACGTCCATAAACTGTGACTCCGTCCACGGAGGTTCGAATGTCCCCGCCGCTGCAGGTCGCAATGGTGATGCCGCAATGGGGAGGATGCTTCGGCGACACAATTCCCGGCTTTGCCGAATAGCTTCGGGAGCGCTTCATCGATGTCTCATCTTCGGACGATTTGCCGGCTAGAGCGGCTCGCGCCGAACCCTGGGTTCCCGGCGTTCGCTCTTCGCCAAGTTCGCCGACCCAGCCATGGAACTCGTCGCTGTCAAAATAGTCGTAACCGCTGTAGACGAGCGAAGCGGTAGCGCCGCTTTTGAATTGCAGGAAGGTCATGTGACTGCCTTCCGTGGGGCGCTCCGGGTCCAGCTGCCAAGCCATCGAGCGGACGCTTCGTATCACGCCCCCGCCAAGAAGCCGGGCCACGTCCACCTGGTGCGGCACCTGATTGTAGATGATGCCGCCGCCTGCTTGCGTCTGCAGTTCCTCGGATCGGCGTGGCCTGTAAAGGAAATTACCGTAACTGAAATTGTTGATCATCGCGAGCTGGCCGAACTCTCCGGACCTGATGAGGGAGCGCATCAACCGGATAGGGGGATCGAAGCTGTGGGTGTGGCCGACGACCAGTCTGACGCCATTGCGCTCGGTTGCCTCAATCATGGCGTCGCATTCGGCGAGCGACAGGGCCATGGGCTTTTCGACGATGATGTGCTTGCCGCTTTCGGCAGCTGCAACCACATGTTCGCGGTGCATGCCGTGAGGGGTCGCAATGTAGACTGCGTCGACGTCGCGGTCTTCGTACAAGACCTCCGCCCGATCGTATGCCCTGGCACCGAAATCCTCGGCGAAACGCTCTCGGGCTAGTGGATTCGGATCGGCGCAGGCTGCCAGTCTGACTTGTGGGTGAGCCATCAGGCTCGGCAACATTTGTAACGCTGCTCCGCCGAGACCGACCAGACCGAACCGAAGCTTCAAAGCGGAATCCGTCATGTCTTCAGAGCCGATCGCCCGCGAGATTAAGGACGCTGGGAGCGAACAGGTCGGCGGCTTCGACCTTGATCGGTGCCAGCCTCTGGTCCACTGCATACTGGCACAACGCGTCTATGACCTTGAGATTTCTCTCGACGCCGTAGGGCCAGAAATCTTCACCCATCAGATCGACGGCTTTTTCGCGGAGGGAAACGCTCCAGGGGATCGACAATGGTGCGGGCTCGTCATTGCGCAGGCGCTCGAGACAGTTGTTCTTGGCAAGGTCGAATGCCTGATAGAGGCTGACGGCCGCCCAAGGATGCCTTTCGTAGATTTCGCGCCGCATGACGAGGGTGTGCATGATCGGAAAGAGCCCGGTCCTGGCATAATATGACTGTTCGACCGCGGCGAGGTCCTGAAACAGTCGCGAAACCTCCGGCCGACCCTCACGTAGAGCCGGGGGCTTCTGGGGGGCGATAAGCGCATCGACCTCGCCTTCGACAAGAAGGTCGTTGAGAGTTCTGGTTTCCTCGTTGCGAATGCGGATGCCCGGGAAGTCGAGGGAAATGACGGGTTTGCGTCCCGGGCTTTGCAGGCCACCGGTGATCCATTCCATCGACGAGGCAGGCACGCCGTATTCGTCCTGCAGCAGACCGCGGACCCAGACTGCCGCCGTCATGGCGTATTCCGGCACCGCCATCTTGCGGCCCTTCAATTGCCCCGGCTTGGTTATGCCCTTGGACGTATTTAAGTAAATGGCGCCGTGTCGGAAGGTGCGCGCCGGGAAAACCGGAATGGCGATGAAGGGCAGTTCCTTGCCTTCCGCTTTGGCCTGGGCAGCTTTGATGACATAGGCGGAAAACGACATTTCGCCGGTATCGAATTCTCCCCGCATGAAGCGGTTGAATGCCTGAAAGGGCGGTAGCGACACGAAGTGCAGATCGATCGCCGCCGGCTTGACGACGCCGAAGTACAGATCATCGACGCGGTCGGAGCGGTGTCCGGCATAGCTGAGTTCGAGACGCGCCATCTAAGTCCGTCCTTGTTCCCTATCCCGTTCGTCGTCCGAAACGCATTGAGCAACTCATCGCATGTGCGCTTCGCGGTTGTCAGCTGAGGTGCGCTTCGGACTCGAAGCGGAGCACCAGATGGCGGTGCTCAAAACGCCACCGCCCATCCGTGTCGAGAACGAAGATATCCTCGGCATCGGCAAGGGCAATTGGATCCGCAGGGCCGAGCCCCTCTCCGTCATGGCGCAGTAGCAGGATGGAAGAAAGGCTCCGAACCCGGTCCGGACCATCGTTGACCAGGCGGATGTTGCTGTTGATGTGGCGGGCGAAGCGGGAAGTCATTCCGGCGCGGCCGCGTCCGTATTCGGAAATGGCGGCCCTGCCGATGCGATCGCCTCCAATTCCGGTCAGTTTGCCGCATTCGACATAGAGATCGCCGAGCCGGTCGGACTCATGATTGTCGAGCATCCAGGAATGCTCGACGATCAGGGCTTCAATCTCGCAACGGATGGCTGGGTCGATGACGCGTTGGCCGGCTGGCATCGGCTTCTCCTCGATTGGACGGGCGGCGCAGGGTTGCGCGCGGTTCACCCAAGATTCCGAATATTCTGTATAACAGAAATCAATTCTGACAGTAGGAGATGTAACAGGGCGTCGAGGCGCATGCAACCGAAATGCGTCGCGGGATCGACGCGACCGGCCACCAGGCCGAGTATGTCGGCTAGGCGGTTGCGGCCGATTCCGTGCGCAATGGCGCGCGAGAATTGAGAAATGTCGAACCGCGTCTGGCCGCACTGACACTATTTGGAATGTGTGACCTGCTCCCCTGAATGATCCTCGTTTTTTGGTTAGCCTGTTCCCCAACGAAGGAGACAGGCAATGAAACGATCCAGGTTTTCCGCTGAGCAGATCATCGGCATTTTGAAGGAGCATCAGGCGGGTATGTCGGCCGCCGATCTGTGCCGCAAATACGGCGTCAGCGATGCGACTTTCTACAAGTGGCGTTCGAAGTATGGCGGCATGGAAGTATCGGAGGCCAAGCGGCTGAAGGCGCTTGAGGAAGAGAACGCGAAGCTGAAGAAGCTTCTGGCGGAGCAGATGATGGATGTGTCGACGCTCCGCGAGATGCTCGGAAAAAACTTCTGACGCCCGGTTCAAGGAGGAATGCCGTGAACTGGGCTATTGAACAACAAGGCTACTCGCAACGGCGCGCCTGCGGTCTCGTGGGCATCGATCCGTGTGTTTATCGCTACCGCTCTACCAGGCCGGACGATGCCGATCTGCGTGGGCGGTTGAAGGAGTTGGCGTCACAACGCCGGCGCTTCGGCTAACGGCGGCTTCACATCCTGCTGAAGCGCGAGGGCGTCGAGGTTAATTGGAAGAAGCTGTATCGCCTCTACAAGGAGGAACGGCTCACCGTTCGCAAGCGCGGTGGCCGCAAGCGGGTCCTGGGGACGCGGGCGCCGATGACCATCCCGCAGGACCCCAACCAGCGGTGGAGCCTCGACTTCGTCTCCGACACGCTGGTCGACGGACGCCGCTTCCGCATTCTATGCGTTATCGATGACTTCAGCCGGGAATGCCTGGCGACAATCGTCGACAACTCGATCTCGGGTGAGCGCGTGGCCGGTGAACTGGATGTCATCGCTGAGCGTCGTGGCTACCTACTGATGGTGGTCAGCGACAACGGCAACGAGCTCACCGCCAATACGATGCTGAAATGGCAACAGGATCGTGGCGTCGAATGGCATTACATCGCGCCGGGCAATGGATGCAAAACGGTTTTGTCGAGAGCTTCAATGGGCGGCTCAGGGACGAGTGCCTCAACGAGCATCTGTTCCGCAGCTACCGACATGCCCGCGAGATCATCGAGGATTGGAGGATCGACTACAATCTGCACCGACCGCATACGAGCCTCGACGGGCTCACCCCGAACGAATTTGCAACCCGGTCCGAAAGGGACCACAACGTGAACAGAGCTAACTTATAAACGCGGACAATTAGGGGAGCAGGTCACGATGTTTCCGGAGGGAGGGCAACCTACTAAATTTTGTATAATAGTAGGCAAGGTCCGCAAGCCTAATATGCTGCACGACTACCTATTCTCGCTTTTCTCGGTGCGCCGGCTCTATGATGATGCGTTCGATCCTCGTAATGGGCTGATGCGGTTCCTGGTGCAGCCCCGACTGTTCCATCAGCTTGATGACCAGAGCTACTGAGCGGGTGTCACCCTTGATGGCGCGGGCGACCAGTGCCTTGAAGAGTGCGGCACGCTGCTCGATGGTGATCGTACGCCCGGCCTCGGTGATGGTGACAGGGGCATCAAGTGCCCTTTCGAGGAGCGCGTTGATCGAACGCGAACCCTTGGGGCGACCTTTTGGGTTTCCCGATTTGCCCTTGCGGAATCGCGTCGACTTCGGAGGCTTTCGATAGCCGACCTCGTAGTCCGGTTGGCGTGAGTGAGGTTCCGGTTTCTCGTTCTGGTCAATCATCGTCCGCCTCTTCCCTGAGTCGTGCGGCAAGTTCGGGGTCAACTTTTGCGATTTCACGATTGAGCTTCTGCATGTACCTTATCAATTCCTCGTCGCTCAGCTTATAGACATCGATCGGCTCGAGTTGGCCGGCCGGCCTGGAGGGAAGCATGGTCTCTTCGTAATCGCGACTGGTATTGAGGATCAGCCTGGCTGCGGCGGTATCACCACGGGCAGCACGCGCGATGAGTGCTGCAAGTACGGCATCGCCCTTCTTCATGCGCCGGGAGTTGCCCGCCTGCTGCACGGCAATCTCCTCTCCCAACATCTTCTGGAGCCGACTCGCCAGACTGCCCGAACCCTTCGGGCGTCCGCTGGGATTGCCGGATTTGCCTTTGGCGAAGCGGCTGTGCACAGGCGGCTTGCCATAACCGACCTGGTAGTAGCGCGACGGCACGACCACCTTCGACCTTGTTTTGTCGTCGCGATCGTTCATGCCGCTATCTCCCTGCCCGGTACAGGGGCGTCGGACACTGCCTGCTTTGGCGTTGCCTCAGGCCGGTTCGCGATGCCGCAGGCAAGCTGCACCGCCTCGTCCTTCGCGAAGGTTTCCCATCTCGCAATGATGCGGTCAGAGTAGAGCGGATCGTACTCGCAGAGAAAGGCGCGCCGGCCGGTCTTGTGAGCGGCGATCAGCGTCGAGCCGGAACCACCGAACAGGTCGAGCACGATGTCGCCCCGGCCGGAACAGTCCTTGATGGCATCGGCAATCATCTGCACCGGCTTGACGGTCGGATGCAGCGCGAGCTCGTCCATCCTTCCGCTCTTCAGCGTGTTCACACCCCGGTACTGCCATACATTGGTACGGTAACGGCCATGCTGACCGAGCTCGAAGGAATTGATGTGGGGTGCCGTTCCCTTCTTGAAGGCGAAGACCAGCTCATGGCGCGAGCGATAGAAGGTACCCATGCCGCCATTGTCCTTGACCCAGACGATCAGGTTCTTCAGTTCGTTATAGACCGAGTGTCCGGCATCAAGCATCTCGCCCATGTGTCGCCAGTCCATGCAGATGAAGTGGATGGAACCGTCCGAAGAGTTATCGGCAAGGTTGACGAAGCTCGCCTTGAGGAAGGAGGCGAATTCGGTTGAGGTCATCTCTCCCGATGCAAACGCGAACTCGCGATGCCTGGTCTTGCCCGATCCGCCGACATGGCCGTCGATCGGGACATTGTAGGGCGGATCGGTGAAGACCATGCGGGCCTTCTCGCCATCCATCAGCAGGGAAACGGTTTCTGCATCCAGCGCATCGCCACAGACCAGACGGTGGCCGCCAAGCTGCCAGAGATCTCCGGGGCGACAGCGCGCAGACACCTGTCCGTCCTGCGGCAGCGCATCGTCGGCAGGATCGCCATCCTCCTCTGGCCCCACACCTTCGATCAGGCCATCGATCTCGGCGACACTGAAGCCGGTGATCTCGACATCGAAGTCGAGCTCAATGTCGAGCAGGGCCTGCAGTTCGCCCGCCAGGACCTCCTCGTCCCAGCCGGCATTCAAAGCCAGCTTGTTGTCGGCGAGCACATAAGCCCGCTTCTGCGCCGTCGTCATCGATGACAGTCGCACGCACGGCACTTTGTCCATGCCAAGCAGCTTCGCAGCCTCGACCCGGCCATGGCCGGCGATGATCATAAAATCATCATCAATGAGAACGGGATTGGTGAAGCCGAACGTGCTGATGCTGTCGGCGATCTGCCTGACCTGTTTCCTCGAATGCGTGCGCGCATTTTTCGGCCAGGGCTTCAACCCGGCAATGGCAATGTACTCGATCTGCAGTTCGGCTGACATGGCAGCGCTCCTTGGTTGTTTCCGTTCCTCCTCCCCCGGTTCTTGTTTTCCTTGACGCGACCCCGAATGGAATCGCACCCCCAGTGTACTTGCTTTGTTCTTTCGTTTCAAAGGCTGGCGGGTCAATATCTCTCATTAATTGGTGATCGGCTGGGGATAGCGAGGAAAGGGCGATGGCCGGCCATGCGGCAGTCAGGCGAAGGGTTCGACCAGAACGTGATCGAGAACCACCTGGAACAGCCGCACTCAATGGCGCCGGCGGATTCCCTGATGTGGCGAGTTCTTTCCCTGTTCGGCCGAAATAATTCCCTGTTCCGACCGAGCAGGGAATTCACTCCCAACTCACTGAAATAACGTCGCTATCTGACATCAAAACCGCCAGATTTAGCAGCAACTAACGTATTTTCCCTGTTAATTCCCTGAAAAGCAGGGAAAACAGGGTAGAGACAGGTTCTCGCGAGACTGCGCACACCACCACTCAGTCTGCCGATTTCAGGCGGAATTTGCCGGATTTCAGAGACCCGTTTCTGTTGGGGCAGTTTAGTGTCCAAACGTTTGCAGGGGACAATCACGGTGAAGTGGCACGAATAGTGTGCCGGTCAGGATGATCCGGCGTCCCCGGGATCAGCGAAGTTGATTTCGCGTCTCGATATTGCTGCGAAGAATCTGCCGCTTGCTCATTCTGCTCGGCGACCGTGTTGCCGCCCTCACAGGTTTCGCCATTCCGCAGCGACCCTGCTTATCGAGGAGGGGGTTGATATCAGTTCGTTCAGCGCCTTCCTGGGCATGCGCGTATCGCCAAGACCGAGATCTACACAAAGGTCTCTGACAATTCCCTCGTCATCGCGATCGCAACGGCCGATACTCTGGCGCAGGTGGACGCTCAGTCATGTTAATCTGGGAAATTACAACCCAACACGGGCCGAATTGGCGGCAGCACGTCACCGGTCACAATCATGTCTCGTACAGTTCGTCGATGAACATGACGAGCAGATCGACATGCGAACGCACGCCGAGCTTTCGATAGATGCTCTTGATGTGGTTTTTTGCAGTTCCGTGGGTCACGCCGATCAGGGGAGCCAGCGTGGCGGCCGTGTAGCCTTTCAGCATCAGGAGCGTGATTTCGCTCTCTCGCTCCGTGAGGAGCCCCTGCCCGAAAACGGCGATCGCGTCGCCTATCCTCTTCTGGAACTGTATGGCGCCGGCCGAGGCGTCGTCGGCCGGTCGATGCAATTTGAAGATCGCGCCGACCGTTTCAACGAGCGTGCTCAGGAATCGAATTTCATGCTCCCGGAAATAGGGCAGTTTCCGTGACCGAGCGATCGAGAAATGGAAGCATGAGGAATCGTCAACTGGTACGATGTAGCCGATCTCGTCGGCTGTTTCCCATTTCTCAAGATAGCTCTTGTAGTAGCTCGACTTGGCGATGCTTGGCTGTGTGATGTCGCGCAGCCTGTGGACGCTGGGCCATTCCCGTTTCTGATAAACTTGATAGAACGGGTCGAGGACATAGATGCCCTCGCCATAGTCGTCTTCCTGATCGCCGTTTCCCGAATAGCCGAGCCTTGCCGGTGGGGACCCGTGCTCGAACTTCACAGCATACCATTGGTCGAACTCGACGCACTGCGAAAGGTTGTGCAGGAACTTGTCCAAAATGTATGGACGATGCGCATGCAGTAGCAGGTCGAGGTTCGGGGTCGGGTCCGGACGGACGGGTTCAGGCCGCTTCGTGCGGAGCCCATAACTGTGCTTCGATGAGGTCGTTTTGGGTGGCGATCAGGCTTTCGCGCATGATCGAGACGATCTCATCTATGTCCTGGCGGGTCGCGATCAGCGGCGGAGACAGGATGCAGAGGTTTTCAAACGGCCGCAGGATCAACCCGCGTTCCTGCGCGTGAATGTCGACGCGCGTCGCCACGTCGAAATCCCTCTTGGCCACCTTGCCCGGGTCCTTGCCGACCATGCACTCGACACATGCCATCAGGCCGCGTCCGCGTACATCGCCGACAATCGGCAGGTCCATGAGTTTGCCAAGTTCCTTCTGGAAATAGGGGCCGGTCTCGCGCACCTGTTCGATGATGCCTTCGTCTTCGAGAATCTCGATGTTCTTCAGCGCGACGGCGGAGGCAACCGGGTGGCCCGAATAGGTGTAACCGTTGGTGAAATAGGCTCCCTCGATTGCATTGGCGCCGCTGATCGCATCGATCAGGCGGTCGGAGTACAAGGTTGCGCCCATTGGAATGTAGCCCGAGGTCAAGCCCTTGGCGCAGGTGATGATATCGGGCGTGATGCCGAAAACCGCTTCCGAGGCGAACATGTGGCCAAGCCTGCCGAAGGCGGTCACCACCTCGTCGGAAATATAGAGGATATCGTTCTCGCGGCAGATCCTCAGGCACTCCTGCAGATAGCCGTCCGGCGATACGACCACGCCGCCGGATGCCTGAACGGGCTCTGCCACAAAGCAGGCGATGTTTTCTGCCCCAATTTCTGCAATGGCGTTCTTCAGGTCCTCGATCCGGGCCGAGCGGAACGCGTCGATGCTCTCGCCCTTGCCATGGCGGAAATGATTGACGGAGGGCAGGAAGTGGACGAGGTCGCGCTCGTAGTCGAACTGGCTCCAGTCGCGTCGCTTGCCATTCAGCGAGGCGGTGAGATAGGTCGAGCCGTGATAGGAATCCATCCTGACGAGAATGCGTTTCTTCGTCGGCTTGCCGAGGCAGTTGAAATAGTAGTGCGAGAAACGGATGGCGCTGTCCACGGCCTCCGAACCGCTGGTCGAAAAGCTGACCGTGTTGAGGTCGCCAGGGCTGCGTTCGGCCAGTTCCTTCACCAGCCTTGCGGCGGGCACGTTGGTCATCGTGCCGAAGGGCGTATAGTAGCACATCTGAATGGCCTGATCGGCCATGACCTGGGCGATGTCCCTTCGACCGTACCCCGCCTGCACACACCACATGCCGCCTATCCCGTCGATGAAGCGATGGCCCTCGGCGTCGCGGATATGAATGCCCTCCGCCTCGGCCACGACCATCGGCGCAGTGCCGCGTGCGCTACCAAGGTCGGCCCAGGGATGCAGTGCATGGCGCTGATCCATTTCGGCCAGAGAGGCAGCGTCCAGCTTCATGTTGTCCGCATACATCGTCGTCCTCCTGTCTGATCGCCGGCTGTTGCGCACCTCCAGGGAACGCCGCCGGACATGATTGTTTCTGCCCGGATCCGGCGCTCAGCCGGGCTGCATCGCGATGACGGCGCGCGGCGTCCAGCTGATCTCGACCATTTTGCCGATATTCAGGCTGTCGCCATCCTGTCGGTCCTCGTTCTGAACCGAGATGACGATCGGGCTGCCGCCGCCCTCGAGTTCCACGAAGCAATGCGTGCTTTCGCCGAAGAACTCGGAATTGATGATCCTGCCGGCGCGGACGTTTTCCCGGGAGACGGTGCCGTCGGCGAGGAAGAACTTTTCCGGCCGTATGCCCACTTCGATTTCATCGCCGGCCGTCAGCGGAATTGACGGTGCGGTCAGCGCTATCGGACCCAGCCGGTCGACATCGGCGCGCAGCAACCCACCTTCATTAGATGTGACGCGGCCGTCGAAAAAGTTCATTTCGCCGACAAACTGCGCCACGTCGCGGTTGCACGGTCGGTCATAGAGTTCGCGTGGGGAGGCGAACTGGAGAACTCTGCCTCTCGCCATCACTGCGACCCTGTCGGAGATGGTCAAAGCCTCTTCCTGATCATGGGTGACCATGACGAAGGTGATGCCGAGTTCGCGCTGAAGGCGCCGCAGTTCCGTTTGCATGCCCTGGCGAAGCTTCTTGTCGAGCGCGGCCATGGGCTCGTCGAGCAACAGCACTTTCGGGCGCATGACCAGCGCACGGGCCAGCGCAACGCGTTGCGCCTCACCACCGGACAATTCGTGCTTGCGGCGCTTCTCCATGCCGCTCAATCCGACCGTTTCCAGAACGTCGCCGACGGTTGCGCGCAGTTCCCGCAAGGGCATCTTCTTGCGTCTCAGTCCGTAGGCGACATTGTCGAACACGTTTATATGCGGGAAGATCGCGTAGCTCTGGAACACCATGTTGGTCGGCCGCTGCTCGGCCCCGATATGCATCACGTCCGTGCCGTCGATGACGATGCTCCCTTCGCTGGGTTCGTCGAGGCCGGCAAGAAGACGCAGCAGCGTGCTCTTTCCGCATCCCGAAGGGCCGAGAATGGAGCAGAATTCCGAGGCGCGAATGTTCATGTCGACCGCGTCGAGCGCGGTGATCGCGCCGAATTTCCGGGTCAGGTTTTCGATTGCGATCAGGTCTTTGGTCATGGCGCCAATACGGTTCGCACTTGATCTCTTCTGGATGGATTGCGGGCGCGGGCGCCGCCGGAGCGGCGGTGTACCCATTCGGCCAGCAGCAGCACGCAGATGCTCGTGCACAGGATCAGCGTGCCGAGCGCCAGGACGGATGGAAGTTTCTGGGGAAAGCGCAACTGGCTCCAGATGTAGATCGGAAGAGTCGGTTCGTTGCCGGAGAGGAAGAAGGCCAGGATGAACTCGTCGAAGCTGACCGTGAACGAGATCAGCAGGCTGGAGACGATACCGGGAACGAGCAGCGGCAGCGTGATCTTCCGGAAGGTTTCGAAGGGAGGCGCACCGAGATCACGCGAGGCCTCCTCGAGTGCCGGGTCCATGCCCTCGCAACTGGCGCGCAGCACAAAGGCGGCCAGGGGCGTACACAGCAGCACATGACCTGCAACCACCGTCATCAGGGTGAGGCCGAGCCCGGATTGCAGCGCCAGGATCATGAGCGCGACCGCGAGCAGGATCTGCGGCAGAACCAGTGGCGACAGGATCAGGCCCACGATCATGCCTTGCCCCGGAAAACGATGCCTTGTGGTCGCCAGCGCAATCAAGACACCGAGAGCCGTGGCAATAACCGATGCGCACACGGCAACGATCAGGCTGTTCCTGAGCGAGTTCAGCAAGGCGGCCGAATTTCCCAATTCCCGATACCAGTCGAGGGTGAAGCCGGTTAGTGGAAAGGTTGCCGTGTCGGATGCGTTGAACGAGAACAACGGCAGAAACAGCACCGGGAGGTAGATGAGAAAGAGAAACCCGACAGCGTAGATGCCGATCAATTTGCGCATGAGGATTCCGCCCTACACAACGCGCGAGGCGAGAAAGCGCATGAAGCGCGTAAACGCGAAGGCGATCAGCGAAACCAGTGCGATCGTCGATACCGAAACGGTTGCGCCCATCGGCCAGTTGTTGATCGAGCCAAACTGCGCCTGGATGATGTTGGCGATCATCATGCCGCCGGGGCCGCCGACAATCGAGGGTGTGACGTAATCACCGAAGGTCGGGATGAAGATGATGAGCGAGGCGGAAATGATACCTGGCAGCGCCATCGGCAGCGTAATGCGGAAGAAGCTTGCCCAGGCCGGATCACCCAGGTCCCGAGCCGCGTCGTAGAGCGAACGGTCGATCCGCTCCAGCGAAAGAAAGATCGGCAGCAATGCAAATGGCGCCCACGCATGGGTCAGCGTGATGATGACTGAATTGACATTGTAGAGAATGGCTTCGATCGGCGTATCGATGAGGCCTGTCGCGATCAGTGCCGAGTTGATGACGCCGTTATATCCAAGGATGATCTTCCAGGCGAAGACCCTGAGCAGATAGCTGGTCCAGAATGGAAGGGTGATTGCGACGATCCAGATCGTCTTGTGGCGGACGACATGGAAGGAAATGTAATAGGCAACCGGGAAGGCCAGTGTGACGCTTGCAAGTGTGACGATCGACGAGATGGCGAGCGAGCGCAGGAAGAGTGCGCGGTAGAGCGGGTCGGTAAAGACAAGCCGGTAATTGTCCAGCGAAACCGTCCTGACAAGGCCTTCATAGGTCTGATGCCAAAGGCTGTAGAGCAATGTCATGCAGACCGGCATGACGACGAGCGCCGCAATTACCAGAAATGGCAGGGCGATGAGTTTCAGCCCGGCTGTCTCATCGCTCGACAACCGGTCGGGCAAGATACGAGTACCCACGTCTTTTCCCTCTGGCTGCCATCAAATGAAAGCCGGACATGCTGGTGTCCGCATGCAAGTGCATCGCCCGTTTCCGCTACTGGCGGAAGGAGTCATGACCATCTTGTCCGGAACCTGGCACAAGCGAAATGTCACTTGAGGGATATTACGTTCCCGCCACCCCAGTCCCTATGCTCCACAGACAAAAATGAATCCAGCGCGGAAGATTTGGCTGACATGCGTGCGAACGATGTTCGGTTGGATGGCAGGCAATGTGAGCGATACTCGACACTGGCAATTTGGGGAAATCAACTGATGAAGAAGTTTGGAACACTGGCCTGCGCAGCCGTATTGGCGCTATCGAGTGTGACCGGATCGGTTCCGGCACGGGCCGAGGACGAGCTCAAGGTCTTCGACTGGGCAGGATATGAGGACCAGAACCTCTTCCCCGAATATGTCGAGAAATACGGCGGCAGCCCGAGTTTCACCTTCTTCAGCGATGACACCGAAGCACTACAGAAAGTCCGCTCCGGCTATGTCGTCGACGTGATTCATCCCTGCACGGCCACGATGGGGCGTTGGAAGTCTGAGGAACTGATCAAGCCGATCGATACTTCACGTCTGTCGCGCTGGGACGACATCGCCAGCGGCCTGAAGGACCACAGCTCCATCCAGTCCGACGGCAAGGTGTGGATGGTTCCGTTTGATTTCGGCGCCGATTCCATCATTTACCGCAAGGATCTCATTCCCGATATCGAGCATAGCGTTCAGGCTTTCCTGGACCCGAAATATGCCGGGAAAATAGCGCTGCCGGGCAATCCCATGGACCTGATTGCGCTCGGATCGCTTGGTATCGGTCTCGGCACCAAGGAAGTCATGAACGAAGCGCAGCTTGAAGATGCCATCGAGTTTCTGCGCGCCGTGCACAAGAACGTTCGCCTCTACTGGTCAGATCCAACCGAGTTGGCCCAGGTAATGGCTTCCGGTGAGGTGGTCCTGGCATTCGGCTGGAACGACATCGCTGCAAAGCTGAAAGGGACGGGCCTGGACATCGTCTACATGACCGACGTCAAGGAGGGTATGGCACCCTGGGTGTGTGGCTACACGATTTCGGCCAATGGCGGCAATGAAGAACGGGTCTATGACTTTCTCAATGCTCTTACCGATCCGAAAGTGTCGGTCTATCTCGCCTCAGCGTGGGGGTATGGCCATTCCAACGCCAAGGGTGAAGACGCAGTGCCCGAAGAAGTCGCCAACGGTGTCTGGCTGAACGATGTTCGCGACTTTATCGACAAGAACGGCTTCTACTATTCCCTTCCTGAAGAATTGCGCGGACGGGCGGTTGAAGCGGTAACTCGCGTCAAGGCCGGCTTCTAGAAATTTAGTTGGGGCAGACGGGGACGGTTGCGATTCTCGCCGCCGTCCCTCTCGATGACCTGCAGCCATGCTTTCGGCTGTCGGGACTTTTGCGAGCGCATACACAGGAATACGGAAATGACCCAACCCGCCACGCCTATCGACTTCGTCGAGGGACTTTTTTCCGGCGAGCGCCAGATCGAAGCCTTCCAGAAGAAGGGCGAACTGTTTCCAGCCAGGCGGCTGACGCCTTCTCCCAATCCTCGTCCGTTTCCCAAAGGCGAAGCGATTTCGCTGCCGACCAGCTATGTTCACGAAGGCGAGGAAAAGGATTCTGCCGAGTTTATCGAGAGCACCGACACCATGGCGCTCTTCGTGCTGAAAGACGGCAGGATACGCCATGAATACTACGCGGAGTGGGGCGAACCCGACACGCCCTGGATTTCGGCATCTGTCGGCAAGAGTTTCGTGTCCGTTCTGGTTGGCATTGCCATCGATGAAGGGCTGATCGGCTCCGTGGAGGATCCGATAACGGACTACCTGACGCAGTTCGATTTCGAGGATTCGGCCTTCTATCGCGTTCGCATCAAGGACATCCTGCAAATGTCGTCCGGCTCCCGATGGAACGAGGACTATTCCGACCCCGATGCAGATGTCATGCGTCTGCTCGCTACACAGGCGGGTGTCGGCACCATGGAGGATTTGCTGCTGAGCCTGCGGCGCGAGCGCGAGCCAGGCACGTTCAACCGGTACAATTCCGCCGAAACCCAGATTCTCGGCATGCTGGTCGCAAAGGTGACGGGGAGAACGCTCACCGATTACATGCAGGAAAAATTGTGGGATCCGCTCGGCATGGAGATGGAATGCCGCTGGCTTATCGACGGCGAGGGCATGGAGATGGCCTATGGCGGCCTCAACGCGGTGGCGCGCGATTACGCCAAGCTGGGCGAATTGTTTCGCCTGAAAGGCAATTGGCATGGCAAGCAGATTGTCTCACAGGCCTGGGTCGAGGCATCGGTTACCCCTGACGCCCCGCATCTGCTGCCCGGCTGGCACGACAAGGCTGATTCCCCGTTTGGCTATGGCTATCAGTGGTGGGTCTTCGATGGCGACGAGGGAGAGTATGCGGCTATCGGCGTCTACAACCAGTTCGTTTACGTCAATCCGACCCACGATGTTGCCATCGTCAAGCTCTCGGCCAATCCGATCTATGGCCAGACCAACGATCAGAGCAGCTATCGCGAAGAGGAAACGGTGAGCTTTCTGCGCGCCTTTGTTGCGGCACTGTCCAACTGACGAGGCGGCATTGTCACGTTAATCTGGCCGGACGGACGAAGCGGCATTGCGTGTCGATCAGGCAGTCACAACTTCGCGCCAATCTGCGAAAGCTGCTGTCCGAAACGATCTCATTGTCCGACGCGAGATCAGGTGACGCTGGATGTTGAATTGATTGTAGATGGCGGCATGGATCCAAAGAAACTTCTGAGCTGAGCCCGGCGATCGAAAACGACGACATTGTCGTTCACGCTGCCTTGCAGGTTGGTGGGAAACCTCTGCCCGGTTGTTGGATCGTCCGCCGGTTGCGTGATGATCGCTTAAACAAGTTTCCGCAGGGCCGCACCCTATGACCGGAAGCTGTCGGTCTCGTTTTGATCTCATGAGAACATCAAGCACTTTGCCCTCATCATCGATTGCACGCCAAAGGTAGTGAACCTTGCCGCCAATCCGGACAAACCTCATCGAGATACCAGTCTCCCGAAGGTCTTGTTCGCTGCAGTCGGATCCGTTTCGCACAGGCTGATCCAAACTTGTGCCCCCATCGACGAACTGTCTCGTTCAAGACATCAATGCCACGCTCAGCCAACAAATCCTCGACGTCGCGCAAGCTGATCGAGAACCGGCAAAACAACCAGACAGAATGCTGGATAATCTCCTGCGTCAAACGATGGCGGTAGTGGCTGATGTGGCTCATGCGAGCACGATAGCAGCTGGTTACGAAAGCATCAGCGTCTCGACGTGACAATGCCCCATCGACAGCAGCATGCTGATTGCATCCGTGCCGCGCGCAAAGATAAGAAGGACGTTGTCCAGTGCATCGGGCGCATCCTGTGAGCAGCATGCGATTATCAGTCTCTGGCTTCTTGGTCGCTTCATTGAAGCGGACATGCATCCCGTCGCGTTTGCCTGGCAACGGCTGGCCCCAACATGGGGCGGCGATCAAAAGGCTCGCTGCCGCAACAACCCTGAAGGCCGCCCATCCCAGCCGAACTCTCCTGGAACTCTTCTGCGACCCCATATGCCCCCGAGCTCCTCAGAGTTCGGATAACTGCGTGTTTCCAAAACCGACAGCAGTTCAAGCAGCTTAATTCATGCTGAAAACTGTCCGATGTTTGGGGGTGGTCTAGTCTGAAAACGATGGCTATGGATGCCGTTATGTGGGCATCAAAGCCCAATCGACTCATCAGTTTACAAGAGTTTTGCGTGGGGGAGTTTCAGCATGCCGTTTATTCCGTCAGCGTCTGCTGCGATACAGAAAACCGGACGATTGACGGCATATTCGGTGATGCTTTGCTGCTCACTGGCGCTAGCCGCTCTTCCTGCTTCTGAGGCAGTTGCCCAGACCAACACTGGCGAGAACCATTCGGATCCCGCCGGCGTGTGGTTCAATTTCACCAGCTGCCCCTCGCAACGCTACAGCGTCACCATTGCCGACTTGGCCAAGACCGGTGAGAGCCAATACACCGGTAGTGTCACCGCACGCAGGGTGACGGCGAACGGCGCCGTGATCGACTGGGAAACGGGAGGGATCGAGGAAAACGGAACGGTCGTGATTTCAGTGCGCGACAGCAATAGCCCTGCAGAGATCGCATTCACCGGTATCAGCGACTGGAACAGCGGCCAGGGAGTGACCTTGAAAGGTGAGTTCGCCAGCGATTTCGACACATTCGTCATTTCCTCAACGGACGGCCAATGCCATTGGGAAAATCCGGTTCGCACGGAACAACATGCGGCATTGAAGTTCAATCCCCATGCAATGTCCCCGGCAACCCGCAAGCGCCTGGAAGCCTTGCAAGGTGACTGGGACAATGACCCCGACAGGGACGCAACTGCGGGCCAACTGCTTGAGGCTTCAGCGGAGGCGGAATCCTATTTTGCAAACCTGGCCGGCAACGCAGACGCCGATGCGCAGCAAGGCGACAGTCGGATCGCCAGATACATACATGATGCGTTGGAGCATCGGGGACAATTGGAGCAAGCCGAGCGCTGGCGCGATTACTGGCTGATAGCATCCGCCAAGGAAGGCGGAATTACCGGGGATTTCGCAGCGGTCCAATGGTTCTTTGTCTTGCTCGCCGATGCGACTGTCCGCTCGCCGGAGGTGTTCGAGCAGGTGCTGGATATCCTGAATGCGGGACCAAACTGGTTTTCCGGGTCGTCCGACTCTCCAGCCCTGGGATATCTGGAGAGCGGCGTGGAAGTCACCGCGCGGGGCAACATGGCCCAGACCGGATATTTGCTGGGCCGAAGCGCCAAAAAATATGCGGAGAAATACGCCGGGGACAGACGCGACATCGTCTTCCAGCAGGGCCTGCAGATGGCGGTTTTCAACTGGCGCCAGGGAGGCGCCTCGGCCGTCGCCACCGAACTGGCATCCCTGCGTGCAACATTGCCGGAAGTTGGCCCGCAACTCACGCCCAATCAACTCGCGGCCTATCATGCGCTTGAAGCATCCGTTGCAGTTTCGCTGCTGGAGTTTTCGCGTGCCAGGGGGCAGTTCGAACACGCAGTCGCGTACCTGAAACGGGCCAATTCCTCCGGCAATGTGACAGACTCTGCCGTAACCGCAGTCGAATTGCTGTGGCAACTGGCGAGTGAAACGCTCAGGCGTGACGACTGCGATCAATGCATCGCCACACTGCTTTCCCCGATTGCGGATTTAATTACGACATTGTCCACGCAGCAGGATTTGGCTTCCCACCGGGGGTATGCCTACCTGCTGATGCAGATGGCGCCGGAAGATGCGCTGACGCGTGAGCAGAGGCGCCTCGTCGATCGCTCTGTGTTTCAACCATCCGCCAGCCGTCAGTTGCGCGCCGCGCGCCACAGCTCCGTTTCGGCTGCCTTGAGCGGTCTGATCGTCACAGGTTCGGACCAGACACGAGCCATCATGGAGCTGGTGACGGCGAGCACATTATCGGGCGCAAGAACGCAAGTTGATCGTACGCTGGGGTCCTACATCGAATTCGCCGGAGAGTTCGGCGACTATCTCGGTACGCTTTGTGTCGCCGTCGATTTCGCAACAGCGCTGGGCGACAATGGCTACGCCATCGCCGAGCAGGCTGCCCTCGAAAGGGTGGCGAGGTTCTGGTTCTACGGCTACGGCGACGAGAAGCGCAATTATGATGATGCCATGTCGGCGAACATGGCAACGCTAGTTGCCCCCGGTCTGGTAAGGCTTGCCGAATTGCGGACGGGGTCAGAGCCACTGACTGCGTTTTCCGACGAGTTGCGCGAAGCAACGACGATGGTAACGCAAAAGCTGAACCGCGAGTGGCGTGTCGGCGGTCCGGATGCAGTGGGCTCACTTCGGGTGCTGCGCCCGACAATCAGAAAACTGGCCCGCCTTCTCATAACCGCGGAACCGTCCGATAAAGCGGTTGCAGCCGACATGCATCGCCAAGGCTTCCGGATGATGCAGATCGCCGCGCTGAGCGACACCGCCGCCGCACTCCAGGTGACGCTGCTTCAGCGCGAGATGGACAGGCTCGGCGTCTCGGGACTGGTTCAGCGCCAGCAATCATTGTTGTTTGAAATCGATCTTCTAGAAGCTGCGGCACGCCAGCAGGAATGGTTGATCGTGCCGACGGGCATTACCCGGGCCATCGGGATCAAACGATCAGAAATGGCAGCAATCGAAGGCAAATTGCGGGAAGCAGGCTTTGATCCGGATACGTCGGCGTTTTCCGGTGCTTCGCTCCCGTCACAAGACGAATTTGCCAAGGAACTCGACGCGGGTGAAGTGCTGGTGCTCATCCAGACCGAGGACGACGTTTCCGTGATTGTGACGGTCGACAGCCAGGCGGTCTTGCGATCTCACGTTAGCGATCTGGGACGAGCTTCCCTGGAAGCTGCCGTGATCAACATACGAAGCGGCATCGATCTGGGGCGGGGTGAATTTCCAGACTTTCCGGTGGGCGACGCCTACAAGCTCTATCAGCGCCTGTTCGGGTCTCTGGGCCCGGTGGTTGCGGATTCCGACCGCATCATAAGCTTGGTTTCGGGACCGCTTCAGGCAATGCCATTGGGCATTCTGGTTACGAAGCCACCCGAGATGGAGACCCTGACGCTCGATACCATTGGCTCTGCCCGGATTTCATGGCTTGCGCTCAGCACTGCCGAGACCCGGACGCCGGGTCTGGGGACTTTTGCATCACCCGCACAGGGGCCGGACAAGGCTGTCGCCGAGTTCAATTTTTTGGGTATTGGGGATCCGATCCTGAATTCCTCCGGGGTTTCGCGAAGCGGTATCAGTCTGGATGAGCTGCCGGCGCGTGACCGTGTTGCGGATGTCGAGTTGCTGCGTTCACTTCCGTCGCTTCCCGAGACCCAGGACGAGCTCAAGGAGCTGGGTCAGCATTTTGATCGCGGGCACGGCGATTTGCTCGTGCGCCGGGACGCGTCGGAATCCACCATCAAGGAGCGGGATCTTGCCGGCTTCGACATCATTGCATTTGCAACGCATGGTGTTCTTGCAGGCCAGATATTCCAGGATAGCGAGCCCGGTCTCGTACTCACCCCACCGGAAACGGGGTCGACCGATGATGACGGATTTCTATCCATGAGCGAGATTTCGAAGCTCTCGCTGAATGCGCAGCTTGTGATCCTGTCTGCCTGCGACACCGCAACGTCTGACGGGCGGCCGCTGGCAGATGGCCTCTCGGGACTGGCCAGGGCGTTCTTCACCGCAGGCGCCCATAACGTGCTGGCCACGCATTGGGAAATCCCCTCCATCCCCAGCGTGGCACTGACCACTGGCATGGTACGCGCCTATGCCAATCAACGGACGGGCCGGGATGACCTGGACAAATGGTCGAAAACCTTGCGGGAAGCGCAGGAGGCCATGATCGCGGGGAAATCGGGCGAACCTGAATTCGCCCATCCGGCGAGTTGGGGGGCCTTCCAGCTTGTTGGCGCTATGTCGCGATAAAGCGATCTGAGTCCCCGAAAGTGATCCTTGCCCCTCACAGGTTTGGACACTCCTTGGCAACACTGCTTGTCGAGGAGGGGGTGGATACGAGGCTCGTTCTGCACCTTCTTGGGCACGCGAGCATCGCCGCTACCGAGCTCTACACCAAGGCTTCCAACAATTCTCCCGTCAACGCGATCGAGTGGGCCGACAAGTTCGTACAGGTGGATGCGCAGTCATGATTACCGGAAAATATCAGCCAAAAATCATCTGGAAACCGGGAAGCCTGTCAGCCGGAACACTATTCACCAACAGGTTCGGACTCTTTTTGCCGGGGTGATATTCCAGCCGTGCCGATCGATGTGAAGAAGTGCCATGCCAGTAACGCGACGGCCACGGCGCAGGCCGGTACGAATATTTCCGGTGAACGCGACAAGACCGCAATTGCAAGCACGATGCGGATGAGCGCCTGGGGCAGTCTCAATGCCTTCATGTCGTAGCGGGCTAATGCGCTCGACATCAGGTAAAGGCTGAGTGCGAGGCGCAGCAGGATTTCGGACAGCTGGAGCCAGTCGATTCCCGCGCCATAGCCGTCGAGAAAGACTTGCGCACTGGTTGGCGAGGCGGGATCGAACTTTGCCGCATCGATCAGAAGCAGTTCGGGATAGAAGGCAAACACGAAGGGGACGAAGAAAATCACAAAGCCGGCGCGCACGGCCGCAAGACCGGTCGCCATCGGGTCGGCCTTGGTGATCGAGGCGGCGGCGAAAGCGGCGACCGCAACCGGCGGTGTGATTGCAGATGCTACTGCAAAGAAGAAGATGAACATGTTGGCCGTGAATGTCGCGATCCCGAGACCCGTGACGAGCGGTCCCATGAGCAACGCAACGTTCACATAGGCCGGAACGGTTGGCATGCCCATGCCGAGCAGTATCGCCAGCAGCATGGTCACGAACAGGGCGGCGAACAGGAATATGCCTCCCGATTCGAGCTCGGGGCCGAAGCTTCGCAGGACGCCGAGAACGTCGCGCGCGATGAAGCCGGACAGACCGGTGAAATTGAGGCAGAAATCGATGACCGATACCGAGAGGAACATAAGGTAGAGTGTCGAGATCAGTATCCCTGCATCAGCCAGCGCACCGATGAGTTGCGAGGGCCGGGCGCGAACGCCGCGGTCGAGGAAGAAGAGGCAGCACAACAGCGCCACTGCCCACCAGCCCGCCGAGCCGGCGTCGCCGGCAGAGTTCTGGAACAGCTTGAACAGGAAGGGCAATTCAAGCGCGCGGCAAGTTCCTTCGACAAACTCTGTTTGAACTCCAAACCAGGCGCCGATCGGGCCGCAGCCGACTGCTTCCTTCGGGGTGATGAGCAGGGCCAGGATCAGCAGGATGGGGCCGAAGATCATCAGAAGGTTGAGCTTGTCTTGCCGGGTCAGCATCATGTCGGGCGTCTTCTCGCCCACCGCCTGAATATTCAGCTTGCGCGCCTGGAAGACCACGGTGAGGAACAGGCAGCCGAAATAGGCAATCGAGGGTATGATCGCGGCGATGATGACTTCGCGATAGGGGACGACCGTCATGGCCGCCAGCACGAACGCTGCCACTCCCATGACAGGCGGCATGATCTGGCCGCCGGATGAAGCCGCTGCCTCGACACCACCTGCGAAGACCTTGTTGAAGCCGCGCTTCATCATCATCGGGATGGTGAGGACGCCCGTCGAGAGAACATTGGTGACGGGGCCGCCCGATATCGTGCCGAACAGTGCTGACGCGACAACCGCGGCATGCGCCGGTCCGCCGCGCATTTTGCGTGTCCACAGAAAGGCGAGCTTGATCAGGGATTGCCCGCCGGCGGAAATGCCGAACAGCGATCCGAGCACGATATAGGGAAAGACAGTGGACAACAGAATGCCCATGAACCGTCCGAGGATTCCCTGGGAGTTGTTGGTCAGGATGTCCTCGACGTTCGGCCGGCCATCCATCAGGTTGCGCGGTTCGCCACCAAGCTTGGTGATCAGGTACTTGTTCATGTCTTCGGCGCCGAGGAAGTACCATACCGCGACGGTCACCAGGGTATAGGTTGCGATCAGGATCGCGACGGCGACCAGCGGGAAACCCCACACACGAATATTGTAGGCGAGGAAGGTCGCGACAGCCGCGCCGACAATCGCAAAAATCCATATCCCGAGCGTATTGATGCACGCCGGATCGTCCACCGATGTCGGCGCGGGCAGGCCATAGAGCTCGGCGAAGGATTTTTCCTCCTCCAGTGCCCTGGCGATAAGTTCGGCGCGTTCGCCGGTGAACTGGTCAATCAGACAGATCGAGTCGATCTCGATCACGTAGGAAAGCGATATGGCGAACGCCATCGCCACCAGGGCAAAGTCCATGAACACGCCCAGCCGACGCCTGGTGATGCTTGCTCCGGTAGTGGCGTAGTGGGCCCAGAACGAATGGGTCAGCGCGACGATCAGCATCATCAGAATGAAGGCGATGGGGTAGAGCCACTCATAGGGGAATTTGCGGATCGCGAACGACGGATCGTCGGCCAGATTCTGAAAGAAGCCGTCCAGTCCGGGAATTGAAGGTGTCGTATTGAGAAGGCCAATGGTGACCAAGACCAGCCCGAGGATGCGGGCAGTCAGTTTCATTCGCGTGATATTGATGTCGGAGGTTTCCGACGCTGTCATCTGGTTTGCCCGGAAATGGCGGACGGAGGTCGTTCGCCTCCGTCCGATACTTACTTATTGTGCGCAGTCGGGAATATCGTAACCGGCTTCTTTCCATGCCTCGACGGCACCGGGATGATATTTGAGCGTCAGGCCGCCGCAGAAACCCGTGGTCACCTTGTCCACGACGTCGAAATTGACGTTCCTTGCGTAGGGTGCGCGCTGCTTCAATTCCGGAATGGACTTGATGTAGGCCGCGACCATCTGCTTGACGAGATCCTTGTCGAGATCGGCGCGAACCATCGCCGCGAAGGGCACGCCGGGTGAACGGAAAACGCCGTCTTCGGAGACCAGGTGGACGCCCTGATCGGCGCCATATCCCATGTCTTCCTCCTTGATCACGATCGGCGAATTGCCGGGTGCGGAGAGGAATTTCTGGACACCCTCGCTCTCGAACACTTCTTTCGGCATCGAGATGATGTTGACCTCGCCGGCGGCCAGGGCCGTGGTCACGCGGTCGGACGGAAAGGTGAGGGGGACCATGATCGCGTCGGCGGACCCGTCAACGAGGACTGTCGGCAATTCACCCCAGTTCGTCTGAAAGCCCTTGTAGTCCTTTCCGTCTTCATATCCGCTGGATCCGAGCAGGATTGTCTGGCGGCCAACGGTCAGCGCGGCGCCACGCGGCGGGCCGTTCCAGACCGTCTTGTTCTTGAGGTCCGCATAGCTCTTGATGCCGGTCGAAACATGGCTCATCAGACCGTATGCGCCGGCATTGTAGGTGAACAGCGCCATTACCTTGTCGGCCATCGCGTCACCCTCTTCGCCGATCTTGGAGAACGGGCCACGGCCGTGTTCGAGCAGGAAGTGAAGGACGGTGGGAACCGAGGCTATGTCTGTCTTGCCCTCGGCGATATTGACGATTGAGTTGGTGGCGGTCTGGCCTTCCTGAACCTGGATATTGGCGATGCTGTCACGAGAAAGAACGTCTGCCAGATGCACCGTACTCAGATGTGGCGAGTTGCCGGGACTTGAGGTCTCGGCCGTCAGATTGGCCTGCGCGTGAGCGCCGGTTGCCGCGAAGCCGAGGGCGCTTGCAACGCCCAGCGCAACCAGCGCGGATTTGATGATATGCTTCATTCTCTCCTCCCTTGGTGCGGCAGTTTGATGCTGCCTGTTGCCACCGCTATTTTGCGGCGGCAGTTCGATGGGCGCCGCCGCGCACATTGCGTGCGGTTCGCCCGACATATTTCGCCGTAAGTTCCGGCGACAGTTCTCCCTCGTCGACGATCCCGATCAGAACGCCCTTGCGCGCCGCCTTGCCACGCGAGGCTCGCAGGGCGTTGTTCGACATGGTCGTGCGCGCGGCGGGCCGGCGCGCCCACTCGAACAGCCTCTGGTGCATGGCTTCAATTATTTCGGCATGGTCCTCGCTGTTGCCAAGGTCGACCAGCTCCTGCGGGTCCGAAGTCAGATCGAAAAGCATGGGACGATCGCCGCTTTCGAAGTGGATCAGCTTCCAGCGTTTGTCGGCGACCATGAACAGGCGCGCCTGATCGGGATGCAAGTCGAGACGGTCGGCAAGCGGGCTTGCAGAGTAGTCATACTCGCAGATCACATAGTCGCGTTTCGGCGCCTCGCCGCCGCGAAGCATCGGTAACAGCGACTGGCCTTCAAGTATGTGATCGAGACCATTGGGGTCGCGGCCGGCAAATTCGACGAAGGTGGGCGCCAGATCGATGCTTTCGACAAGGGCGTCGCTGACAGTGCCACGCGTCGCATCAGCCTCCGGCGAAGGGTCGTAGATGATCAGTGGCACCTTGATGGCGGCATCGTGGAAGAATGTTTTCTCGCCCATCCAGTGATCGCCGAGATAATCACCATGATCGGAAGTGATGACGATCATGGTGTCATTCATGCGCCCGGTTCTCTCAAGCCACTCGAAGAGGACACCCATCTGGTCGTCGCACTGCTTGATCAGGCCCATATAGGCGCCGAGTACTTTTTCGCGCACCTCGTCGTCAGAGAATGCCCGGCTTACCGGTGCGTTCTGGAAGCCGCGATACACTCTCTGGTCGGTATCGCGCTCGGCCTGGCTGCGAACCGGCGGAAGGAAGTCGGCCGGCCCGTACATGTCGAGATAGGGTTCCGGCACGATATAGGGCCAGTGCGGTTTGATGTAGGAAAGGTGGCAGCACCACGGTGCATCGCCACGGCTTTCGATGAACTCGATACCGCGTCTGGTGAGGTACGGGGTTTCGCTGTCCTCCTCGCGGATGTTGGCGGGTTGGTCGCTGTTTTTCAGAAACCAGCCGGATAGTACGTTGTTATTCTCGTCGACGCCCGAATTGGCATAGTCGTGCCAGGGATTGTCGCTGTCATAGCCCTTCGAACGCAGATACTCGTTATAGGTCCGCGCCCCGCCTTCGTCGTAGAGGCCGGCGGGCCCTTCAGGGCGCATGCCGTCATCGCGCTCGAACACGTCGAAGCCGCATTCGGCGATGCGGGCGCCGACAATGCTGTCAGGCTCCAGGCCGAGGCGGGCCATCCCCTCTGCATCGGCCTTCATGTGCGTCTTGCCGACCAGCCAGCACGCCATGCCGATATCGCGCAGGTGATCCCCTAGCGTCAGTTCACCCACCTTGAGCGGCACATTGTTCCAGGTGGCGCCGTGGCTGTGTACGTAGCGACCGGTATAGGTCGACATGCGCGAGGGGCCGCAAAGCGGCGACTGGATGAAGGCCCTGTCGAAGCGCACGCCTCTGGAGGCCAGCCAGTCGATGTTCGGGGTGCTCAAGGTCGGATGACCATAGCAACTGAGGTAATCCCAGCGCAGTTGGTCAAACATGATGAACAGGATATTCCCCGGTCTCGTCACGTCCCGCGTCTCCTCAAGGCGCGCTGTTTCCACACGCTTTTTTTTGAGCTTAGAGAAGCGGTCTCACCCTGAGGAATAGAATCTGACGAAAAGACATACCAATAATGATATATCAAATCAGATTACGGGCCTCCTGACGTACATCATCGGCAAAGCGTTGGGCGTATCCCGATAATGCACGCCCCGTGGCATAGGAGATGCCGACGGAACTCACCAATTCCTCACCCTGGATACCCAGACGAACCAGACGCCCGTCGGCCAGTTCCTGCCGAACGGCTCCAAGCGGCAGGCAGGCAACCGCCCTGCGAGCGGTGAGAAAGCTTCGGGCGAATTCGAACGAAACGGTTTCGATGATCCTGGAAAATCGCTCGATGCCGCGCGCCGTCAGGAACTTGTCGAGTTCACGGCGAATGATCGTTTCGCCGAGGGGAACAATGACGAGTTCTTCGTCGATGTTGGAAAGTGTTGCCCTTTCCGGGTCCCGGGACAGGGGGTGGTCGGAGTTTACCACAAAGATCAGCGGCTCGGCATAAAGGTGCTCGAAGCTGACTCCCGTCATGTGCTCCAGGCCAAGCAATCGACCGAGAAGTAAATCGATCTTGCCGTTGTGAAGGCGGGCTATCAATCCGGGTACGTCGGACCAATGCAGTATGAGGTCCACATCGCGTTCGCGGTCCTTGAATGTCGCCGCTGCATTGTTTGCGAGTGTGCGCACGACATTGGGGAGCATACCGACCGAAACCTTGGGGCGATCGAACTTGCCAGCCGAGATGCGCGTTCCCGCATCCAGTTCGAAGAGTGCGGCCTCAAAGTGCCGGCGCAGTCTGACACCCGCCGGTGTCAACGCCAATTCGCGGCCACCCCGCGAGAAGAGCTTTTCGCCGATGATACCTTCCAGCTCGTTGAGCGAGCGGGAAACGGCGGGCTGCGACGAATTCAGGTCCGAGGCTGCCGCAGTGACGGAACCCTTCTCCGCGATGGTGAGGAAGCATCGAATATGACGCATGCGTAGGCGATTGTTCACGGCGTGCGTTTCCTGCTGGCGCCCCTGGCGATGTTGAAAACATACTTCAATCCATCCTGCATGAGGAGCACGGCGAGATAGACAGCGCCAAGCAAGGCAGGGAGATGGATGTTAAGTCCGTTGACGGCAATATCGACTACACGCCGTTGAAGTTCGAGCGGGATCATCGTCAAGGGCGCGAAGATCAAGGTAAGCAGGCAAATTCTGGTCTGGTCGCCGCGTGTCGTTCGCCAGACATAAGCATAAAGTGATGCCGGAAGCATTGTACAATCGCAATCACAAACGATCACGCCTGCCGATCACCAATCGTGGAAAGAAATCCAGATCAAGACGCGGCGATGTTGCTTGACCATGGTCAATGATAATTGCGGTTTTCGCACTATTTTTGAAACTCAAGCCATTGAATGCCGGAGCCTAGAAATATCGATAGCTACCAGCAGGTGGACATCAGCGGTAGAGTTCGTGGCGGTCATAACCGGTCTCATCAGCGGTGTGGTTGTGCATAACCACTTTTGAGACCTGAGACCCGGTTATGGCCACCCGCTGCGCTATGTGGGGGCAACGCAGGTGGCCACAACCTGTCCGCAGCCCATTGCTCCCGAACTGTTGCGGTCCCGAGCTTGTGGCGCAGACAGTCTGCGACTGGATTGCAGCGGTCGGCGCGAAGACGGCCTGTATTGAATCCGGCCCACTCTGGGAAAATGGACATTGCGAGAGCTTGAACGTCCGGTTCCGCGGCGAGATGCTCAACGGGGGTATCTTCTACAGCTTGCGAGAGGCGCAGATCCTGATCGAACAATGCAGGAGGCACTACAACGTCAAACGGCCGCACAGTGCTCCGGGCTGCCGCCCGCCAGCTCCCGAAACCATCGTCCCGATGGACTGCCGGCCGGTCATAAACTAACGATCAAATCGGACCACTCAGGTAAAGCTGCTCACCAGCTTTCTGCTCCCGCAATATCCAGATGATCTGCTCTTCCGCAAATCGTGAAAGCTTCATTCGCCAGTCTCCTGATTGCCTCGCGCTTTACACAAAGTTGGAGGAGGATCAGGCTCTCAGGCCAATTAATAAGTTGGCGGGTTTACGGCGCTGACGATCTGGCTCTCCCCATCGAATACATTTCGGAAGCGGTGTGGCTGGCGGCTGTCGAAATAATAGCCGTCGCCGGGCTCCAGCACGGCGCTCAGCGTGCCGACGGTGAGCTCGATTGCGCCGGCGACGACGACGCCGGCCTCCTGCGCCGGGTGGGCGAATGGCGTGCCGGTATCTGCGTCCGGTGCGTAGTTCTCGCGCAGCATCAGGATCGTTCGATCGGGATGGTCCGCTCCGATCACATGGTATGAGATGGCGTCCGCGCTGCCGATCTCCGGGAGGTCTGCGCCCCGGTAGAAAGGCGAGTAGTGCAGATTGGTGTCGATCGCGGTGAAGAACCCGCTGAGCGTGGTGCCGAGCGCGTCCATGACCGCCTGCAGCGTGTTCACCGTGGGGCTGATACCGTCCTGTTCGATCAGCGAGATGGTCGAGTGGGAAACCCCCGAACGCGCCGCCAGCTCGCGGATGGAAATGGCGCGCCGCCGCCGCAGTTCGCGCAGTCTTTTGCCGATTTTGGCCATGGTTTTCAGCCTCCGATTTGCTGGCAAGTATATTGGACAACGGGTGCGGTTGCTATTGCGGACAGGCGACGCTTGGCACATCCATGCCCCCATCAACAGGAGACGACATGGACATCAACAGCAGTGCCTCCGCCGCCGGATTTCGCGTCGAGCACATCAAGGCGCCGGCCGCCAACGCGGCCTCGGACGAAACGGCCATCCGTACGCTCGTCGAAGGCATTCTCGATGGGGTGCGGACGCGCGGCGATGCGGCGGTTAGGGACTATTCGCGACAGTTCGACAAGGTGGATCTGGCGGACACCGAGGTCAGCGATGCGGAGCGCGAGGCGGCACTGGCCGGCCTCGATGCCCAGACGCGGGCAGACACCGAATTCGCCATCGCGAATGTGCGCGCCTTCGCCGAGGCGCAACTCGCCACGATCGGGGAACTCGACATGGAGGCGCTGCCGGGTCTCAGGCTCGGTCATCGGGTCATCCCGATTCAGCGCATTGGCGCCTATGTCCCGGGCGGACGCTATCCGCTCCTTTCGGCGCCGGTCATGACCATCGTTCCGGCAAAAGTCGCGGGCTGCGAGGAGGTCATTGCCTGCCTTCCTCCCACCGCGCATCCGGCGAGGATCGCCGGCTGCCACCTGTCGGGGGCGGACCGCATCTTCCGCATCGGCGGGGCGCAGGCCATCGCCGCCATGGCGTTCGGCACCGAGACGGTGCCGGCGGTCAACAAGATCGTCGGTCCTGGCAATGCCTTCGTCAATGAAGCGAAGCGCCAGGTCTTCGGTCCGGTCGGTATCGACCAACTCGCGGGGCCGAGCGAAATCTACATTCTTGCCGACGAGACGGCGAACGCGACGACGCTTGCCGTCGACCTTCTCGCCCAGGCCGAGCACGACGTGCGTACAAGAGTCGGGCTTATCACGACCAGCAGGGAGATTGCCGAGGCGACGGGGCGGGAGATCGAACATCAGCTCAAGAGCCTGCCGACGGCAGAAGTGGCCGGGCAGGCCTGGCGCGACAATGGCGAGATCGCGCTTTGCGAAACCGAAGAAGACATGATCGCCTATTCGGACTGGATCGCGGCCGAGCATCTTCAGGTTCATACGCGCGATCCCGAAGCGATGGCCGGCAGGCTGCGCAATTTCGGCTCGCTGTTCATCGGCGAAATGGCGAGCGTCGTCTATTCCGACAAATGCTGCGGTACCAATCACACGCTGCCGACGATGGCGGCCGGACGCTACACCGGCGGGCTTTGGGTCGGGTCGTTCGTCAAGGTGTG
The DNA here is from genome assembly GCA_041987205.1 of Rhizobiaceae bacterium. GTDB lineage: Bacteria > Pseudomonadota > Alphaproteobacteria > Rhizobiales > Rhizobiaceae > BOKV01. The sequence goes on along the minus strand of JBHIWX010000001.1, from coordinate 29,395 downwards.
CACGTTCCAGTCGCTCGACCAGCGCGCGGTCGAGGCGGTGGCGCCACCCGCCATCCGCCAGAGCACCAGCGAGGGGCTGCATGGTCACCGCCGCGCCGCCCAACTCAGGCTCGACCGGGCTTCGGTGCTGGCCGAATTCGACTGATCCGCCCGCAACAGTATCGCCACGAAACGCGCCTTTCCGGCACATGCCGGACTGGCCAATCCTCAAGGCTTTGCAGCGTCCCATTCGATCGCGTCGAGAGGATAGACGGGGCGGGCGTTCTCATAGGGCAAGGTGTCGAGCCGGTAGGTTGCAAACCCGGGCGTTGCCACCGAGACACTCGGGCAAATGTCTGAAAAGCTTAGGTGAAAGTGCATGCCGGACTTCAGGACGATGACATCGAGGTCATCGATATCGAGGCCGGCAAGTTCGAGGGCGGCCGGGTCGTGAACATTAGGTGCGCGTGTCGTTGCCACCACGGTCGTGTTGCCACAGCTCAGCACGGCGTGGTCGCCGAAATCGGACTTGATGCCGGCCATGTAAGGGCCCCGGTTGATGTATTCCGCCCGGCCAAGCGCCTCGATCGTCCAGTGTGCCGCAACCGGCCGGATATCCGCAAAGGCGCGTGACGAGACTGTGGCGCCGACGGCGAATTCAGCCTTGTTGCCGAGGCCGGTTTCGCGTGCCCTCTCTACCGCTATCGGGTCGTAAACGAAGCTCAGTGTTTTGAGTTCAGGAAAGTCCCGCCGCGCCATGTCGCCGATGAAGAGCGAGTCTCCCGGTGCGCCGCCAAGTACCCTGTCGCCGAAATCGCCCAATGCCAGCAGTCCCGGCTTCTTGCTGGCCAGCGTGGTGTGCAAATCTGCCAGTCGGGTCGTGAACTCGGTGCGGCGCTGCCAGAGCATTGCGCCGATCTCACGGGCATGGGTCTCGGCAAGGCTGCGATCCTCGCCATAGATCAGGACGGTCTGCCCGGTATCGATGGCATCGAGCTGCGGCTGGGTGTTGAAGATCGACAGATCGGCGATACGCGGATCGGCGCGCATGGCGTCCGCCCGAGCGCAGACATCGGCCAGCGGTCCCTTCGAGGTCCAGTCATTGCCAGGCGCCAGCATGGGAACACGCAGGCTTGTCAGCTTCGGACGCTTGCCTTCGAGCAGGCGCGCGAGCAGCTGCACGGCCCGCTTGCCGGTTTCGGCCATGTCGGCATGGGGATTGGTGCGATAGCCGGTGATGATGTCGGCGGCGCCGGTCATGGCCGGGGTGATGTAACCGTGTAGGTCGGCAGCGACCGTAATCGGGATATCGGGGCCGACCTCTTGGCGGAGCCGCGTCAGCAGATAACCCTCGACATCGGGCAGGCCAGTCGCGGTCGTCGCGCCATGCAGGTCGAGACAGACCGCATCCGGCCGCTCGCGACGCGCCGCTTCGACCAGACCGTCGACGTAGCGTTCGATGAAGCCGAGTTCGACCGAGCCGCCCGGCCGCGCCCTTGCGGCGGTCGCCGGGAGCGCGATGAAACCCTGTTGTTCCAGTTCGCGAAGGATTCCGCCCAGCCCTGTCTCGGAGTCACGGTAATCCTCGAGCAGGGCCGCGCCATGGCTGACGGAGAAATCCGCTTCGAGTGTTTCGAGCGGATTGAAGGAGTTGCCTTCGTGCCAGAGCAATCCCACGAGGACGCGTGCCATGCTTTTGTTATCCCGTTCCAGTGCACAACAAACTGCCCAATCATCGCTTCGATGCAAAGCAGAAGGCGCAAGACGTTCAATTTATCGACCATTGATCGCCAGATGCGCATCAAATGGCGGGATGAAACGGGTTGCTGATGTGCCTTCCGGACGCTCGGTTGGCGATCGCCCTGGAGTGCGAGTTGGTCAAACGCCGTATGCGTGCGCATGTGAATTCGGCTGCTTTACGGGGTGTCCATTATATTAGACACAGCCGCTCCGCCTGCTTGTCTGCCGGGGCCGATATGCAATTGTCATACAGCACCCAGCGGCCGACACCGTCGGACGGGTTGCCGATAAAAAGGAGAGCTTGAATGAAAGTCTTGGGGAACCTCGTCGGCCTGGCCATCTCAGCAAGTCTGCTGACCGCCGTGCCGGCATTCGCACAGGAGAAGGTGATCGGCGTGGCCGCGATCGATTTGCAGAATCCGTGGTTCGTGCGAATGAAGGAATCCGCCGATGTCGCCGCCGGCGATTATGGCGTGACCACCACCTGGCAGAGTGCGGAAGCTAATCTGGAAAAGCAGATTTCCATCGTCGAAAGCTTCATCAACCAGAAGGTCGACGCGATCCTGATCGATCCGCTCGACAAGAACGCCCTGCTGCCCGTCATCACCAAGGCCAAGGACGCCGGCATTCCGGTTGTCACCATGGGCAACCATGTGAAGGGCGACTGGAACCACTCGACGCTCTATCCGGACGATGCCGATCTGCGCGTCGTGGCGAAGGCGCTCGGCAAGTCGCTCGACGGCAAGGGCCAGGTGGCACTGCTCGTTGGCACACGCGGCAATTTCGTATCGGACACGCGCGAAAAGGCATTCAAGGAAACGCTGGCCGAGGAATTCCCGGATATCGAACTGGTCGGCGTGCAGCCGACGGACTGGAACACCACCAAGGCCGCGACGGCTGCCGAGACCTGGCTGTCGACCTATCCCGACCTGAAGGCCATTGCCTGCATTTCGGACTCCATGTGTCTTGCCGCCAACACGGTTGCCGAGGCGCTCGGCCGTGACATCGTATTCGCCGGCGACAATGGCGATGCGGAAATGATGCCGCTCGTTGAAAGCGGCAAGATGATCATCACCGTGCTGACCAGCCCGCAATATGTCGGCTACTGGAACATGTCGGTGGGTGCCCGGCTGGCCAATGGCGCGGAGTTTCCCGAAGCGCTCTACATGAAAACCTATTATATCATGTCGGATGAAACGGCGGCTATGTTGAAGGAGAAGGGTCTCGAAATCGACTACATCACGCCGGACGAGGCGCTGGTCGAAGCGGACAATGTGAAGGAACCGCTCGGTCCCAAACAGCCCGACTCCGCGATGACCTCGCAATAACAAGAATACGGAACTTACGATGAGTATCTCGAAGCCGGCGCGCGAAGCGCCGGCTCCTTTTCAGGAAGCCGGGCGCATGAGATCGCTCATCGAAAAATGGTCGCACGAGCTGGCGATCGCCGGGATCACGCTCGTCGCCGTACTCGTCTTCGGGCTGATCGAGCCGCGCTATCTGCTGCCAGGCAATCTCGTCGACGTCGTCCGGCAAACCTCCGTCATCGCCATCCTCGCCTTCGCCATGACCGCCGTGATCGCGGCCAGGGGCATCGACATGTCGATGGGCGGCATTCTGGCGCTGTCCGGCATGGTGCTCGGCATCGTGCTCAACGCGACCGGATCGGAAGTGCTTGCCATCCTGGCTGCCGTCGCGACGGGATGTGCAGTCGGCCTCGTCAACGGGCTGATCACGGGCGTGCTCGGTATTAACGCCTTCCTCGCGACCTTCGCCATGCTGGCCGTGATGCGAGCGGCGGCGCTGATGGTCAATGAATCGAGCAGCATTCGCGTGCAGGCGCCGTTCGTGCTGTGGACGGGGCAGGGCGAACTGTTCGGCATTCCGGTCAGCATTGTGGTGATGCTGGTTCTCTGCGCCCTGTGGATGTTCCTGCTCGGCCGGATGCGTCTCGGCAAGTGGGTTTTCGCGGTGGGCAATTCGCCTGCCGCGGCCGTCACCTCGCTGCTGCCGGTCCCGACGATCATCCTGTCGACTTATGTGTTGAGCGGGCTTTCGGCCGGCATCGGCGCGGTGGTGACGGTCGGGCGGCTCGGATCGGCGCAGCCGCTCGCCGGCGCGGGGATCGAGTTCGCGGCGCTGACCGCCGCGATCATCGGAGGTGCGCGCCTCAATGGCGGGCGTGGTTCCATCATCGGCACACTCCTGGGCGCCATCTTGCTCGGCCTGCTCGGCACCGGCCTTTCCTTCATGCAAATCTCGCAGCAGATGACCTATGTCGTTACCGGCACGATGGTCATCCTCGCGGTGCTGATCGCCGATCCCACCTTCCGCGATCGATTGCTGCGCATGGCGGGCTCACTGTTCAAACGCGAAGGACAATCCGTGGTCGAGGCCTCCATTGCCGGCAGTGGCTCGCCGCTTTCGGGCCCGCAGACCGATGGGCGGGCTGTCGAGGCCGGTGCGAATGCTACTGCGCGCGTTCGGGGGCTGTCGAAGCGCTATGGCAGCATCAAGGCGCTGAGCGATGTCGACCTGACCATCCGGCCGGGCAAGGTCCTGGCACTGCTGGGTGAAAACGGCGCTGGCAAGTCGACGCTGGTCAAATGCCTCGGCGGCACGGTGCGCTGCGATGCGGGCGAACTGCTCGGGCGTGGTGGGCCGGCCAGTCTGCGCGAGCGCTCCGAGGGGGCGGATTGCGCCATCGTGCACCAGCATTTCAGCCTGGTGCCCGACCTGTCCCTGATCGACAACCTCGTTGCGGTGCGCGGCGCAGGGTTCGCGGCGTTCGGACAGAGGAAACGGCTGCGTGAACGGTTGCGGGAGATCCATGCCGAGTTCGGCCTCAGGGTCGATGCTTCCGTCCCCGTCCGCGAGCTCACCGTCGGGCAGCGCCAGATCGCCGAGATCATCAAGGCGATCATCGAGGACAAATGGCTCATCATCATGGACGAGCCGACCAGCGCGCTGACCGTCGCGGATCGCGAAGCGCTGTTCAGGGTGATCGCCAAGCTGAAATCCCGTGGCACGGCGGTGATCTATATCAGTCACAAGCTCGACGAGATCTTCGAGGTTTCGGAGCACATTGCCGTGCTGCGTGACGGCCGTCTGGTTGGCGAGGTCGAGACCGCCGAGACAGACGCCGCCGAACTGATCCGGATGATGGTCGGAAGGCAGATCGATGCGGTGTTCCCGCATGTGGAGGCAGCAACCTCGGATGTCGCGCTGCTGGTCCAAGACCTTTGCGACGGGGGCATGCTCGCTTCCGCCTCGCTTGAGGTGAAGAAGGGCGAGATCCTGGGGATCGCGGGCCTGATGGGCAGCGGCCGCACGGAACTGCTGCGCTGCATCGCCGGCCTTTCGAACCGGACTGCAGGCAGCGTGCAGGCCGGCGGGCGGACGATCGCGCCGGCCGATCCGTTGGGCGGACGCGCCGCCGGCATCTGCTATGTGCCCGAGGACAGGCTGACGGACGGCATCTTCGCCGATCTTTCCATCGGCAACAATCTCACGCTCTGCCGGCTGTCGACCCTTGGCATCGCGCCCCAGCCGGCCACGCTCCAAGGCATCGCCGGTGATTGGATCGAGCGGCTGGATGTTCGTCCGCGCAATCCCGCGATGCGGGTCGGCGATCTTTCGGGCGGCAACCAGCAGAAGGTGGTACTCGGACGCTATCTCGCCATGTCGCCGACGGTGCTGCTGCTCGACGAGCCGACCCAGGGGGTCGATGTGGGTGCGAAGTCCGAAATCCATCGCCTGATCGGCGAACTGAAGAAGGCGGGAGCAGCAATCGTCATCGTGTCGAGCGAGCTGCCGGAACTTCTGGGTGTGGCGGATCGCATCCTCGTCATGTCGGCGGGCCGGAGCTATGGTCCGCTGCCGCGTGGCACGACGCCCGAGGCAATCATGGAACTGGCGCTGGCAGGGCTGAACCGATGAACCGGAAATTTTCTGTCACCAGCCTTCTGAATCCGTCGTTCGCGCCGGTGCTGATCCTGCTCCTGCTGGCGCTGGTGCTGGGCCTGTCCGACCCGCGCATCCTTTCGCCCGGCAATTTGCTGACCATCACCATTGCAGCCGTGCCCATCGTGCTGGTGGCGCTGGCGACGATGGTGACGCTCGTGTCCGGGGGCATCGACTTGTCGGTCGGCAATCTGGTGACCTTCCTGTGCATCACGCTCGCGACCGTCCTGACCGCGACCGGGTCACTGCCCTTGGCGCTCGCCGCAGGGCTGCTGACGGCGCTCGCGGTGGGCGCGGTCAACGGCACGCTGGTCGGCCTGTTGCGTATCCCGCCCTTCATCGCGACGCTGGCGACCATGATCGCGCTGCAGGGCGCGACGCTGTATTTCGCGCAGGCCGGCGTGCTGATCATCAAGGAGCCGTTGCTGCGCGCGATGGGGCAGGGCGCATTGTTCGGCGTGCCGATGCTGATCTTCTATGCGCTCGCGGCCGGGCTGGTCGCCTATTTCATCATGCGGCACACGCCGTTCGGCCTGCGGATCTACGCCATCGGTTCGGATGCCGATGCGGTCGAACTCTCCGGTGTGCCGGTGGCGCGCATGCGGTTCCTGACCTACATGCTCGCTTCGGTCTTTGCCTTCCTTTGCGTCATCGCGCTGATCGGACGCGTTCCGATTGTCACCGCCACCATGGGCGGCACCTCGCTGTTGCTCGACGGCTTCTCGGCGGCCGTGCTGGGCGGCGTGTCGATCTTCGGCGGGCGCGGCACGGTGCTTGGCGTATTCTGCGGCGCGCTCGCGATCAGTCTCATCACGGCGGCGACGCAGGTGTTCGGCGTCGATCCCGCGGCGATCGGCCTGATCAAGGGCATGATCGTGCTGCTGGCACTCGGCACCGATCGCGGCCTGCAATGGTTGTCGAGCCGTTACAGCCTGCCGAAAGCAGCTGCATCATGAGCAGCAAGGCGCGGAAACCCGTGAATGCGAAACGGCTCGCCGAGCTGGCCGAGCGGCTCGGCATTGCGTGCACGGAAGACCAGCTTGCGCAGATCGGCAATACCATCCCCGGTTTCCTGGAGGATATCGACGCGGTCTCCGAACACTGGCCGGATGCGGTGGTGCAGACGCCCGTGTCGCGGTCTCATGCCGAACCCGACCCGGAGGACAATCCCATCAACGCCTGGGCTGCGGCGTGCCACATCGAAGGGGCTTCGACCGGACCACTTGCCGGCCGGACGCTGGCGATCAAGGACAACATCCAGGTCGCAGGCCTTCCGATGCGTAATGGCTCGGAGGAACTGGAAGGCTACATCGCGGAGGAAGACGCCGAAGTGGTGCGCCGCGTGCTGGACGCCGGCGGCACGATCACCGGCAAGGCGCGCTGCGAAGACTACTGCCTCTCCGGCGGCAGCCATACCGGGTTCGGCGGACCGGTACGCAATCCGCACGACCCGAAGCGTACGGCCGGCGGATCGTCCTCGGGCTGCGCAGCGCTGGTCGCCGCGGGCGCCGTCGACATGGCCATCGGTGGCGATCAGGGCGGGTCGGTGCGCATCCCGGCTTCGTTTTGCGGCATTGTCGGGCTGAAGCCGAGTTGGGGCCGCGTGCCCTACGCAGGCGCGATGGCGATGGAACCCTTCGTCGATCATCTGGGCCCAATGACGAGGAATGTTGCCGACAACCGGCTGCTCTTCGCCGTGCTGGCGGGTGACCGGGCGATGCTTGAGCCTCGATCGGGCGGCACGGAAGGCCTGCGCATTGGTGTGCTCGAGGAAGGATTCGGTCAATCGAACGCCGATCCGGCGGTGGAACATGCCGTGCGCGCATGCCTTGCCGAGCTGGAAACGGCTGGCGTTTCCGTCTCGCCGGTCTCGGTGCCGCAACATCGCCACGCACCGCCGGTCTGGACGGCGATCGGTCTCGACGGCGTGCGCCGTATCCTGCTCGATGGGGAGGGCACGGGCGATTCCGCCATTGGCGGCTGGGCGCCGGGTCTGGCCCGGCATCTTCGCGCGCAACGCAGCAAGCACGGGCTGAGGGCGTCGCTACGCACGCTGCAATTCTTCCTCGCAGCGCAGCTCGTGCATGAGGACCGGGGTGGCGAAGCTTATGCCTTCAGTCGCAGGGCGGCAGAGCGTTTGCGCGGCTGCTATGACGAAGCGCTGAAATCCTTCGACGTACTCGCGATGCCGACCACCACGCACGCCGCAGCACTTCTGCCGCGCGGCGATTCACTGTCGTCGAGCAATTTCGCGGCGAGTTCGATGGCGGTCAATACAATCGCCTTCAACCTGACGCATCATCCCGCACTCTCCGTGCCTTGCGGCTCAACCGGCGGGTTGCCCGTCGGGCTCATGCTGGTCGGACGCCATGGTGAAGAGGAGACGCTGTATCGCGTGGCGGCCGCAGTCGAGGCCTTTGCTAAACCTGAGTAGGCGGCGCGACGCCTGATCCTTCACCAGTCTCGCTGCCTCAAGCCCGACCCGGCGGTCGACCTTCCTTCCCAGCATCATAGCTCTCAGATCGGACGTGCGCCCCTTTGGAGTCCGCGTTTGTCAAATCGCTCTGTTCAGGGGTTGGCCGTCTATTGGCCAGTCGCAAGCGGGCAATGCGACGACGCCCGGTTGGGGAAGCTCTGTCCCGTCAACGGGATCATGATCGGAAAATTCCGGTTCAAGACGATCCGACAATCGGGAAGCACGTCACAGGTCAACCCGGGGCTACGGAAATCCGGCAAGACGGTAGGCACCTTCCTTATAGCTGGTGTCGCCGCCCATGCCGCTGCGCACGCCTTCGGAGAAATAGATTTCGTCGGCTTCCACATTGGCGAGGTTGACGTGGGTTCCAAAACGGGAAACCAGCCAATGCGAGACCTTCTCCTTGCTGGACCGGCTCGAGCCGGGCAGCACCGCGACGGGAAGTTCCCAAAGCAGGCGGGTCTGGTCGTATTTGTGCTTGATGACGTCGATCAGTTCCTCGCGGATGTTGCCGTCCTCGAAGAACTCGTTCGCCTCCAGGATGACATAGTCGGCGTGCTCGAGGCTGAGTTCGATATCGGCCAGGATGGAATCGTCATCCATCTCGTCCGACTTCTTGCCAACCTCGGAAATGGTCTTGAAGCCTGCTGCCGAAGCCGCCTTTATGGCGACCACCTTTTCGTCTGGCGTCATGTCGAGCAGCGTGTCCGATACCTCGAAGGAGGTGAAGCCGAGTTCGCGGCACTCCTCAAGGAAGTATTCGTAATTGCGCTGCTTGAACGCCAGTTCGAAGAAGACGCCGCCCGGCGAAACCGAGATGCCGCGGCTGTTGTAGGAAGACAGCTTCGCCTGCAGCACGTCGCGCGCCATGAAGCGCGTGACACAGCCGCCGATCTTGGCCATGTCGATCAGATGCGCCGCCGCGTCCAGATAGGCATCCTGAATGGCGAGCGGCATGTTCCAGTCGATCATGGAGGTGATGCCGCGCTTGCGCGGCTTCGGATCGCGCATCGGCGCGGGGATGTTGGCGAATGTCAGTTCCATGGTTTCCTCGCGATGCCGTGTCAGATCTCTGCCTTGGGGGCGGGAACGTTCGATATCTGTGCGCCGTCTTCCAGCACGAAGAGGAAGCCGTTTTCGCGCGCCATGCGCCGACGCATGCCGTCAAGCTGGCTGAGCTGATTGACGAAGATATTCTCCAGGCTGACTTCCGGTCCGAATTGGTCGATGCACCACAGCGGCACTTCGGGCCATCCATAGGGACCGGCCTCGAAACGCAGGCGCTCGAGCCCGACGCCCTTGACGATGTCGAAGATTGGCTGGGGATCGGATTTCATCAGCAGGCGTATGTCGGTGTTCTCGACCGTCGCCTTCGACGCGCCGGCCTCGAAATCGATCTGCATCAGTTCGATCGTTTCCTGTGCCTCGACCGGCACTTCGGCTTCCTTCTTGCCGAATTCGGTGAACACTTCGAGCCCCATGTCGACGGCCATGCGGATATGCTCCAGACGCGTCTCCTGGGTGATCGTGTATTTCTCGCCCATCGCATCTTCGCAGATTTCGACCGTATCGAAGCCAAGACCGACCAGCGCTTCGAAATATTCCCTGGCCTTTCCCTGCAACGCGGCGACCTGATAAACGACGCCACCGATGAAAACCTTGACGTCGTTGGCGTGATAAATCTCGACCTTCTGGCGCAGCCAATCCGAGTGGTAGCGCGCAATCATCGCTCCGTGATCCACGATCTTGGCGTAGTCCAGAAGCTCGGCCTGATGCTCCATCAGGTTCGTCACTTCGCTGACCGCGAGATTGATATCCGCGAAAATGGTCAAACCGTTCTTCCTGGGTTTCACCGAACGAGACGGCACTTCCAGAAACGGGAACGGAATCTTCGAATTTTCCATACTTCTCCACCCTATTGTCATGCGGCTGGGCGGAACCTGTCATGATTAGGTTGTTAAGTCAACAAATTGATTTTGGTTGCATTTGACAAGTGCGGGCTTTTCTCCAGTACTGGGCCGCCGTCCATCTCTCGGTGTCAGGGCTTTTCCCAACGCATTGAATTAGCTTCGATATCGTCGTCATATAGCGATTCAACGGGCAGTTGGCAGCCTTTCCCAGGATGGCGACACGCCATCCTGCACTGGCCGTGCGCCATTGGTTTGGCTGGCAGGATGTTGGTGCATTTCCTAATTGTTGACTAATCAATAAATCGATGCAATCCTGTGTCCGCCTGCAATGCATCCGGCTTGCCGTGTGCGGGGCCGCCCCGAGGAGGGCGGTGGGAGCGGATGCGCCGTTCGCAGGCAAAATCGAACGCGGACGTCTTGCGGCGTCTGCTAAAGGGAGGGAAACCAATGAAACGAAAAATGCCATTTGCCAGCGGGACGAAAAGCAGTGCCGTCGCGCTGCTCGTGTCGCTGGGCGTCGGCTTTGCGGCGCTGGCGCCGGCGAGCGGGGCGGACTATCCGAGCGATACGATCAGGATCATATCCGCGTTTCCGCCTGGCGGCGGCGTCGATGCCATTGCGCGCTACATTTCCGGATCGTTGAGCACCCAGCTTGGCCAGAGCGTGATCGTCGAGGATCGCGCCGGCGCGGGTGGCGGTGTCGCGGCGACCTATACCAAGTCGCGGCCTGCCGACGGTTATTCCTTGCTGCATACCATCACCAGCACGGTGGCGATCGAACCGGTCTATCAAGAAGTCGACTACAGCATGGACGATTTCGAGTATGTCGCTGGCGTGGTGCAGTTCGAGGCGGCAATCGTGGCCAAGGCCGATGCGCCCTGGAAAGATCTGGGCGACCTGATCGACAAGGCAAAGGAATCGGGCGAGAAGGCCACCTTCGGCGGTCAGACCCAGCTCGACCGCATGGTCATTTCGGTCATCAACAAGCAGAACAATGACGTGATCGACCTCGTGCCGTTCAAGGGCGGCAGCAAGATCATCGCCGCCGTGCTCGGCGGTCATGTCGACATGGGCTGGAGCGGCACGCTGCATGTTCCGCTTATCGAGGCGGGGCAGATGAAGGCGCTCGCCGTCGTGGGCGACAAGCGCTACGCCAGCTATCCCGACGTACCGACGCTTACCGAGCTAGGCTATCCCAATTCGTTCAATCTGTTCGACATCTTCGCGGTCCCCAAAGGCACGCCGAAGGAAGTGATCGACAAGCTGTCGGCGGCGATCCTGAACGCGGTCAGGGAACCGGGATTTGCCGATCTGTGCGCGAAATACAACTTCGCCGCTCAGCTGCTCGGACCGGAAGAAACCAGGGAGCTGGTGGCAAGCCAGTACGCGCGCACCAAGTCAGTCAAGGAGAGCACCGACTAACGCTTTATCTGTAGGGCAAGACACAACGGGGTGCGTCAAACGGTTTGGCGCACCTCTTGATTTCGAAATCAGCAAGGTGAAGAGAGATTCAATGCTCATCGACGGCAATCTTGAGACTTCCGACAATTCCCTTTTCGAACGCCACGATCCGGTAACGGGCGAGGTCGCGAGCAAGGCGGTCGCCGCAACGACGGCCGATGTGGATCGCGCGATCGAGGCGGCCGCGGCGGCCTTTCCGGCCTGGTCGGCGGAGAGCCCGGCCAATCGCCGCAAGATCCTGATGGCTGCTGCCGACGCGATGGAGGCCAGGACCAAGGAATTCATCGATGTCGGCATCGCGGAGACCGGTGCCACCGGCCCGTGGATGGGCTTCAACGTGATGTTCGCGGCTTCGCTGTTGCGCGAGGCTGCCGCGATGACCACCCAGATCAAGGGCGAGATCATTCCCTCCAACAAGCCGGGCAGCATCGCCATGGCAATGCGCCAGCCGGTCGGCGTTCTCGTCGGCATGGCTCCGTGGAACGCGCCCGTCATCCTGGGCGTGCGCGCCGTGGCGATGCCGCTCGCCTGCGGCAACGCCATCGTGCTCAAGGCGTCCGAGGTCTGCCCGAAACTGCACCTGATGATCGGCGAATGCCTGCAGGAGGCCGGTGTGCCGCCCGGTGCGATCAACGTCGTGACGCATGCGGGTGAGGACGCGCCGAAGATCGTCGAGCGCCTGGTCCAGCACCCCAAGGTCAAGCGCGTGAACTTCACCGGGTCGACGCGGGTCGGCAAGATTGTGGCGGCCCTTGCCGCACCCCATCTCAAGCCCGTACTCCTGGAGCTTGGCGGCAAGGCGCCGCTGATCGTGCTCGACGATGCCGACATCGACGGCGCGGTAAACGCAGCCGCCTTCGGCTCCTACATGAATCAGGGCCAGATCTGCATGTCGACCGAACGCATCATCGTCGACGAAAAAGTCGCCGACGAATTCGTCGCAAAGCTGACGGAGAAAGCGCGCAACCTGCCCGCCGGAAATCCGCGCGAACAGGTGGTGCTCGGTTCGCTGTTCGACAAGCGCACGGTCGACTTCGTCGGCGAACTGATCGCCGATGCCGAGTCGAAGGGAGCGAAAGTGACCGCCGGCGGTACAGGCGACAGCACCATCATGCCGGCGACCGTCGTCGACGGGGTGCAGCCGGGCATGAACATTTTCCGCGACGAGACCTTCGCACCGGTCGTTTGCGTCACGCGCGCACGCGACACGGAGCATGCGATCGAACTGGCAAACGATACGGAATACGGGCTGTCGGCCGCCGTCTTCGGCTCCGATATCAACCGCACGCTGGAGGTGGCGCGACGCATCGAATCCGGTATCTGCCACATCAACGGCCCGACGGTTTTCGACGAGGGCCAGATGCCGTTCGGCGGGGTCAAGGGTTCCGGCTACGGACGCTTCGGCGGATCGGCCGGCGTCGACGCCTTCACCGAACTGCGCTGGATCACGATCGAGGATCCGAACCAGCACTATCCGTTCTAAGGGGGCGGATTTGCGATGAGCGAACGGCTACCTCTGCTGTTCCAGCCGCTACGCCTGCGTGGCGTCGAGGTTGCGAACCGGATCGCAATGTCGGCCATGTCGATGTATTCCTGCGTCGGCGGCCTGGCCGGCAACTGGCATCTGGTGCACCTCGGCAGCCGGGCAATCGGGGGTGCGGGCATGGTCGTGGCCGAATGTACCGCGATCACGCGGGAAGGCCGGATCACACCCGGCGATCTGGGGCTCTGGTCCGACACTCATGCCGACGCCCTTCGGCCGATCGCTTCCTTCATCAGCGAGCAGGGGTCGGTGCCGGCGATCCAGCTTTCGCACGCCGGGCGCAAGGGCGGCCGGCCTGTGCCGTGGATCAGCCGCGAACCCCTGCCCGAAGCGGAATGGGGAAGCCTGCTGGCGCCGAGTCCGATTGCCTTCGCGGAAGGTTCGCAGGTTCCGCGCGAGGCGAGCGAAGCCGATATCGAGCAACTTGTCGAGGATTTCGCCGCCGCGGCGGTGCGCGCCGTCTCGGCCGGATTCAGGGTGGTGGAAGTTCATGTCGCCCATGGCTTCATCCTGCATCAGTTTCTTTCGCCCATTGCCAATCAAAGGACCGACCGCTTCGGCGGAACGCTTGCCGGACGCGCGGAGGTGCCGCGCATGGTGGTGCGGGCCGTACGTGCTGCCATCCCCCAGGATATTCCGCTGTTCGTGCGGCTGACCATTCGCGACTGGCTCGATGGCGGAATCACGCCGGAGGACACCGAGCAGACCATGGCGTGGCTGCGCGAGGACGGGGGCGATTTCATCGATTTTTCGAGCGGGGCTATCGCGCCCGGCGAGGAGCTGCCGCTGGCACCCGGCTACCACGCGCCCTTCACCCGTGCATTGCGCTCGGCCACCGGCATGAAGGTCGGCGTCGTCGGACTCATCACGGAGCCGGAGCAGGCCGAGGCCCTGCTGCAGGACGGGGCGGCGGACATGATCTTCATTGCCCGGCAGATGCTGCGCGATCCCTACTGGCCAATGCGCGCGGCGAGCGCACTGGGGGTCGCGGCAGAGGAAAGCGTACCGATACAATATCGCCGCTCCATCGCAACGCCCGGCAAGCTCACCCAGTGGTGAGATGTTGGCAAGGCATCGCGACGGGCATCGCGGCAGGGCATTGGCCCCGCCGGGCCGTTTGAAACTATTTCAGTTCCATGGATTTTTCGTAGAGTTTGGAGAGGCAGCGATCGAACACGGCCTTTTCTTCATTGCTGAGGACGCTGAGCAGGCTCTCCTCGCGTTCGCGGGCGTTCGGGTTGATCGTGTTGAAAAGCTTCCGTCCGTCCGGCGTGATCTCAAGCAGGTAACGCTTCTTGGTCCGGCCAGGCTTGCGACGCACAAGGCCGCGCTTTTCGAGCAGCGGGAGGCTGCGGCTCATATGCGCCTTGTCGATGGCTCCCTTCGCGCAGATCTCGCTCGGACTGCAAGCGCCGCCGAAATGCAGCACGCAAAGCGTGCGCCAGGATGCCAGGGTCATGCCGTAGGTGCGCGACAACATCCTGGTCGTTCCGGAACTAAGGTTGGAAGCCATAACCGAGATCCGGAATGTCGTCAGATCCTGAAGCGATCTCGCGGTGTCATGATCCGTGGCCGGGTGGACCGGCTCCTTCACGCTCTCCGGTTGATCCACGGCGTCCGCGGAAACAAGACTTGGCAACACTTTTCCCATCCAAATACCTTGTGTCGAGTTGGAACCAAATGCCAACGTCATCTTCAAACACCTTACATTACAGTGATCTGAATGTCCGTTCAACTCATTGACATTCAAGCGGGATATTAGCCTCAATAAATTTGTTGATTTATCAACAAACTGCACTATGCTGTGACCCGCGCAAAGGTGATGCAATTCCGACTTGCCATCCGGCGCCAAAGTGACTTGGGAGGGAATGTGTGAGGCAGAGAGATTTCTGGGTCGGCCTGGTGATGGCCATTGGCGCAGCCGCGGTTCTTTTCTTCATCGTGCCGTATCAGATACCGGACCGGATGGTCAGCGGCATGTCGATTGCGTTTTTCCCGAAGATGCTGCTGATCGGCATCGTCGCGTTTTCCGTGGTGCTGATGGTGCAGAACCTGTTTTGGTCGCGATCGGCTCCGCGGGACGAGAGCGCACAGGAGCCGAAAGTCAAAAGCCTGCAACTCGACCTGATTTTGCTTGCGACATTGCCGGTTTGCTATGTCGTCGCCCGTTATCTCGGCGTTCCCGCGCTTGCGTTGCTCGGCACGCCGGCGGTCATGGTCGTCTATGGCGAAAGGCGATGGTGGCTGATCGCGATCGTCGCGATAGGGCTTGCCGTTTTCGCCCGCCTCGTGATGGTCGACCTGCTGCAGCGCCCGCCGCTGGGCATCTGGTAAGGGGGCGGAGCCATGGATTACGCAGCCGTATTCGCCTATTTCGAATCTCCGCAACCGTTCATCGCAATCTTTCTTGGCGTCCTGCTCGGCTATTTCGTCGGCGCCATGCCCGGTTTGAGCCGCCCCACGGCGCTCGCCATCGCCATTCCCTTCACCTACACGCTTTCGCCGCTTTCGGCAGTGGCGTTGCTGCTCGGCGTCGCCAAGGGCAGCGCGGCCGGCGGTGCAATCGCCGCCATCCTGATCAACGTGCCGGGTGAGCCCGGCTCGGCGGCCACGACCTTCGACGGATACCCGATGGCGCAGAAGGGGCAGGGCGGCAAGGCCCTGCACATCGCGCTCTATGCGTCGGTGTTCGGAGATCTGGTGGCGACGATCGCACTCATTCTGATCGCGGCGCCCATGGCGCATCTGGCACTGAAGATCGGACCGGTCGAACTGTGCGCGCTGATCGTGTTCTCGCTCACCTTCGTAGCGTCACTTTCCGGCAAGTCGCTGACCAAGGGCATGATCGCGGCCTTTGCGGGCATGGCGCTTGCGACCGTCGGCATCGACGACGGTTCGGGGGCCTCGCGCATGACCTTTCACATGGTCGATCTGCTCGACGGCGTGCCGCTGATTCCGCTCGGCGTCGGTGTCATGGCGTGGTCGGAACTGATGATCCAGATGCGTCAGTACATCCTCAGCCGGGGCAAGGCCGATGACGAGGAAATCGCCGAATACAAGGAAGACGACAAGCTGACATGGCGGGAACTGTGGGGGCTGATGCCGACCATGTCGCGCTCCAGCATCGTCGCGCTGGTGATCGGCATCCTGCCCGGGCTGGGCGCCTTGATGGCCGCGTTCATCTGCTATTCGATGGAACGCCAGCGTTCCAAGACGCCCGAACGGTTCGGCAAGGGCGCGCCGGAAGGCGTGGCCGCGACGGAGACCGCTGATAATTCGGCGACCATCGGCGCCTTCATTCCCCTGCTCGCGCTGGGCATTCCCGGTTCGGTGACTGCGGCGATCCTGCTTGGCGCGTTGACACTGCACGGGCTGGCGCCCGGGCCGCTGCTGTTCCAGCGCAATCCGGATCTGGTCTATGCGATGTTCATCGCGCTTATCCTGTCGAGCGCCGCGTTGTTCCTGATCGGACGCTACGGCATGCGTCTGTTCGTGGTTCTGGTCAAATCTCCGATGGGAATCATCATTCCGGCGGCGCTGACCACCTGCGTGATCGGTGTCTATGTCGAAGGCATTTCGGAATTCGCCGTTGCGATGCTGCTCATCTTCGCGGCGGTCGGTTACATCATGAACCGGGTCGAGCTGCCCTTCGTTCCCTTCATCATCGGGTTCATCCTCGGGCCGATGCTGGAACTCTATTTCCGGCAGACCCTGATCCTGACCAATTACGATCTGCTCAACCTGGTCGACTATCCGATTGCGCTGGTCTTCCTGCTGATCTCCCTGGTGAGCGTGTGGCGCTTCGTTGCCGCACGCCGCTACGATCCGCTCGCGGACTGAGATTCAAGGCCGCTTCATTTCAGGACGAATGGTACGTTGCGTAAACTGCTTGTCGCGTTGCTCGCGACCTTCACCGCGCATGCGTCGGCAACGGTCGCGACGCTCACGGTGCCGGTTCTGGCACCGCATCTCCAGGCGATCTATGGCGTCGATGGACGGTATGTCGGCCTGTATTCCTCGGCCGTCTATTTCGGTTCGCTGATCACCACCATTCTCTCCGTGCATTTCATCAAGAGCATCGGTGCGTTGAATTCGCTGAAGTCGACGCTCGTGCTGAGCATTGCCGGCATGGTCGCACTATCGTTTCACAACCCGTTCGCGTTCTTTGCGTCGGCGCTGATCATCGGGTTTTCCTTCGGTCCGATGAACCCTGTCAGCTCGGTCATCCTGGCGGGGACATGTCCTCCCAGGATGCGGGGCAGGGTATTTTCCATCAAGCAGGGCGCCGTACCATTCGGCGCGGGGATCACCGCGCTGGCGGTTCCCTTCGTCCATGCAGGATATGGCATGCCGGTGGTCGTCGCCATGGTGATCGCGGTCTGCCTGGCCGGACTGCTCCTGGTCCAGCTCACGGGCGCCGTCTTTGACGAGAAGCCGGTGCCATCGGTACAGAAGCGCTCGGCCAGAACCTTCCTGTCGGACTTCGTTCGTACCTTCCAGCATCGCGATCTGCGGCGCATCGTGTTCGTCTCCACCGGTCTCGCCGGTGTGCAGTTTACCTTCGCGCCGACGCTGATCTATGTGCTGGTCAGCCATGGCGGCTATTCGGCGGGGCATGCCGGCGGCGTGCTGTCGGCGGTCATGCTGCTCAGCTTCTTCATGCGGCCGGTGTTTGGCGCGATGGCTGACCTGCTGGGCGCGCGTGCCGTAGTGGTGGGGATCTCTGCCAGCGTGGGCGTCTTCTCGGTGATCTTCCCCTTCCTGCTTGGCGGATGATACGGCGCTTTGACGACGGTGATGGCCATCATCTATGGCGTGACCTGTTTCAGCTGGAACGGGGTGGCGCTTTCAATGCTGGCAAATCGTGCACCGGCAGACCTGATCGGCGAGGCGACCGCCGGCAACATGGCCGTCTCGCTTGTGGGCGCCACCATCGCGCCGGTGATCTTCACGGCGTTGATGAACTTCTACGGTGGCCCGATCGCGGCCTATCTCTCGCTGGCCTGTTTCGCCGCGTTTGCCCTGGTCTTCGCGATCTCGGTAGGAAAAAAATGAGCGCCCCGAAGGGCGCCCAGTTCATTGGAAAATTATGGTTCTTGTCGTATTGGCGGGTACTATTCGTCCATCAGCTTCTTGGTTTCCTCGACCTGCGTGATCTGGCGCTCGACAATCGCTGATGCCTCTTCGGCGCTGAGCGGCGTGGCGATGGCATCGAGCTTGTCGGTCAGTTCCTTGAAGCCAGGCTCGCTTGCCGCTGCGACGATCGCATCGGAAAGCTTCTTGACGATGTCTTCAGGCGTTCCGGCCGGAACGGCGAAGATCGAGTACATGTTCAACGCGAAGGGGATACCCAGTTCCATCAGCGTCGGCGTGTCGGGGAGGCTCTCGTAACGTTCCTCGCCAAGTACGGCGATCGCTTTCATCTGCCCGTCCTTGATCATGGGAACGTGGCGGCTGCCGCTGAAGCCCAGATCGATATGGCCGCCGAGCAGCGCGGTGCGCAGGTCGGGACCGCCCGAGAAAGGCACGACGACCAGCGGGCGCGAGGCATGGGCATTGACCTGCGCAAGGACCATGCGGTCGTTGCGCGCCTGGGAGCCGTAGGTAACCCGGCCATCGTCGGATTTGAGGCCTTCCAGCACCTCACCGAGATTGTTCCAGGGAAGATCGGCGCGTCCGACGATCGCTTCCTGGAAGCGGGCGACGCCGCCGATAACGACGTAATCGTCACGGGTAAATTCCAGCGTCTCGAAAACGGGTTCGACGGAAAGCGTGCCCGAAATGGTCTGCAGGATGGTGTAACCATCGGCCGGACGGCCCTTGACGTAGGTCGCGGCCACGCCGCCGCCCGCGCCGGGACGGTTTTCGACGATGATGGTGCCGCCAATGGTGTTGGCGACGGAGTTGGAAATGTAGCGGGCGATGGCGTCCGTGCCGCCGCCTGCGGGGAAACCCGAGACGACCGTGATGGTCTTTTCGGGATAGGACTGGGCGTGCGCAATCGCACCGACGGCGAGCGATGTCGCGAGGGTTAGCGATGCGATGAGGGTTTTCGCAGCAAGGTTCATTCTTTCCTCCCAAATTCTGCCGGGCAAGCATCATTTACATTCGTTGCCATGTCAACAACCTTCATTGTTGCCTGCTAGCCTTTGCCAGTTTTAAAGGGACGCAACCCATCATTATTAGTTGTAGTGGCAACAAAATTCTTCGGATGAGATTCCTATCTCTGCGTGGCGTGTCCGCGCGCAATCGCGGTTCGCCGGGAGCTTGCGCCGGCCGTCTCCGACTGGGCGACCCCGACCGTCGCGCGATTGCGCCGCGTTGGGATCATTCAGCCAGTGCGGAGCGATTGGAGACGATTTCGGCGTGGGAGCGATGGGCTTCCCGGAATGCCTCGTGGACGATGCGGGTGGTGCGGCGGGACGACAGCGATCTGGCGACGTAGAAGCCGATCGTGCGGTGGAGCGGCGGCGCCCCGAAATCGATTGCCCTGAGACCGTCCACATCCGCCTCCGTTCCGGCCGAGGGGATGATCGTGACGCCGAAGCCGAGCCGGACAAGCAGCCGGATCGCATCGATGGACTGCAGCTCGGCCGTCGGCTCGGGGGTGATGCCCATCTCCTCGAGGCGCTGCTCGATGAGCGGGGCCACCCACGCCAGCCGGTTGAAGCGGATGTAGGGCCGGGTTTCGAGCAGGACCCTGGGATCGGTTTCCGTCGTATCGGCGGGCGCGAACAGCTTCACCTCCTGGGTTGCGACCGGCAGCCACTCGTAGCCTTCGGCAATGGCGGAGGGCTCGTGCGTCAGTGCGGCATCCAGTTCGCCGCGTTCGATCGCCCAGATGAGCTCGCCGGACAGGGCAGAGGTGACCGTGACCTTCGGCGCCAATGGCTTGTCTCGGAGCAAGATGAGGGCGGCGGGGAGGATGTTGGTCAGGATCGTCGGGATGACACCCAGGCGCATGGCGGCGCCCCGGGTGAAGTCCATCGAGAGTTCGTCGCGCATCGAATCGAACTCGGAGACGATTGCGCGGGCGTGACCCAGCACGGTCTGGCCGGCGGCCGTCAGCCTTGGCGGCCGGGTGCCGCGGTCGAATATGGCGACCCCGAGTCTGTCCTCGAAAGCGGCTATCTGCATGCTGATGACGGACGGCGTGGTGCCAAGTGCGCGCGCCGCGCCTGCAAACGAGCCATGCTCGGCGACCGCCTGAACGGCACGGCACTGACGGATCGACATCTGTTCTCCTCAAATTCAAAATTCATGAAATTAGAAACAGGTTTTCTTAATTCCGGCAATGGGAGGCTGCCGATATAGGTGGGAGCTGGAGGAATACGTCAGGGCGTGCATCGCCATGGCGATGAGTCGAGGAGGGCGCAAATGACAAGCGAAAGCCTTACGCAGGCGCGGTCCGATCCGGGTTCGCCGCCGCAGAGCCCGCAGTCTGTTGTTGAGGGGCTAGTCGAGCGCGCCCGGGTGGCGATGGCGGAGATCGCCGACGCCGATCAGGCGCGGGTCGACGAGGCGGTTACGGCGCTTGCATGGGCGGTCTACAAGCCCGGCAATGCGCGGGCGCTCGCGGAACTTGCCGTTGCGGACACCGGCATGGGCAATGTCGAATCCAAGATCATCAAGAACACACGCAAGACCTTCGGCACGCTTCGCGACCTGATGCGCGTGCGCACCGTCGGCGTCATCTCCGAAGAACTCGAAAAAGGCATGGTGAAGATCGGCAAACCCGTCGGCGTGGTCGCCGCGCTTTGCCCCTCCACCAATCCCGCCGCCACGCCAGTCAACAAGGCGATGATGGCAGTCAAGGGCGGCAATGCTGTCATCCTCGCGCCGTCGCCGGCTGGTTCCGCAACGACGGTAACGACCGCCGAACTGATGCGCGAGGAACTCGCCAAGGCAGGGTTCCCGAAGGACCTCGTGCAGTATCTGCCCGGCAAGATTTCCAAGGAACTGACCCAGGCGCTGGTCGAAGCTGCCGATCTGGTGGTCGTGACCGGCAGCCAGGACAATGTGCGCCGAGCCATGCAGTCGGGCACCGTCACCATCGGCGTCGGCCCCGGCAATGTGCCGGTGATCATCGACGAAACGGCGGATCTCGACGACGCGGCGGAGAAGATCTGCGCTTCGAAGATATTCGACAACGCCACGTCGTGCTCTTCGGAGAACGCCATCGTGATCCTCGACAGCGTCTACGAGCAGACCATGCGTGCGCTTGAGAAAGCCGGTGGCTGGCGCTGTTCAGGCAAGGAGAAGGCGCAGATCGCCGACACGTTGTGGGTCAACGGCAAGCTGAACCGCCACGTGATCGCCAAGGACGCCGATGTGCTTGCCGGCATTGCTGAACTGCCGGAGGCGGCGCATGCCGCAAAATTCTTCATGGTGGAGGAAGACGCGGTCGGCGGAACGGGCGGCTTTGCCGACGAGAAGCTCTCGCTCGTACTCACCATCTACCGGGCGAAGGGTTTCGAGGACGCCAAGCGTCTCGTCAATGCGATCCTGGCCGTGAAGGGGCGCGGACATTCCGTCGGCATACACACGGCCGACCGATCGCATGCGATCGAACTGGCGCAGTCGAGCGATGTGGTGCGCGTGCTGGTTAACCAGGCGCACACTTTCGGCAATGGCGGCAGCTTCAACAATTCCCTGCCTTTCACCCTGTCGATGGGTGGAGGCACCTGGGCGGGAAACACGATTTCGGAAAACCTCAACTACCGCCACTTCATCAATGTCACCCATCTCGTCACGACGATCGCCGAGGACAAACCAAGCGAGGAAGCCCTGTTCGGTGACCATTGGCGGAAATACGGACGGTAACGCGTAATGGATTTCGAGGAATACGACGCCAAACAGGTGCTCTCGCAGGCGGGCATCAGGGTTCCGGCATCGAGATTGGCAACGTCGCCACAGGAGGCCGCCGAGGCTGCCGCCAAACTCGGCGAGGTCGCCGTCAAGGCGCAGGTCGCGACCGGTAAGCGCGGCAAGGCCGGCGGCATCCGTTTCGCCGAGACACCGCAGGAAGCCGAGGCGAGGGCACGCGAAATCCTGGCGCTGACGATCGATGGATTCAGGGTCGAGCGTCTGCTCATCGAGGCGAAAGCCGATCTCGCGCACGAATACTATGCTGCGATCATCGACGATATGGACACCCGTTCGCCCGCGATCCTGTTCTCGCCCAGCGGCGGTATGGACATCGAGGAAGTGGCCGTGCGCAACCCGGAACTGTTGCTCAAATTCCCCGTGGACATCGAACAGGGCGTCGATCCGGTGGTGCTGGCCGAAGCGCTCGGGCACATGGAACTCGCCGTACCGGTCGAGACGCTGGCCAGCTTCCTTTGGCATCTCTATCGCATCTTCATCGAAACCGACGCGGAACTGCTGGAGATCAATCCGCTGTGCGTGACACGCAAGGGCGAACTGGTCGCGCTCGACTGCAAGCTGACGATCGACGACTCGTCCTCGGCGCGCCAGTCCGAACTGGTGCCGTTCGCAGCGCCGGCGAAGGCGACGGTGCTGGAGGCGGAAGCGGCAGCGGCCGGTCTCAAATACATGGAACTCGGCGGTTCGGTCGGTGTGCTGGCAAATGGCGCCGGGCTGACGATGACCACGATGGACGCCATCGCGCATATGGGCGGGTCGGCGGCCAATTTCCTCGAGATCGGGGGCGAGGCCTACACCAAATCCGAGACCGCGCTATCAATCCTGCTCAAGAACCCCAACCTTCGCTGCGTGCTGGTCAATTTCTGCGGTGCCTATGCGCGCACCGACGTGATGGCGCGCGGCGTGGTGGAGGCGTGGAAGGCGCTCAAGCCCGACGTGCCGATCTTCTTCACCATCCACGGCACGGGCGAGGACGAGGCGGTTGCCCTCGTCGAAAGCGAACTGGGGATCAAACCTTACGACTTGATGGATGACGCGGTCGTCGCTGCGGTTGCCGCCGCAAACGAAGGCGTGGGAGCGGGCGCATGATCCTGAGGAAGCAGCACCGTATTCTGGTTCACGGCATCACCGGGAAGCAGGCCACCTTCTGGACCGATGCAATGATCGCATATGGCGCCGAGGTAGTGGGCGGTACAAATCCGTCCAAGGCGGGAACAACCCATCTCGACCGGCCGGTATTCGCCGATGCGCATGAAGCCGCCAGCGAGGCACCGTTCGACGTATCGCTGATGTTCGTGCCGCCCATGGCGGCGCTCAACGCGACGGTGGAGGCTTGCGAGGCAGGCGCCAAGCTCGTCATCTGCCTCGCCGAGCATATTCCAGCACATGACGTCATGCGCATGCACCATGCGGCAAGGGCATCCGGAACAAGGATCGTCGGGCCCAACACGGCAGGCCTGGTGACACCCGGCGAAACCTTCGCCGGCATCATGCCCGCCTTCAATCCAAGGGTGTTCCAGCCGGGCGAGGTCGGCGTCATCTCCCGTTCAGGCAGCCTCGGGACCCTGACCTGTCTGACGCTGGTGCAGAACGGTCTCGGCGTTTCGGTGTTTTACGGCATTGGCGGCGATCCGATGATCGGCACGACGACGCGCGAGGCGCTCGCCATGCTGGATGCCGACGAAAAGACGAAGGCCGTCGTCCTGTGCGGCGAAATCGGCGGCAAGGCCGAGGAAGAAGCGGCCGATTACGCCGCGACCATGAAGAAGCCGGTCGTGGCCTTCATCGCCGGGCGATCGGCGCCGGCGGGCAAGAAGATGGGGCATGCCGGAGCGATCGTCTCGGGCGGGCGCGGCGACTACGCCTCGAAGCGCGCGGCACTGGAGCGCGCCGGCGTGGCGGTGGCCGACATGCCGAGTGAAATAGCCAACCTCATCAAGTCATGATGCTTCAAATCCCGGTTTGACCGGGCTTCACGCTGTCGCGTGTCCAGGATTGCGTCGTGCCCTGTTCCACAAACCGCCATCCCTGTTGTGCGCTCCAGTTCCACGGGAGCCGGTTGGCGGATTGACCGTCGATCATGCGCTGGAGGACGCGGGCGAGCCAGGCATGAGCTCGACGCAGTTGTGCTTGGCCAGCAAGAATGACCTCATTTTCTTCGATGACGACGACACCTGTGAAACCAAACCGTCTGGTGCCGTGCGGCAGTTGCTGGCGCTGCTTGCGTGAATGCAGCCGCGCATTGCGAGGGGCAGCAGCCTTACCTGAGTAGTCCGATCTGATTGTTCATGCATGATCGTATTCCGGATGATCGAGGGCGGCCTTATGAGATGGGTTCCATTCAGCCACGCTACCTTCAGTGGCGGAGCCGCAAGCCGTGAACGTGACAATGCCTTCAGGTCTGAACGTCAAGCCCCACTCTGGCGATGAAGTCGGTCAGCCGCTTGCGAAAATCCAGCGCATCCGGTCGGTCTCTTACCGCCGACGTCGACCAAAGGCCGACATTTCTGAGCGGCAGGTCGACATTGAGGTCGACCGGCGCAATGCGGTATTGGTTCTGGTAAGTGCCCAGCAGTCTGAATGGCAGCATGCTGCAGGACTTCGTCTTCTCCAGCATGCGAAACGTCATGGTCACGTCGCCGGTGTTCTCCAGCCGCGGTGCGACTTCCAGCAGGCCCAGGCCGTCGAGCGTCTCGCGCGTGACGTCCAACAGGCCGGAGATCTCGCCGACGGCAATCCAGTGGTGCTCTGCCAACGCCTGTGGCGGAACTTTCGATGCCGTGGCCAGCGGGTCGTCGCGGCCGACGAAAATGGCGAGGCGGTCCTGGATCAATCTCTCCCGGACCAGCGGCCCCTCGGGCAGGTTCAGATCGTAGGGCATGATTGCCAGGTCGAGCTGATCGTTGTTGAGCCGTTCGAGAAGCCTGGCGGCATATTCGCAATAGATGTGCAGGCTGTATGGCGGTGAGGCCGAAACGATCTCGGCGAGGAAGTCCCCCATGATCGTCGTCGCCAGCATCGGTCCGACACCGACCCGCAATTCTCCTGTCAGCCCATGCCGCCATTGCTGAATCACCGTGTCCGCCTGTTGCGACCGGCGCATGATTTCGCGACCGTTCTCGGCGAGCCGGAGACCGATCTCGGTTGGGATGACACCGTAGCGCTCCCGCCTCAGCACAGCCCCGCCGACACGGTCCTCGATGATTTTCACAGTGCGCGAGAGCGTCGGCTGCGTCGTGTTGAGCCGCTGTGCCGCTTTCGTAAGCGATCCCAACTCCACGATTACGGCGAGCTGGACGAGGAACTTGGAATCCATCAGGCATACCAGAATTCTATGTCTACAGTCCAAATGCGAATTTTACATCATAGCTGGCTTGACGCAACTTCCGCGAGCTCGGGGAGGACGAATGAGCGACAAGCACAACACATTGCGTATTACGCTGCTGGGTACGGGGATACCGAATCCTGACATCAACGCGTTCGGTACCTCGACGCTGATACAGGCGGGGGACAAGTGCGTGATGATCGATTGCGGTCGCGGCACCGTGATGCGCCTTTCGCAACTGGGCCTTCCCGTAGGCGTTACCGACACGGTCATCCTCTCGCATTTTCATTCCGACCATTATTCCGGGATCTTCGATCTGCTGATGACGGGGACGATCCAGCAACCCTTCGCCAATCGCGGCGGTCCGCTGAAAGTATACGGGCCGCCCGGCGTGGAGGATATCGCGGAGGGCGCGTGGATCGCGACCCGGCCGGACCGCAATATCCGCGTCGCCGACAGCGAGATCGACCCCGAGCACATGCGCATCGTTCCGCATGTCTACGAAGAAGGCGTCGTATATGAGCGCGACGGGTTGAAGATCATCGCCATCGAGGTCGATCATGGCGAATTCATCCGGCCGGCTTATGCATTCCGCGTCGAATATGCGGGCCGGGTCTTCGTGCACAGCAACGACACACGCTACAACGAAAACCTGATCTCACAGGCTCACAACGCCGATGTCTTCGTCCACGAGGTCGCTGCGGCCACCGAAGAGACGTTGAGGAAAAATCCCAAGGCGAAAATCGCCATCGACCATCATGCAACACCGCGAGAGGTCGGTCGCGTCTTCGCGCAGACCCGGCCGAAGCTTGCCATGCTGACACACATCGCCATGCTGCCGCCCAATCCGATGCCGATTGCCGACATGGCTGCAGAACTGGCGGCTGAGTATGACGGGACCGTCCTGCTGGCGGAAGATCTGATGACCATCGAAATCGGGCGCAACATCACTGTGGTTCCTTTCCGCCACGGTTGCCGTCCGAGTTGAGCAGCAAGAAGAATAACCGAGGAAATCGCAGTCAATGGGCAATCTGGAAACAAAAATAGAAGCCGCAGGCGGCGCACTGAACATGCTCAGAGGCGCAGGCGTCGGTCATGCCGTCTTCCCGGGCATTCCCGCGGAGTTCACCAATTGGCGGGACGAGCAGCGCGCCTGGCAGGAAGGCGTCGTTCTCTTCGAGCAGTCCTTCCACATGACGGAACTGCATGTGCGTGGCGCCAATGCCCTCAAGTTCATCACCGGCCTGGCAACCAACGATCTGAGCGATCTGCATCCGCTAAGGGCAAAGCAGCTTGTCATGGTCAACCAGAACGGCGACCTGATCTCGGACGCGATCCTGTTCTGCGAGGCCGACGACTTCATGCGGGTGGTTGGTCCGCCGACCGCCAGCAACTGGGTCCAGTACAATGCCGAGAAGTCGGATCTGGGCCTGGAAATCACGCGGGACGAGAACATGATCGTGCCGCGCCCGCGCCGCGACGTATTCCGCTTTCAGTTGCAGGGACCGAACGCCCTGCCGCTGCTGAAGGAAGTGGTCGACGGTGAACTGCCGGACGTGAAGTTCTTCCATGTCGGCGAGTTCAAGATCGCCGGAAAGACGGTGCGCGCGCTGCGTCACGGCATGGCGGGCCGACCCGGTTTCGAGATTTACGGGCCGTGGGACGACCAGCAGGCGGTGCGCGAGCGCGTCGAGGCTGCCGGCGCGGCCTATGGATTGCGCAAAGCGGGCGCTGTGACCTATCCGACCGCCGCGCAGGAGAGCGGCTGGATGCCCAGGCCGTTCCCGGCCATCTTTCAGGGAGAGGACACGAAGGGCTATCGCGAATGGCTACCCGCAGCCTCCTTCGAAGGCCGTGCCTCGCTCGGCGGCAGCTTCGTCTCCGATGACATCGCCGACTATCTGGTCGAACCCTATGAACTCGGCTATGGCCGCATGGTGCATTTCGGCCATGACTTCATAGGCAGGGATGCCTTGCAGGCCAGGGGTAGCCAGCCAAAGCGCACCAAGGTGACGCTCGAGTGGAACAATGACGACGTTTTCGACGTGATGCGGCGGTCGCTGCAGGTCGCGCGGCCGCGAACCAAGTTCATCGCGCTGCCGGTTCCGATGTACGCCACCTTCGAATATGACGCCGTGCAGGATGGCGGCCGGACGATCGGCTCCTCGCAATGGCTATCCTATTCCTCCAACGCCGGAGCACTCCTTTCCACCGCGCTCATCGATTCCGAGCATGTCGAGATGGGCAAGGAAGTGACCCTTCTTTGGGGCGAGCCGAATTCCAGGCGCGCCAATGTCGAGGAACATGAAGTCGTGGCTATCCGGGCGAAGATTTCGCCGGTGCCGTATTTCGAAAAATCCATCAAGCGGGATTGAAGCAGAAGCAGTGTTGTCGGGCCGAACGGACCGGCATTTCCGGAGAACGGACAGGGCGGCGAGGCATGATTACTTCGGATCGGTCGCAGGCGCCCGGTGAAACGAAACTGGGAGGAATGAAGCAATGATACGTGGTGTACTAACCATGCTCCTTGGTGGAGCGATCGGCACCGCCAGTGTGGCGAATGCTGCCGAAAACCTGACCGCGATGACCTCGACGCCAGGCACCGCCGTGCATCTGACGATTTCGCATCTGGCGGAGATCGCATCCGAGCGCGGCATCGCCAACATCCAGATCACGCTGGGCCAGACCGGCGCGAACGCGACCCAGGCCGTGGCGGAGGGAAAGGCCGATGTCGGCATTTGCCCCTTCATCCTGCCCTTCCTGATGTCCAAGGGTGTGGGGCCTTATGCGGCCATGGGGCCGGAGAAGGGCGCTGAACTGGCCTCCAATCTGCGGATTCTCTATCCCTATTCCTTTGGCGTTTACGTGCTCTATGCCTACGACACCGTCGGTATCAAAGGCTGGAACGACCTCGAAGGCCGCCGTATCCTGAATGGTCCGCCGCGCGGTGGCGCAACGGCGGAAGCGCGTGGCCTGATCCAGGTCGTGACCGGTCTCGAGGACGGAAAAGGCTACGAGGGTATCCAGAGCGACTGGTCGCAGATGGCAACGACGATTACCGAGGGAACCTCGGACGCGGCCCTGTTGCCGGAATACATCCCCTCCGATCGTCCCCTTCAGGCGCTTTCGGCCGGCAAGATGACCTTCTGGTCGATACCGAAGGACATCTTCGAAGGTGAGGCCATGCAGCGGCTACTCTCGTCGCCGGGCTCCGCACCGATCGAGTTCACGCTGGAGCAGATGCAGTCACTCGGCGAGAACGCCACGATCGCCACCGAAGACGGTACCTTCCGCACCCGCGGTTCGGTCGGCGGCAATTGCGTCAATGCGGCGATGGACGAGGAGTTGGCCTATCAGCTGACCAAGGCGCATATCGAGACGCTGCCCGAGATCTACGAAAAGGCACCTTATGCGCGCAATATCGGCCTCGAGGCCCTCGACACCCGCTCGTCGGGCATGTGCGGTCCCAATCCGGTCAAGTATCATCCCGGTGCCGCGCGGGCATGGGAGGAAGCGGGCTACACGCTCCCCGACTGCGCCAAGCCGTAAGGCTGGCGCAGCCGTGCCGCAAAGCCGCCCGCGAACCTGTTGTAACTGGCAGTCAGAAACATGGTCGATCCGGACCAAGTAACCCAGAAGCCGAGGCCCGCGGCACTCGTTTACTGGCTGGCACTGGCCCTCGTCATCGTCGGGATGATCAATTCCACCCCGTCGATTCCCGGCTGGGACGAGTTGTGGCGCGGCCTGCTCAATGCGCCTGACCTTCGGGTCAGGCGCTTTCCCTACGAATATTTCTATCCGATCGTGTTCGTCTGGATGATGGTGATCGTCGTCCTGTCCTGCTCCATCTGGAAAAGATGGCAGGATCGCTCGGCGGCAAGGCGCTGGGCCGGCCGCAGCAACCACAGACCGCGCCGCAGCGCCGCCAGGTCCCGGCCGTGCCGATGCAGGCGCGCGGCCATGGCCCGGCGCAGGCGCTCTTCCAGTTCATCGCTGCGTTGCATCTGCTGTTGCAGCCGCTGGCGCGGATTGACGACGCAGCCGAGCGCGCATGGGCTGCCGAATGGCTCGCTGGCATCTTCGAGGCCGAAGGCGCGACGATCGATCCGCAG